>DATFTE010000042.1:0-44050 GCA_035262225.1 Terriglobales bacterium
TCCTGCCGTCCGTCAAAGTCCACGATCGGCACCGGCCGCTCCACTTCCTGCCGCTCGGAAGGAATCACCGCCCCTTGCAATACCTCACCGCTGTTCAAAGCCAGATCCCGCACCAGCCGCTCGGGTGTGCGAGTCCCATCAGGCCCGGCTCCGGTAATTCGCGCGAACAAGCCCCGCGGCCGAATCACCGGATTCACCAGGCGTCCGGTTGCAGTGCCGTCGCGGAACTCCAGGCGGTTCGCGATCACCCATTTCACACCCAGATACCGCGCCAGCGGACGCATCACGTGATCCAGGCTCTGGCTTACCAGAACCACCTCCGCACCGGAGTTCATCCGCTCTGTAAGCGTCCTTAATCCATCAGGTTTCAAGTGAGGTTTGAGCTTGTACTGGAAGTACTCTTCGCCCAGCCAGTCCAGCCGGTCCCGGCTCACCCCGCGCAGCACTGCGTGCACCACGCGCGTGGCAAACACCCGATTGGCGGCGTACAGAAAAGGACGCAGCACCGCCATCAGAAACACCAGCCCGCGCCGTACCCACCGTTCGGTAAACGTCTGCGCGTTCCAGGTGAAGAAGGCAATCGGCTCAACCGTAGTCAGGTCGAGCAGGGTGCCTTCCACGCGCCAGTAGAGAGGCGACACGGGATGTCCAGATTTTTGGATCGTCGGTTCCAAATTCCTTGTAATCCTGGGCCTTGCCAATGACAGCTATGGTTTGGAGAGCTTGAAGTCCTCTATTGTAAACAATTTGTTACCAATCGACGAATGCTCGCCGGGGACAGGAGCCCCGGCCGTCCAGCCGCACAAATACCGGGCGATGGAGGACGGACGTTCCCCCTTCCGCAAGCCTATGAAACACACTTGTTAGCGCCCCAACCCCGTGGTTCGTCCTAAAAGCAAAGGCGGTGGGGCCATCCGGGAAAGCCCTCCCACTTTTCCAGCGGCGGGCAGCAATCTTCAGCCAAGGAAGTTGGTATGAGTGGTCACACCGGGCTCCTCGTCATTGCATTCCTCCTCGTTTTCGCTCGCCCCGCGTTTGCCCAGCGCCACACCGGCGCGGGCATGGTCCTGGTCCCGAGGATTGAGCACCGCGGAGACGCCGCGCATACCGCTTGGAGCCTGCGGACCCAACATCGGATCCTCGCCGCACCTGGTTGGGACGTCTGCACCGGCGTCGGCAGCCCTAACGGCAAAGACGGTAAATAACATCTGTTCCTCCTCCTTGCAGGCCCCGTCCGCACGCGGGGCCTTTTTTAGTCCTGGCGTTCACTCAGGGACAGCCGCCGATGTCCATCCGCCGAGCGCGCAGGACTTTCCTACGCGTCCCTTGGTTAGAGGTCGGCGTTCCCCCGCCGGTCAGCGGTGCGCGGGGCGTCTCCCGCCCGGGCCGAGCGAGCTCGACATCGCCCGCGGCACACGAGCGCCATTCGCCAGCCCGCCGGGTAGACGGTGGGAGAGCCGGGAACAACAAGCAAGTCCGCATTAGAGGAGGAAATCGAAAGCGCATGGACTCTCTCATTCCATTCAGGTATCCTGCGCCCGCCAGGATCACGCCTTTGCCCAAAGCCACCGTGAAAAAGCCCCTGCCCGAACCCCAATCGGCCTCATTGCTGCCCGCAACCTGGACTCACCGGCACTCCATGCTGGCCCTCGGCGGGGTTACACTCGCCTGCCTGCTGCCCTTCACCGCCAAGGCTTTTAATATCGACGATCCCCTCTTCCTCTGGACCGCTCAACAGATCACCCATCACCCCGCCGATCCCTACGGATTCGATCTCGTCTGGTACACCATCCAGATGCACATGTGGGCGGTCACCAAAAATCCGCCTCTCGCCTCTTACTACGCCGCCCTGATCGGGAGCTTCGCCGGATTCTCCGAGCGCGCCATGCACTTGGCCTTCCTCGTTCCCGCTCTCGCCTTGATCGCCGGCACCTATCAACTCGCGCGCCATTTCACCTCCCATCCCATCGTCGCCGCCGCTGCGACTCTTTTCGCGCCGGCGGTCATGATCTCGGCCACCGGCGTGATGTGCGACACCATGATGCTCGCCCTGTGGGTGTGGGCCGCTTTTTTCTGGATCCAGGGCCTGGAGCCTCACCGTCCGCTATATCTCACCTCCTCCAGCCTGCTCCTGGCAGCCGCCGCTCTAACGAAGTATTTCGGAGCCAGCCTGATCCCGCTCCTGATCGTCTATTCCATCGTACGGCTTCGCCGCCTGGAAAAATCTCTGCTCTACCTGCTGATCCCCACCGCCGTTCTGATCGCATACCAATGGTGGACGCAAAACCTCTACGGACAAGGCCTGCTCTCCGACGCTGTCTCCTATGCCAGCAGCGAAGGCAAGGATTGGTCGGGCGTTGTGGGCCAGACCCTGATTGGCCTCTCCTTCCTTGGCGGCTGCACCCTCCCTGCGCTCGTTTTCGCTCCCATAATCTGGTCGCGCAAGTGGCTTGCCGCTCTGTTCTCCGCCGCCGCGCTTCTAGCGCTCTTCGTCTACCTCGAATGGATCACGCTCGGCGCGCCCATCCCTCGCGAATATTGGGGCCCCGTCAGCCTGCAACTCGCATTCTTTCTCGCCGCCGGCATCGCCGTTTTCGCGCTCACCGTCAGCGATCTCCGCCGACACCGCGATGCCGACTCCATCTTTCTTGCCCTCTGGATCGTCGGCACTTTCATCTTCTCCACCTTTATCAACTGGACCGTCAATGCCCGCTCCATCCTCCCTCTCATTCCCGCTGCCGCCATCCTCATCGCGCGCCGTCTCGAGCACGCACACCTCACCCGCGCCCGCGTCGCCTTGCCGCTGGCCCTTTGCGCCCTCCTGTCTTTATGGATTACACGGGGAGACACGAGCCTCGCCAACTCCGCCCGCACGGCTGCCGGCATGATTCATGACAAGACTGCGAACCTGCCCGTCGTCTGGTTCTCCGGACACTGGGGATTCCAGTACTACATGCAGCAGTTCGGCGCCCGCCCTTACGATGAGCGCAGCCGCGAGGCACAACCCGGCGAGACAATGATCAATCCCGAGAACAACAGCAATCTCTTTGACTTCCCCCCCGACATCATCAACCAGGTTCTCGAGTTGCCGCTCCCCTGCTGCGTCATCACTATGCGCAACCGCCGCGGGGCCGGCTTCTACGCCTCTTTCAACGGTCCCCTCCCCTACTCCTTCGGCCCCGTCCCACCGGAACGTTACAGCTTCGTCAAGCTCCCCAATCAATGATCCGACTGAGCCTACTGGCCCCAGGAACGAGGCACTGGCCGCCACCGCGGGACGATCGCACCGCCACCCAGAAATAAATGGAAAGCAAGTCCACGACAGGCTGCGCCTCTCATGGTGGTAACATCAAGCGATTGGTCACCTGCGATCGTCCACTGTGGACTTCTTGTGGAACCCGCCTACATACCGGCGCTGCGTTATCATCCGCTCACTCACTGCTACGATTTCATCATCAAGGCCACCATCCGTGAGTCGGCCTTCAAATCCCGACTGGTCGAGCAGGTTTCGGCCCAGCCCGGACACCACCTCCTCGACCTCGGCTGCGGCACCGGCACTCTGACCCTCATGCTGAAGTCCCGCTATCCCCAGGCCGAGGTCACGGGACTTGACGCGGATCCCCAGGTCCTGGCCCTCGCCCGCGCGAAAACCACCGCCGGTACCGGCGTCCAATTTCAGCAGGGGATGTCCTGCGCCCTGCCCATTCCCGATCAAGCGATCGATGGCGTCGTCTCCAGCCTGATGTTTCACCACCTGGCGCGCGACGCGAAACAGAAGACCCTCGCCGAAATCCGTCGGGTGCTGCGCCCCGGAGGTCAGCTTCACATCGCCGACTTCGGACGTCCGCTGAATCCCCTGCAGCGTTTTGCCTTTCTCTGGGTGCAGATCTTCGACGGCTTCCGACCTACCCGCGACAACGTAGCCGGCCGTCTACCGGAGCTGATCCGTCACACTGGATTCTCGAACCTTGAGGAGACGGCCGCCTTCGCCACCATGTTCGGCACAATCCGTCTCCTCCAGGCCCAAAAGTAAGTCTCCCTGTCGTTAGTGAGAACGGGACCTCCCCACCCGTCCGCCTCACGAGCGGGGGCACGCGGGGCGGCGTTCGCCGGGTGGCGCGCGCCGAAAACCCGCAACCGGAATCCGCACGAGGCGGGCAGGGACGGGCGCTCCGGGCCATCCAGCCGCGCAGCGGCAACACCTGGTCCCGCCAAAACAGGCAGCCGCGAAAGGGTCGGCTAGTCGGCCCGCTTGCGGCTGGCTCGCCGGAGCGTTGGCTTGCTCTTGAGATTGAGCGCCACTGCAGCCCGGATCAGATCCTTCAGGGCAGTCTCATCGACCTTATCGCCTTCGTGGATGTCGATGGCGCGCCTCACATTCCCTTCGAGGCTGGAGTTGAATAGACGGGAAGGGTCCTTCAACGCAGCTCCCTTGGCAAAGGTCATCTTGACGACGTTCTTGTACGTCTCTCCCGTGCAAACGATACCGCCGCGGGACCACACCGGAGTCCCCGGCGATGTCGCCTTGACCCACTTCCACTCCTCGACGATCTCAGGATCTGCCTGATGTACAATTTCGCGCACTTTCGCGAGCGTCTCCCCCCGCCAGTCCCCAAGTTCCTTGATCTTCTCGACGATGTGTCGAGAGGCAGATTCCGCGGACATTTTCATATTCAGCTCCTGCTCCCGCAGTTAATTTAGGCCTGCTCAGCATAACCCGCAACCTCCGCAAGTACAGGGTGTCCCCCTCAAGCCCGCCTTTGGCTTGAATGGAAATGTCAGCCCGTCACATGCATTGTCCGGCTGACAAACCAGGCTGCAGGGTACCCCGGTTCACCGTCCGAATTCAGACCCTCAGCGACCCACGGAACCCCCTGGCGGCATAGTAAGATTCCGCACCGTTGTGATACACGAAAACAGTGTCGAAGCGGCGATCACAGAAGAGCGCGCCGCCGAGGTTTCTGATATTGGACGGTGTTTTCACCCAGCTCGACGTCTTGGTATCGAAACTTCCAAGTTTCTGCAACTCGCGATATTGTTCTTCCGTTAAAAGCTCAATCCCCATGGCAGCTGCCACATCCACGGCATTATCCCGCGGTTTATGCTCTTTTCTTGACCGCAGCGCTTCCCGGTCGTAGCAAAGACTCCTTCGGCCTTCAGGACTCTCCGCCGAACAATCACAGAAAATGTATTCGCCCGTCTTTTTGTCATCTCCAACCACGTCCGGTTCACCGCCAGTTCTCTCCATTTCATTGAGTGCCCACAGTCTTTCAGCCTGAGCTTCGAGCCTGGCTTGTACTTCGGCCCATTCACGACCCCGGTGGCGGTTCATGTTTTTCTCAAAGCGGGCTTGCAATGTTTTGAGTATTTTTTCGCGTTGTTTTTCTGAAAGGGTCACGTTTGCCATGGTTTTCGGAGAGCTTTTATGCGGTTGGGGCGGAGTACGATAGCTCGACAAAGCCGTTCTTGTAAGCCACCACGTTCTTCAAATTCCACCTCTCATCGGCCGGGGAACCACCGAACAGCCGGAGTCCTTCACCTAGGAGGACAGGCGCTACGGTCAACCTGATTTCGTCTACCAGGCCGAGTTCAAGAAAACGCTGGCACAACATGGCGCCGCCCACGAGCCAGATGTTTCGATATCGAGGCGCGAGCTTCACGTCAACTAACGTCTTGAGATCGCCTGAATAGAACTCGACGCTTTTCTCCGCCGGCGGCCATTCTCTGCGGGTCACCACTACGGCCGGAGTATCGCCGTATGGCCAGCCCAGTTCAAGCGCGTGTTCATAGGTGCGCGAACCGAGCACATAACAGTCGATCGCTTTGACGAAGGTCGCCGCTTCCTCCTCGGAAATGGAAACCCCGGCTTGGTAGACGCCTCCCGTCGAATCCAGCCAGGAGACACTGTTGTCCGGCTTCGCGATGAAACCATCCAGACTGGAAACCACATGCAGGGTTACGCTTCGTCCTTCTCGATTTCCTTTGCTGCGTGACATAGTTCCTCCCCGCTTTGCCCGAGGTCGTCGCCTGATCCGCCGAGCGAAGATCACAGGGTCGAGTACACACCTGTGCCACCCGCCGATCTTTTCGAAATCAGCCGGCGAACGACATGCCCTTTCCACATCCATAGTCCAGAAAGGATCATTGCCGGAACGAAGACAAACCGAGTCGCGGGAGCATAGTTTGGAATCTTGTCGAAAGGACTATAAATGTAACCGAGGATGGGAATGCTGAAGACGAGGTGAATCCAGCGAAAAATCGTACGTGAGAGGCCTCGGCTTATGATATTGGCTGGGTTGGCTGGTCGGGTCATGGTGTCACTCCTCGAATTTGAGGTTCGGTCTTTTTTTTCCCTGAACCCCCGGTAGAAGTCCTGGCCGACGCGAAACTTCCGTGGAATCGCATCCTGGCGCAAAGAGCGCGCAAGGATGGGGCGCCCGGGGTTCACGGCTTTTCGGTCGCCTTCGGCGGCCAACCGGGGGACTCAACGCCGAACAGCCTGGCGTACTCGGCGTGCAATCGCTGAAAGCCGGGTGAGTTCATGGCGTCGCGGCCGACGGGGCGTCCAAGGGGATGACCGGCGAGAAGGTGATCGAGCACATCGAAACAGATGTGCCACCCGGCAGCACCCATGGCGATGAAGCGACGATTGATGCCCGCCCACAGCGTCAGACGCGTGCCGGCGCCAGAGGGTTCGAGTTCCCACCGCATATCATTGCCACCCCACTTGTACTCCAGCGCCTTTGGAGCTTCGGCTCGCGTCACCCGCGTTTCAGTAACGTGCGGTTTAGGCGCCCCCACCGTGGTGAGCTTCACCGTGGCCCCAACCGTACCCAGGCTCCCGTCGGCGTCGAAGGGAGCCCACTCGCGCAGATGCGCCGGGTCGGTAAGTGCCTGCCAGACTTTTTCCGGCGAGTGACGCAATTCCCTGACAAGAATGAGCGTCCAGTTCTCTCCTTCTTCCCTTCGCATCTGCGCCCCACTGGCGGGACCCGGAGTATACAGCGCGCGGTCGGCCATCTTCTCCTCCCTCTCTTTACCGGGCCCCCAACTGGGCAAGTTGAATGAGGTTGCCGCAGGTGTCGTTCAGTCTCGCAATCGTCGAGCCGGTCACGTCGGTGGGCGGCATCGTGAACTTGGCGCCCCGCGCCTTGATCCGCTCGTGTTCGCCCCTGAGGTCGTCGGTGAAGAACATGACCGCGGGCTGGCCCATCTGAAACAGCGCCTGCTGATATGCCTGGGCCGCGGGGCTGTCGTTCAGCGCCAGCTGCAGCTCGGTGCCGTTTGGCTCCTCGGGGGAAGATACGGTCAGCCAGCGAAATGGGCCCTGACTGAAGTCGGCCTTCTTGGCAAAGCCCAGCACCTCGGTATAGAAGCGCAGCGCCTTGTCCTGGTCGTCCACGTACACGCTGGTCAATCTGATTTTCATTTCGTTTCTCCTGTGTTGGGTTCGCGGTTTGGGACGCGTCGTTCTTTCCTTGTCTTCTGTTTCGTTGGCGGGGATGGATCCATGCGATCAAGGTAGCGTTCGAGAGCATCCACGTGACTGGACCAAAACCGCCGGAACTGATCCAGCCAGGTATCCAGCTCCCGGAACGGCTCGGGTTTCAGCCGGTAGAGACGGCGCTGCGCGTCTACCGTGGATTCTACGAAACCGGCCTCGCGCAGTACTCGCAAATGCTTGGACACGGCCGGCTGCGGCATTCGCAGTTGGCGCTCGATCTCTCCCACCGACTGTTGTGACAAGGCCAGGACGCTCAAGATCGCGCGGCGGTTCGGCTCCGCAATGACTTCGAAGACGGATTCCATTCCGTTTATATACTCTATAGAGTATATACGTGTCAAGGTATATTTAGAGTACCCCAGTCACCGGCGATCACAGCGGGTTTTTGCCGAGGCTTGGTTGCGGCGGAGCCCGGGTCTGACAGGGCGAGGCAGCCCCCATCTTGGCGGAAAGGCCGGGCCCGGGCAGTCCCATCTCGCCAGCTTCAGGTGAAAGGGTGTTTTTCCAGGGGTTTTGAGTTGCGTCCTGGTACTAGGGATCAGGTACTCAGCCCCGGTTCATCGTGAAGTTCCCCGAACCCGTGCATCCCGCTCCCGTACCGGTGAGTGTCCACGTGCCGGAAACCGTGTTGTTGTTATTCGCCGTTCCCTGCAACGACAGCCTGTTATTGCCGTTTGAACCGGTCGCACCCGACTGCACCGTGAGCGTGAATGCGCCCATGACCGTGCCGTTGAAGTTACCGCTCAAACTGAAGCCGCCCGTCTCGGTCGACCCCGAACCGAAGCACGGAGAACTGGTCGTGAACTTGAAATTCGTCACCGTGAGTTCGCCAGTTCCGATCGAAGTCAGCACGGTGGTAAAACCAAACACGGCCCTGCCGTTCACATCCAGCAACGTCGCGCTCCAGTTCCCGTTAATCGAGCTGTTGGGGTTCGAACTGGAATTCCCGCAAGCACCCAGCACCAATGCCACTGCCAGCAACCCTGCAAGTTTGATAGGCCTCATGCTCACACTCCTGCCATAGATTGCCCCAAGACAAGAGCGACCCAGATGAAGGAGCAGCCCTAAGACAGATGCCGAGGACCCGACGATGGGATGTAACCGGCTGGGTGAGGCGTAGATGACAATTCCGTAACTTTCGCACCCCCAGGATGGTTCGTCGGAGGACGGGTGTTCCCGCGCGCCACCGAAATCCGCACCAACCACGCGGGGACATTCATTATTAGTAGGGCAGTTCCGATCCGTGCGCGAAGCGCTGCGGTGTGGCAGGTGGTTTGGTGAGATTTTGCGTCGCAGTGAGCCGGTAGTCGCGATACTGTATGGACAGCCTGGTTTGCGCCTTGGCGGTCAAACGCGTTTCCTCGCACCAGCCAAAGGGCCGTCCCCAAAGGAACGGCCCTTCTCGAAACCGGAACCCGAAACTATGCTTAATCCCCGGCGACCGGCTCTCCCTCTTCCACCTCCGACTTCGCCGCGTTGCCGTTTGCGGGCGCCAGAGTGGTCAACGGAATAAACCCGTTCTCCGAGACGGGAGGCTTCTCCTTCAACACCACTTCGCGGTACAAGGCCGCCATGCGCGCGTTGTAGGCGGGATCATTCTTCTGCTTCGCATCCCGCGCCCGAATCTTCTCCTCCCGCGCGTTCTTGGCGATGCCCAGCTTGTCGAGATCGTGCTGCTCCTCGAGCGTCACGATTTCATCCTTCAGCACCAGCGAGTGGTCCGTGCTCTCCATCTTCACGTTCTTGCCGCCGGCAAAGATCTCGTGCCGTCCATGCTCCTCGTACCACTTGGTGAGGGTTGCGGTCATGTGCATCTTCTCGATGATGTTCCGCCATCCCACGCCGGTGTTGTAGGCGCAGAAGGAAATCTCGCCTTCCTGCGTCGCGTAGGGAATAATGCACTGCTCCGTCCGCCGGAAGTCGTAATTGAACAGATCCTGGAACCACATGCCGGCAATAAACAGGAAGTTCCACCGGTCCTGCCGCCGCTTCATCACATCGTCAATCGTCCGATCCGGTCCCACCTTCCCGTAATTGGTTCCGGTCACGTTGTAGTTCTTATCGAATTTCTTCAACAGGTCAATCATTTTGAAATGCGTCGGCGACTTAAACGGATCGTAGTTCTTCATCAGGCACAACGCCATTCCAAATGCCGTAAGCGTCTTCCCTCTCGCAGCATCGTTGACCTTGGCGATATCCTTCGCCAGCTGATCCCCCTTCAGAAAAGCAGTGACGGGAACCGCCTCCTTCGTCTCCTTGTCAATCATCACCGCCATTCCCGTCCCGCAATTCGGGTGACAACCGCAACTGAGTTGGCCCCAGTTGTTGTCGGCGTCTTGGGCGTGCATGAGGTCGGCCCAGTCGGAGAAGGTTCCCATGAACGAGATCGGGAACCAGTCGCGGGCGGGCTCGCCGAGGCCGGTCTGATTCTTCACGTCGTGTGCCAGATGCGAGAGGGTGTAGCGTTGGGCGTGGCGGCGCTCGTCGGTGACGGCTTCGTCGCGTCCGGTGAAGCTGACCGGCTGGAACGACAGGAAGCCGATCTTCTTTGGATTATCGAGCGCGAACTGGATGATGCGTCCGACCTGCTCATTATTAATGCCATTGACGATCGTCACGACGGGGACGATTTCCACTCCAGCGCGGTGCAGATTGTCGATGGCTTTCAGTTTGACGTCGAACAGGTTGCCAACCTTGCGGTGCGCGTTGGCGGCGTTGCCAATTCCATCGAACTGCAGGTAGGCATAGCGCAATCCGGCTTCGGCGGCCTGCTGCGCGAACTCGAGGCTCTTGGCGAATTCGATTCCGTTGGTCGCTGCCTGTACGCTGTTGTATCCCACCTTGCGCGCGTAACGAACGGCGTCGAGGAAGTACGGCGAAAGCGTGGGCTCGCCGCCGGAGAACTGCACCGACATCTGCCGTCTCGGCTTAATAGTGATGGCATTGTCGAGCATGGTCTTGATGTCTTCCCAGCTCAACTCGTGCACGAAGCCCACCTGGTTGGCGTCCATGAAACAGGGATCGCACATCATGTTGCACCGGTTGGTGAGGTCGATCGTCAGCACTGAGCCGCGCCCGTACTTCACGGTCGACGATCCGTGATGATGCAGTTTCTCGTCGTTGTGGGCGCGGATGTCGCGTCCGGGAAAGACTTCTTCCAGGTGGCGCGAGAAGGCGGTGTCCATCGACATGACATCTTCGAAGCGCCCGTGCTTGGGGCACTCTTTGACCATCATGATCTTGCCCTCGCACTCGATGATGGTGGCCTTGATTTCGCCGACCTTTTCGTTCATCAGCACTTCGTAGGGCAGCTTGCCGTCCAGAATCTGCTGGCGGATTTCGGGAACGCACTTCGGGCACAGCGAGTCGGTCGAGCGCGGCCATCCGAGCGGCGGCTTCGACTTTTCGTAGGACTTGAGCAGCGGCTTGTCGGACCACGCGGGAGTGGGCGACGGGTTGGGCTTCACGCGATTCAAGCGCTCGAACACTGCCCACACGCCGGTGGCAGCAACCGTGACAGCCTTCTCCACATATTTAACTGGCTTGTGCATGTCCTCTCGCTTTCAAATGTCCGGGAACGCGTGGCAGTGCCACCTTCCCTGGGATCTACCCCAAGACCTTGTGTTGTTATGACCTTCACCCCGGCAACGACCGGAGGCACCTCTGCCGGTTGGGTGTATGTGACTATGCTATTGAGCCCTCAACAGAAAGCCGAAGCGGAAGGCAATGAACGGGGGAATTTGGGGGTTTAGTGGGGATTGTGAGCATTTGATGGAGCTAAGTTGTTGAAAGGAAAAGGGGACGCTTGAAGTATCCATTTTGGGAAGCTGCGGGTCGCAACTGGACGGGCGGGGAGGCCCGTCCCCGCATTTTCTCGTCTTCAAGAGAGTCATTTCTCGGCGAGGAAATCGGCGACGATCCAGGCGGCTGCGGTGATGGCGAGGTTCTGGGCGTTGCCCGCCCAATTGATCAGCTTGTGGGGAACTTTGAAGAGCGCGGGCAGCCATACCAGCAGCTGGAAACCGAGCAGCATGACGGTGAGGAGGCGAGAGGCGAGAAGGGCGAAGCGTCCGGAAAACAGAGCCATGGCGGTGAGGGCGAAGGCGAGGGTGGTCAGTATCGCCCAGAACATTTGTCCGGGAGGGATCCACTTGGGGACGAATGAGGCGGTGCCTTGAAGATAGAAAGCCTGTTCGAGGGTGAAGGAGACGACACAGAGGGAAAAGAAGATGTACCCGAGGCGGGCCAGCCTAGGGGCTGGTCTGGCGGCCATCGCATAAATGATGAGCGCGCCTGAGACGATGGAGAACTGCTCGAAGAAATTTCCCCAGCGATCGTAAACCAGCGGGGTGGCAACGATGAACGGTACCCAGAGCACGGCGAAGATGGAATACAGGGCGCCGAGAAAGAAGGCTCCGGCGCGCGCGGTTTTGGGGAATTGAATCGCGATGCCGCCAAAGAGTTCGATTGCGACCGCAAGATAGATTAGGATCTCGCGGTGAGAAACATTGCCCAGCGGCCGAATCTGTTGCCAGGTGTTGAAGTCATGCCAGACCAGGGTGATCAGGCCGAAGGCGATGGCCGCCAATCCGTAGACGTGGCGACCGAGGAAGGGTCTGGTCATATCCATTTCTAGGACGGAGAAAAATGTTGTCGGTTAGCAGCTCATCAGGGTTGGAGTCAGACGATTCTGCGCATCAGGACATTGATGGGGCCGATGGGAGCGATGAGCTTGAATCCTTGGTTTTGGAACATGGAGACGGTGCCGCAGGTGGAAACGTTGCCGAAGGAAGGGGCGTGGCCGCGGCGGCGGATTTCCGAGCGGCGCAGATCGTCCCAATTGAGGACGGGGTAGGCTTCGACCAGGCCTCCGCCTTCCTTCCTGATGGAAGCCAGAGCAGCTTGCAAGGCGGCGCTGCCGACGCCCTGGCGGCGGAATGACTTCATCACCACAAAGCAGGTGATGCGCCAGATTTTTCCGGCGGTCGGGTCCGGCGCGGAGTCGAGGTAGCTGCGGCGGAAGTCGATGCGGGGGAGCTCGTCGCGGGGGCCGTACTGGCACCAGCCGACGGGCTGTCCCTTGGCGTAGACCAGAACGCCGTGAGCGCGTCCGGCGGCGACCAGCGCCTGCTTCTCGCGATGATTTCGCATGCTGCGCTTGGGGCGCGGCAGTTTTTCGTGTGCGGACGACGAGCGGGCGCGCTGGAAGTGCATGCACCAGCAGAAATCCCAACCATTGCCCTGGGAAAAGAGTCTTTCGAAGTCGGGCCAGGTTTTCGGGGAGAGTTCTTTGCTGGTGTAGCGGGTGGGCATAGAGCTGGATCCTCCCGATTGTAGGCCACCCGAGAGCTGCTGGGATGCGGGCTGGTATTTCTTGGCGAGGGCGGGGGCCGAGACCGGGGAGAAATTCCTTGAGCACGCTGCCGGCCGAGAATACCGCCTTGAAAAATTGCCGGCGACACACCATGGGTCTTGACGTAAAGGGTGGGTGCGCTCGGGCTGGGTGGGAGCACGGACTTCGACCGCCCCGTTTGGTTCCTGCCAGTCAGATGCGAAGGACGCCAGCGGCTTTCAGGCGGCTGTGTTTCAGGTCTTGCAAGGCCTGGTTGGCTTGTTCGAGCGGATAGAGGGTGACTTCGGCCTTGACCGGAATTTCAGCGGCAAGTTCCAGGAACTCGCGGGCGTCGCGGCGGGTGCTGTTGGCGACGCTGCGGACGACACGCTCCTGGTAAAGCAGAGAGTAATCGATTTGCGGGATAGCGCTCATGGTGATGCCCGCCAGAGTCAGTGTGCCGGCTTTGCGCAAGCCGCGGAGAGCGTGCTGGACCAGAGCTCCGGCAGGGGCGAAGATGATGGCAGCGTCGAGCGGATGGGGCGGCTGATCTTCAGCGGCGCCGACCCAGGCCGCGCCCAACTCGCCGGCCAGTTCGCGGTGAACGGCTGCGCGCGTAAAAACATAGACTTCGTTTCCCCGGTGACGCGCCATCTGCAGAACCATGTGGGCGGAGGCGCCAAAGCCATAAAGTCCCAGACGCTCTCCTTCTCTTACGCCACTCAGGCGGTAGGAGCGGTAACCAATGATTCCGGCGCACAATAAGGGGGCAGCGGCTTCGTCCGGGAAGACACTGGGGATCGGGTAGGCGTAGGCTGGGTGGATGGTGATGGCCTCCGTGTATCCGCCGTTGACATGGTAGCCGGTGAAGCGGCCCCGATCGCACAGATTTTCGAGATCGCGCTGACAGTAGTTACAGGTCTGGTCGGTCGAGTACAGCCAGGGGATGCCGACCCGGTCTCCCTCTTTGAATTGCCGGACGCCGGCGCCGGTGGCGTCAATCGTGCCAACGATCTGGTGGCCGGGGACCAGTGGAAGCAGGGGCAGCGGCAGTTCACCTTCGACCGTATGGAGATCGGTGTGACAGAGGCCGCAGCAGTGGATGCGCAGGCGGATCTCTCCGGCTCCGGGCGTGGGAGCAGGTATGTCTTCGAGGCGCAGCGGCCCTTGCTCGGCGGGCAGGGGGCGGTGAAGGAGCATCGCGCGCATAGGATGATCTTATCCGAGGGGAGGGCGGAAAAAGGGGGCGGGAAACATGAGGGAGCGATCTGAACCAAGGGAAGAGGGTATGACTGTGACCAGCCATGAACTGGAAGAATTGCTCATCGGGCAAGAAATGTCGCTGGTGGCGGCGCAACAACGCGGCGACCGGGCGGCGCTGGAAGCGAAGTTAGACGAGAAGTTTTGCGAGATTGGAAGCAGCGGGAGGTTGTTTTCTCGGGCGGAATTGCTGGAGGCGATCGCGCAGATCAAGATTCTTGATTGTTCGTTTGAGAAGTTTCAGGTACTGCCGATTGACCAGCAGCATGCCATCGTGACCTATATCGCGAAGACGCGAAGGCGTTATCAGGGGGAAGAAACCACCTCGTGCACCTATCGCAGTTCCACGTGGAAGGAAGAGCACGACGGATGGCGGCTGATTTTTCATCAGGGGACACCCTTGGCGTAGTACACGCTTTGGGCTTTGGGCTTTGGGCTTTGGGCTTTGGGCTCTGGGCTCCGGTGAAGACCGCAGAGAGTGCGGGCGCAAATCGAACCGCGGTCAAGCTTTCAAACGCGAAGGAAAACTCGACAGGGCAGATCTCGCATGGCTGAGGCCGCGGAGAATGGCTGGGAGATCGGGGAAAGAGCGAATACCGATCCGCATGCGCTTAACCGCAACGTACGCAGGGATCGCGACGAAGTCAGCATTCCGAATCGCAGAGGTCGCGGGCGTGATGTTGGCGGCGGGTTTCGATTACAATTGCGGAATCATGCAAAAGATCATTCTTCTTCTGGTGTTGGCCGCAGGTGTGTCTGGGTGCAATAAAGCGTCTGCTCCGGCAAGTTCTTCTTCGTCGCCATCTCCCGTTTCCCTGCCGGCGCCTTCGGCGGTGGCCTCCGCCAAGAACGACGCGGTGCAGCAGAAGCTGGCGGAATTTGCTGGTAGTGCGGCCAGAGATTGCGGGCGGGTAAACTCGCAGACACAAGATGCGCTGAAACCGGCCAGCGATTGCGCTCTCGATGCAGCCAGGGGCAAGCATGCTTTTTACGTCGCCTATGACATGCCGGGCATGACGGTGGGTGTGGCGGGCAATGCCGATGGGAATTTGTTTACCGTGCAGTCCCAGGGATCGGGAGACGTGAGCAGCGGGGCGTGCCCGTCACAACTGCGGGTCGCGCCAAGCGGGCGGGTGACCTGCTTCGCGCCGGGAGCTATGGGATCGATGGGCCCCGGCGTGCACAGCAACATGAGTGGGCCCAGCAGCGGGATGACAAATCCGCATGGCGGGGCAAACGCCCCGCCGAAGCATTTTTGAGGAATTGATGATGGCGAATTGAAGAAGTAAAGAAAAAGCACTCAACCACAAAGAACACGCAGTACGCGAAGGAAATCTCCCGGGTTTGATCCTGTCTTCTCTTCACAACTTCTAATCTTCATTGTTTCCTACGGTTGCGCCGCTCTGGGCACTGTCCCTAGGCGTCTGTCTTGGTTACTACCGTGTACTTGTTGAGCACCGCGTCACGGGAGATGACCCCTTCGAGTTTTCCGAAGTCGGCGCGGCTGACGACCGGGATGACGAGCGCCTGGTAAACGTAGCGCAGAGCGATTTCGAGCGGGAGGTCGGGATGCAGGTAGGGAAGGCGTCCGGTGGGCAAGGCACTGCCGAGGGTCATCTCGGCTTTGCCTTCCTTGGCCAGGCGGGCCAGCATTTCCCGGGAGACGGTGGTCCATCCGGTGGGGCGCAGGCGGACGAGGAAGACGTCGGCCTGGGACTGGTTCGCACGCTGATTGGCATCAGCCACGGTTTCGGCATCTTCGAGCACCGGAGTGGGCGCGACCTGCATGGCGTCTTCGACGCGGAGGACTCGTTCTTCGCGTTGTTCTTCGAGGGATGGCAGATCGAGGCCGTCCTGGCGAGTGAGCACGTCAAAGATGGGAGTGGAGTGCAGGGAGCGGGAGATGACATAGGCGATGGTGTTGGCCAGGATGACAGGGACGATGATGGAGTAGTTTCCGCTGACTTCGAGCACCATGAAGACCGAGGTCATGGGGACGCGGAGGAAGGCAGCGAACAGGACTCCCATGCCGACGAGGGCGTAGGTGGCCACGGATCCGGTGAGCGTGGGAAAGAAGTGGTGTTCGAGGCCCCCGACAGCGCCTCCGAGCATGGCACCGATGAACAGCGTGGGAGCAAACATGCCGCCGGGAGTGCCGCTGACGAACGATGCGGTGGTAGAGACGATTTTCAGGCCGGCCAGGATGGCGAGCATTTGCCAGGTGAACTGGTTGTGCATGGCCTGATCTATGAAGCCGTAGCCGGCGCCCATGACCTGAGGGGCACCCAGGTAGCCGATGAGGCCTACGAGGAGTCCGGCGAGGGCGGGCTGGAAGTATTGGGTCCAGCGGGACATGGCTTTGAGACGGGGACGCAGGAAGCAGATGGCTTTCGCGAAGATGACGGCCGCCAGACCTCCGACCAGTCCGAGAGCCGCGTAGGCCAGCAATTCTCGCGGGCGGATGAGGCCGACGGCCGGGATGCGGAATAAGGGCTCGGAGCCGAGAAAGAAGCGCACGACGACGACGCTGGAGATGGCGGAGAGGACGACGGAGCCGAGGATGCCTGCGCTCCAGCGCCCGATGACTTCTTCGATGACAAACAGGACGGCGGAGACGGGGGCATTGAAAGCAGCGGCGAGTCCGGCGGCAGCACCTACGGGAGCGAGCAGGCGCAAGCGTTCGCGCGAGAGGCGAAGATAGCGTCCGAGTGCAGAAGCCAGGCTGGCACCGATTTGCAGCGACGGGTCTTCGGGGCCGAGCGATTGTCCGGAGCCGATAGCCAGGGCGGAGGTGAGGAATTTACCGATCCCGGTACGGAAGGGGATGTATCCGTTGTAGATGTAGAGCGCGGCTTTGGTCTGATTGACGCCGCTGCCGCGAACGGCGGGAAACAGATGCAGGACCAGAGCTGCGACGACAAAGCCGGCGAAAACGGGAGCGAGGATGAGGCGCGGTTGATGCGGTTGAGGGACGGGGCCGAGGAAGGCGATACGGCTCCAGTCAATGGCGATGCGGAAGCAGACGACGGCAAGTCCGGAAAATACTCCGATGAAAATTGAGAGGACGAGGAAGAAGCGCTCCTCCTGAAAGGCAAGGCGCAAAAGAGAGCGTGGGGCGCCGGCGTCGGGACCTGCGGTCATCGTTCGGCGACCTCGCGGTTGCGGGCGATCAGGAGCAGAGCGAGATCGAGGCCCTGCGGTTCGCCACATTGAGTGGCGGTGAGTTGCTCGATGCGAGAGACGGTCTCTAAGGCGTCGACCAGGGTGGTGGCGTCGGCGCGCTGAGCGTTGTTGCGCATTTTGGGCTCGAGTTCCATCCAGTGGGCGCGGAGTTGGTGCAGGGGGTCGGCGCCGTCTTCGTCCTTATTCTGGCTTTGGAGGCACTGGAGGGCGCGTGCTCCAGCCTGGTCAAAGGCGGCGACAATGCGGGCGCGGCGTTCGGTGGCGGTGAGGTTGGGACGTGAGGGATCGCTCTCGAGGACCAGGTTCACGGTCCTGAGCATGGCACTGACCTGGGCATCCTGAATGCCGCGATCGAGGGCACCTTGCAGGTAGCGCTGAGCGGTTCGATATTGGCCGAGCGCGAAGGCGGCTTCGCCTGCTCCGCGGTAGGCACCGGCATGGTCGCGGTCAAGCTGGATGACCTGGCGGTATTGATCGAGCGCGTCGGCGGAATCCTGAGCTTCGAGAAAACGATCAGCGATGCGGAGATGCAGCGCGGGATCGGGGGCGAGGGTGGCGGCGGAAGCGATGAGTTCGGCTTGTGCGTTCATGCGCTGGCCTTGCTGGAGGAGATAATCGACAAGTTCCAAACGAGTGCGGCGGCGGTTGGAGTCGGGGTCGGTGGACCACAGGCCATAGATGGCGCGGTGATAGTGGAGGATGGCGTCGTCGGAGTTGCGGTCGCGGGCGGCGAGGCGGGCAAGTTCGAGATTGACGTCACCGTCCTGCGGGGCGCGTTCGGCGAGAGTCGCCAGGTAGGCGCGAGCCTCTTCGTAACGGGCATCGGCGACGAGGGCTTTGGCGAGACTGAGTTCGTAGGTGTAATTTTCGGGATCGTAGGAGAGAGCGGCGCGGAAGTCGGCGATGGCGGTCGCGGGGTTCTGCTGCCGCTGGGCATCGAGGCCGTGATAGTAAATCTGCGCGGCGAGGACCCGCTGCCGCGAGCCGAAACGATTGACCAGGCGGTGTACAGCAGCAAAGGCGAACGCAGCCAGAACCAGCAGAACCAGCAGCACGACCAACGGTCGATGAACAAAGGCGTCCAGCTTTTGCGAGTCCATGCCTTTTTAAGATGGTAAACCAGCGCTGGGATTGAGACAAAAAGCTCGCGAAAGGTTGCGGGCAGAACGGCGGGAGGAGTTCGGCGTCCCCTGAAATGAGCTGCGAACACCAAAGCTTCCAGGCAGCAAAGATCGCCAAGTATGCGAAATGAACACCAAGCAAAGTGCCGCGGTCGTAAGTCTAGAAACGCAGAGCGCGCAGAGAAGTACCGCGCAGGCGGCAGCGGCGGCTCAGCGGTTAGCGGCCCGACACGTTCCGTACCAGGCTTTGCTCGATTTGCTCGGCGGCGATCAGGTCTTCAAGAGCCGTGCCAACGCTCTTGAACAGGGTTATCTGATCACGGCTGGTGCGGGCGAAGGGTGTCTTTTTTGTGAGTTCGTGGAGGTCCCACTGCAGGTGATCGCGGCTGATGACGCCTTCCTGCATGGGGAGCAAGAGGTCGCCGGCTTCGGCGAGAGCCCCGTCGTAGGTGTCGACCGCGACGGCGGAGCGTTTGACGGTGATGGAGTCGACTTCGCGGGCGTGGGGTTGAAAGGCGCCAACCAGATTCAGATGGGTGCCGGGACGGAGCAGGTTTCCGTCGAAGAGCGGGGTTGAAGAGGTCGTGCACGTGCAGAGGACGTCGGCGTTCAGAGCGCAAGTGGCGGCATCGCAGGGTTCGACAGGCAAGCCGAGTTCAAGCGACATCTGCTGGGCAAATGTGCGGGCACGACCCAAGTCACGCGTGCATAGCATGATGCGGGCGAAGCTGCGGACCTTGGTCAGGAGCCTGAGATGGGCGCCGGCCTGGCGTCCGGCACCGAAGATTCCGAGGGTGGCAACGTCTTCGCGGGCGAGGAACCGGGTGGCGAGCGCGGAGGAAGCGGCGGTGCGGACCTCGGTAAGATAGCCCGCCGGCATTTGCAGGCGAGGTGATCCGGTTTGGGGATCAAAAAGGAGGAGGGTGGCGTGCACACGCTCGGCGGATTCCTGGGGATGGCTCTGGACGGTCACCAACTTCATGCCCAGCGCGCCACCGGCGCGATCGTAGCAGGGCATGATGAGAAAGAGGCCGTGGGCGAGACTGAGATGCATACGCGTCGGGATGATGATCTCGGAAAAGCGGTCGCGGAAGGCGGCCTCGAGGTGAGAAATGAGAGCGACGGGATCAAGGTGCTCACGCACTTCGGCCTCGGAGAGGATGCGCACAGAGCGACATCTTACGCGAAGAGTGAGTCCGAGTGACGGCGCAGCTAGAAACCGCGAGGGGCGCGACGCCAGGAAGTTGCCGCCGTGCGTTGACTCACGCGCTCGCTTCCGGCTGAAGGAACTTCCCGCGGAAAATCACCAACAGCAAAGTCTAAGAGACAGCGGGCACGGAGAAGGCACAGCGGCAGGGTGAGGAACCCCCCTCAGCCGCTGGAGCGCGGTTTTCTTGCGCGACTGGGGAGGCAAGACCGAGGTTTGTGCCCTCCAGCGCCTCCCACAGGCGTTGGCGAAGCCAGTCGAGGCCGTGTCCTTGCCCAACGTTGGCGGCTCGGACCAAGCAGGCGAGGGCCCTCACACGAGGGTAGGCTGAGCGGGCAGGTTCAGGTAAGATACTCCGCGCCAGATGAACCGCGAATACCACAAGGCTTACAGCAGTCAACTGCACCGAGACATGGAAGTGCTAGTGTTGGGGGATGGTGGGATGCCGTTGATCGTCTTCCCTACGTCGATGGGAAGATTCTTCGAGTACGAAGACCGGGGCATGATCGGGGTGCTGGGACCGAAGATCGACCGGGGAGAGTTGCAGGTATTTTGTCCCGACTCGATTGACACAGAGAGTTGGTACAACAAAGGCGTGCATCCGCGGGTGCGGGTATTGCGGCACCTGCAGTACGAGCGCTACTTGCTGCACGAGTTCCTTCCCTTTCTCCGCTGGAGAAACCAATCGTCGCAGGTGACGGTCACAGGATGCAGCTTTGGCGCATATCACGCGGTGAATTTTGCGTTGAAGCACCCGGATGTAGTGACGCACTGTGTGGCGATGAGCGGGGCTTACGACATTCATCAGTTTCTGGACGGGTACTACGACGACGACTGTTACTTCAATTGCCCGATGGATTTTCTGCCCAACATGAGCGACGACTGGTTCTTGAGCGGTTACCGGCAGATGAAGATTGTGCTGGGCTCGGCGGATTGGGATATGTGCCTGGACCAGAACATCAAGCTGTCAGCGATGCTGAACGCGAAGGCAGTGCCGCACTGGCTGGACGTATGGGGAGATAATTCGAAGCACGACTGGCCGCTGTGGCTGCGGATGGCGGGAAAGTACTTTTACTAGTCATCGGTCATTCGCCGTGGGTCGGCAGTCTCTTTTGCACTGGACCTCTGGTTCTCGCTGAACGCCGCCTGGTATGCGGAAGGGAACCGGGACCAGGCAGCGGCCCTCGAGAGCAAGCCGAGTAGCGAATAAAGGGACCTCTCGACCGCCGTGCTCACATGACACCTTAGAAGTGGAGACGAATTGTGAAGAAGATTGGAATTATTTTTGGGATGGAGAATACCTTTCCGCCGGCGTTGGTGGAGAAGATCAACAGCATGAAAGTGGACGGCGTATCGGCGGAGTTTGTCAAGCTGGGCGGGGTAAAGATGGCAGAGCCCAGCGGGTATCGGGTGATCATTGACCGCATTTCGCAGGATATCGATTTCTATCGGTCGTACCTGAAGAACGCCGCGCTGGGGGGGACGATCGTCATTAATAATCCGTTCTGGTGGACAGCGGATGACAAGTTCTTCAACTACGCGCTGGCGACCAAGCTGGGTGTGGCGATCCCCCCGACGGTGCTTTTGCCGCACAAGCGGCATCCTCCGGGGACCACGGACCAGTCGATGCGGAACCTGGTGTTCCCCCTCAACTGGGAGGAGATTTTTGATTACGTGGGCTTCCCTTCTTTCCTGAAGCCGTATGACGGCGGCGGCTGGAAGAATGTGCATCACGTGCACTCGAGGGAGGAATTTTTCCAGGCCTACAATGAGAGCGGCGACTTGTGCATGACGCTGCAGCGCGGGGTGAAGTTCAAGGAATACTTCCGTTGCTATGTGGTTGGCCAGGAGAAAGTACACATCATGCAGTATGATCCCCGGGCGCCTCACCACGAGCGTTATGTGAAAAATCCGCCGCCGCTCGACCCCAAGCTTCTGGAGCGCGTCGAGAAAGACGCCCGGACGTTGTGCCAGGCGCTGGGGTATGACCTGAATACGGTGGAGTTTGCGGTGGAGAACGGCGTACCGTATGCGATTGACTTCATGAATCCGGCACCGGACGCAGATGTGCATTCGGTGGGGAAGGACAACTTCGATTGGGTAGTCAACGCGGTGGCGGATCTGGCGGTGAAGAAGGCGCTGAGCGACGAGAATCCGGCGCGGGAGTTGCGCTGGTCCGCGTTCCTGGCGGGGGAGAAAGCGGCGAAACCCGCGGCGAAGAAGAGGGCCAGGGCGTAATGAAGTTACCTGCTTGCCGGCGCGCCGCAACGGGCACAGCATGGAGGAAGAGGCTCGAGACATCCTGCCGCCGCAGTGAAGCAGGAGGAGGGATCCTCCCGCAAAGGCCTGGCACGGATTCCTTTGGCGAATGATACTTCCCGACAACGAATGTCCTCTCGGCGCTGATGCGCCGGGCTCCCGACCGCCGAGGTGGTGACCTGGCTGGGTGGCCAGGCGCCGACTGCCACTTGGACTACTTCGATTTCGCTATTGAAAACAGGTTTCGGGTTGCAGCTCATGGCTGCAGGAAGGCGACCCGTTGTTGAACGAGGCGTTCGACCTGCTCCTGCAGCGGAGCAGCCATCGGGCGGCCGTTTTCGGTGCCGGGGCGGCAGAGAAAGCGGCTGATCTAATGGCCTTGCGCCACAAACAGGCCCGGCCGGGTGATCTGCGGGATACCATGATCGCGGCATTGCCCTCGCTCACCGCGCGGCGCTCGCCACCCGAAATACCCAGCGCTCCGCCGAGCTTCCGGTGCGGGTAATCAATCCCTGGTTCGCCTGAGTGCTCGTTGACCTTCGGATTCTGACCGCGCGCATTCTCCGAACCCAGCTATTGCGAATTGTTATACTGTTTTAACTTGCCGGGGGCACGGCTGCGGCTGGGCAACGGCTGCCGCGAAAATCGCGTCATGGCGCCTACTTTCACGATCGGGATCGAAGAGGAGTATCAAACCGTTGATCCGCTCACCCGCGACCTGCGTTCACACATCCACGCCGAAATCATAGAAAAGGGAAAGCTGCTTTTACAGGAGCGGGTGAAGGCGGAGATGCACCAGTCCGTGGTCGAGGTGGGGACCTCGGTCTGCGGAAACATTAGAGAGGCCAAGGCGGAAGTGAAGAAGCTGCGGCGTGACATGGTGCAGCTCTCGAAAGACAATGGACTGCGGCTGGCGTCGGCGGCGACCCATCCCTTTGCCGACTGGCGGATGCAGGAGATTTATCCCGACGAACGTTACAAGAATATTGTCGAAGACATGCAGCTGGTGGCGCGCGCGAATCTGATTTTCGGTCTGCACGTGCATGTGGGGGTGGAGGACCGGGAGACGGCGGTTCACCTGATGAATCACGCGCGATACTTTGTGCCTCACATCCTGGCGCTGTCGACGAATTCACCGTTCTGGCTGGGGATGAACACTGGGTTGAAGTCATACCGTTGCAAGGTATTCGACAAGTTTCCGCGTACGAATCTGCCGGACTACTTTCCCAGCTGGGGCGAATACGAGAATTTCGTCAAGCTGCTGATCAAGACCAACTGCATCGACAATGCGAAGAAGATCTGGTGGGACATCCGGCCGCATCCGTTTTTCAACACGCTGGAATTCCGGGTGTGCGATATTCCCCTGCGGGTGGATGAGACGATCGCGCTGGCAGCACTGATCCAGGCGACGGTGGCCAAGCTTTACAAGTTGTACGCTGCGAACCAGGGCTTCCGGTTGTACCGGCGGGCGCTCCTGATGGAGAACAAGTGGCGGGCGGCACGGTATGGATTGGATGGAAAGCTGATTGATTTCGGCAAGCAGAAGGAAGTTCCGGTGCGAGATTTATTGAACGAGTATCTGGAGTTTGTGGATGATGTAGTGGACGATCTCGGATCGCGCGAGGAACTGGAGTACATTCACGAGATATTGAAGTCGGGAACGGGAGCGGATCGGCAGTTGCGCGTGTTCGCGGAAACGGGCGACTTGCAGCAGGTCGTGGATTACATCATTCAAGAGACGGAAGTGGGTCTGGCAGAGACGCCGGAGGAAGCTTCCGCGGGAAAAGCAGGCTAATGAAGTCTCCATTCAGTGCAGCGAAACAGGAACTCAATCACTCCCCATTTGACCCTGAATACACTCCCGGCGCCCGCAATGCGGTGAAGGTATGTTTGCGGATTCAGCCCGGCGAAAAGGTTACGGTCATCACCGATGAGGCTACGAAAGAGATCGCGGCCAGCATGGTGCATGAGCTGGAGCCGATGGGCTGCCCGTACCACGCCTGGGTGCTCGAGGATCTGGCGCCCCGGCCGCTGACCGATTTGCCGGGCGAAATTCTCGCCGACCTGGAGACCAGCCAGGTCAGCATCTTTGCCGTGCAGGCACAGGCGAATGAGCTGCGCTCGCGCATGCAGATGACCGACGTGGTGAACCGGCGGAAGATCCGGCACGCGCACATGGTGAACATCAACCGGCAGATCATGCTGGAAGGGATGCGGGCGGATTTCCTGAAGGTGGACAGAATCAGCAGCAAAGTGGTCGACATGGTGCAAAAGGCATCGCGGATCACGGCCAAGACCGCAGCCGGGACGGATCTGACCGCCGACCTGAATCCCAACTACAAGTGGTTGAAGACGAGTGGCATTATCAGTCCTGACAAATGGGGCAACTTGCCGGGCGGAGAAGTGTTTACCACTCCGGGGGAAGTCAACGGGACATTCGTCATTGACGGGGTGGTGGGCGACTGGCTGTGTGCGAAGTTCGGGAGCCTGAGGGAGGATCCCCTGACGATTCGGGTGAAGCGGAACCGGTTGACCGAGGCGCATTCGGAAAATCGCGAACTGGAAGAGGATTTCTGGCGCTACACGCACACCGACGAGAACTCGGACCTGGTCGGCGAGTTTGCAATTGGGACGAATATTGAATTGAAGGACGTAATCGGGCAGATTTTGCAGGATGAGAAGTATCCTGGAATTCACATTGCATTCGGGAACCCTTATGGCGCGCACACGGGCGCGGAATGGTACTCGTCTACTCATATTGATGTGGTGGGAAGAAATTTCGATATCTGGGTGGACTCGGAACAGATTATGAGCGGCGGGCAGTTTTTGATCGAGGCGTAGGAACTCCGGCTTTGGGCCCTGGACCGCGGGACTTCGTTTGGCCGCCGGCGGGTTATTTTCTTTTTGCGGGCTAGGGCGCTCGCGTCACACGTTCATGGTTTCCTCTCTGCGGCAGTCGTTCAATGCGAACTATACGCCGGAGAAGTTTCAGGCGTTCCAGCGGCGCATGGCGGAAGCTTGCGAAATGCCGGTGCCATTCCGCTTGTGCGAGACCCCGTGTTTCCTCCCCCAGGCACTGCTCGACCAGATGTCGCAGTACGGAAAGGAACTGATTCAACAGTTGAACGGGCAGGAGTACCGCCAGGCTTCGTTTCAGTCGATCCCTCCACAGTGGAATGTGCCGCAAGAGGCGCCTCACCCGATGTTCATCCAGGTGGATTTTGGATTGGTAAAGGATGAATCGGGAAAGCTCGAACCTAAGCTGGTGGAGTTACAAGGCTTCCCTTCTCTCTACGCGTACCAGGCGATGCTTTCGCAGGTGTACATGGAAGTGTTTGGCCTGGATGCGAATCTGAAATATCTGCTGGGCGGACTGGATTGGGAGGCTTACAAGAAACTGCTGCGGCAGGCGATCGTGGGAGATCACGACCCGCAGAATGTGATCCTGATGGAAGTGGATCCGCTGCACCAGAAGACGCTGCCGGATTTTGTTCTGACCGAGCGACTGCTGGGAATCAAAACAGTGGCCATCACCGATATCAGGAAAGCGGGACGTCACCTGTTCTATGAGAACGGGGGCAAGCGGTTTCCAATCCGGCGTATTTACAACCGGGCGATTGTGGACGAACTGGTGCGCAAGAACCTGAGGCTGCCCTTTCAGTTCAATGAAGATCTGGAAGTGGAGTGGGCGGGACATCCCAACTGGTACTTCCGCATGAGCAAGTTTTCCCTGCCCTACTTGAAACATAAATGCGTACCGAAGACGGAGTTTCTCGATCGGGTGGAGGCGGTGCCCGAGGACCTGGAAAACTACGTGGTGAAGCCCTTGTTTTCCTTTGCCGGATTGGGCGTGATCATGAATCCGCAGAAGGACGATCTTGCGGCAATCGCGCCGAGCAGGCGGTCAGAGTACATTCTGCAGCGGCGCATGAATTTCGCGCCGGTCATCGAGACACCGTTCGGGCCGACGAAGGCAGAAGTGCGGATCATGTTCATCTGGGTGGACGAGTTACAGCCGGTGATGACGATCATCCGCATGGGGCGCGGGCTGATGATGGGCGTCGATCATAACAAGAACATGGAGTGGGTGGGATCATCGGCGGGGCTGTACGTGTAAAGGAGACGGCCGTCAGGCGCCAAACTGCGCTGGCGAGTTGGGCGCTTGTTCGCAGCCCTCGAAGCGCTGCGCCTCCCCATCACAGGCGGTTCGCTTCCACTCTTCTTGATCACAGGTTAGCGCGTCAGAAGCGCACCCAGCGTCCTCGATGCAGGCGGTAGCCGCCACGCCAGGGCTCGTACCAGGGACTCCGCCAGACCCACCCCGGATGGGGTGGCCGCTGCCATCGCCCCGGCTGCCACACCCAGCGGCTGCCGTTCCAAACGTAAAATCCGTCCGTCCACACCCAGCCCGGGCTAGGCGCGAACCCGACTGGGCCAGGAACCAGCGGCGGGGGCGGACCGAAACTCACACCCTTATAGTAGGTGACGTTATCGCAGGCCGACAACGCCAAGGCTCCCGCCAGGGCCAGGGTTGACGCCGCAACTCTGAATTTGCGCACAAACTCCTCCTACTCCAGGATTGGTTCTGAAACCAGAGCAGTTTCGCGAACTTTGGATGAGACGCAGGTGGCTTCCAGTTGCCGTTTAGAATGGTAGGCGGCGTCTTCGCGGGCCGATACAAGCGCACGAGCACGAAAAACTTCGCCTTTGCTGCCGGCAGCACAGGTCTGCCACGTTTCGGTCGAACAGCAAACTGTCAAGGATGACCGGCGGTTGCTGACGGCGATAGCGCTCAGAATCCGCGTCAGTCGGCGTGCTTCGCCAAAAACCCAGCGAGTGAACGGATGGACTTCAATTTGTCGTCACCCAAGCCGCGCAGCTCTTCCTCGCTGACTCGGCCTTCGTACAAGAGTCTCCCAAACACGTGCGTCAGTTGCGAATACCGATATTCGTACTTGCGGTCGATTTCTTTGCGACGTTCGGTCAGGTAGTGTTCCAACTCCCACACGTCCGCGGATTCCTTGATCTGGTTCGCCATCTGTTTTGCTTTCTGCATGACGTCCTGAAGTTCCCGCTTCAGAGCAGCGTCGAAAGCGGTGCGGGCGATGACCTTTTCCGTCCTCGACCAGACGGGTTCGTTCTGGTAGGGATACGGGTTTGGCCTCCCCGGCGGGCTGCTCATGTTCCGATCCTCCCTGGCCGCATTCTATCCCCGGCTCGTGTGCCTTTTCTACTCCTTCGCTGGCCCTGGTCGCCGGGACAGATTCATCCTGCTTTGCCAGCTGCTGCGCATCCCTTCTGATTCGAAGCAGCAATCGTGATCTCAAATGTGCGGGGCCCAAATAGTCTGGAGCAAACCGCTGCACGGCCATTCCATTCGATCGATCCGAACGATCCGCTGGACGAGGTTGTTGAACTCGTAGAGAGATACTTGGAAAAACTTTAGGGCGCCCCGCCGGCGCTGCACTCTGCGCGCGCCCCCGCGTCATGTCCAACCCACCCGGCGTCGTTCCTTCATCGACCGCCCAAAAACCAGGGTGAGCCGTTTTCCCCGTTGCCAGATCCTGCCCCGGTGGCAGTTGACCGCGTCGTAATGAGGGGCCTAACATTACCGCCGACGGGGTCGGGTGCCAGGGCATGATTGGCGAGACGGTCTCCCATTATCACGTGCTGAGCAAGCTCGGCGGTGGCGGCATGGGGGTTGTTTACGAAGCCGAAGACACGCGCCTGGGCCGTCACGTCGCGCTGAAGTTTATCCCTGACAATCTGGCGGGCGACAAGAAGGCGATGGACCGGTTTGTGCGCGAAGCGCGGGCCGCGTCGCAGCTGAATCATCCCAACATCTGCACAATCCACGACATCGAGGAGAACGACGGGCACCCCTTCATCGTGATGGAGAAACTCGAGGGCGAGAGCCTGAAGCAGCGGATCCGGGGAAATCCGATGGAGTTGGACGAACTGCTCGATGTGGCCATCCAGATTGCGGATGCCCTGGCCGCCTCCCACGCCAAGGGGATTGTGCACCGCGACATCAAGCCGGCGAACATCTTTATTACGCAGAGCGGACAGGTCAAAATCCTGGATTTTGGTCTGGCCAAGCTGGCGCGGGCGCAACAGATTGGCACCGCCGATGACACTCCGATTGAAGATTCGCTGACGGCGGTGGGCGTGGTTCCGGGAACGGCGGTCTACATGTCGCCAGAGCAGGCGCGGGGCGAGGAGATCGACCCGCGCAGCGATCTGTTTTCATTCGGTGTGGTGCTTTACGAGATGGCCACCGGCAAGAAGCCGTTTCACGGGACCAATGTTGTGACCACGCTCGACGCGGTGCTGCATCAGAGGCCGGTATCGCCCCTGATGGTGAATCCGACTCTGCCGACGGAGTTGGAAGGCATTATCGGAAAGGCGATGGAGAAAGAGCGCAGCCGGCGTTACCAGAACGCGACCGACATCAAGAATGACTTGCAGAAGTTGAGGAAGGAGACGGAATCGGGACTCACGCGCTCCACGCTCCGCGATCGGCTGCCGCGGCGGGCGGCGACCAAGACCTTTCAGCGAGCCAACAATACGCTGCTTTACATTTTGGCGGGCATCACTCTGCTGCTGCTGACCGCCGTGATCTCCGGGGGAATCTGGTGGCTGAAGCACCGGCAGGTGGCGATGCGGGGTGTGAACAAAAACGCGATTGCGGTGCTGCCGCTGCAGAATCTGAATCGCGATCCCGGCCTCGACTATCTGCGTTTCGCGCTGGCGGACGAGGCGGCGAACGTGTTGACCTATACGCGATCGCTCGATGTGCGGCCGTCGTCGGTGACCCAGAAATATGCGGACTCGGGTTTGGACCTGGAGAAAGTCGGCCGCGAGTTGCGGGTGGGGAACCTGCTTACCGGGCACTACCTGAAGCAGGGCGACCACCTGCTCGTCACGCTGCAGGCGGTGGATCCGGGCAGCGACAAGGTGCTCTGGCAGACCGATGTCCGAACCAGAGTCGATGACATGATCGCCTTACGGGAGGGGCTGGCCGCGCAGATCCGCCATGGGTTGTTGCCGGTGCTGAACGCAGCCAGCGGCTTCCTGGACACGGGCACGAAACCCAGAAATCAGGAGGCGTACGACCTCTATTTGCGCAGCGTGGCGGTTCCGCATGATGCCGGACCGAACAAGGAAGCGATCGGAATGCTGGAGCGCGCCGTGGGGATAGATAAAAGCTATGCTCCGGCGTGGGAGGCGCTGGGCCTGCGGTATTACTACGACGCGCAATATTCCAGCGGCGGCGAGGTGATGTTCCAGCGTTCGAACGCAAGCTACGAGCGGGCGCTGGCGCTCGATCCGAACCGGGTGTTCGCCTCGGGGCAGTTGATAACCAACCACGTGGAGCGCAGCGAATTGGCGAAGGCGGCAGAGCAGGCACTGGCGCTGGTGGAGCGGCGACCGCAGAGCGCCGAGGCCCACTTTGCTCTGGGTTACGTCTACCGCTATGCCGGGATGCTGGAGCGATCGGCGAAAGAGTGCGACACTGCCCTCACCCTCGATCCGGGCAACTATCAGTTTCGTTCCTGTGCCTGGGCATTCATGGATCTGGGAAACACGCAGCGGGCGCTGGACTTTGTCCGGCTGGACTCAGGTTCGGAGTGGGCAGCGTACATTATGCCGTCGCTGCTGTTGCGGGAGGGCAAGCGGGCGGAGGCTCGGGAAGCGGCGAAACAGATGCCGGCGCCGCCGCGCTACCACAAGGATCTGGTGGAGGCGTGTTTGGGGTTGCGTCCGCAGCCCGCGTTAGACCTGATGGCGCAGCAGGCGGAGGCCAGCTTACCGACTGAGCCTGACCCGGAGAATTCGTACTACCAGGGGTCCATCTATGCCTACTGCGGGAAGAACGCGGCGGCGCTGCATATGTTCACCCTGGCCATCGAGTTGAACTATTGCGCGTATTCGAACCTGCTCTCCGACCCGTTACTGAGCAAGATTCGATCAGATCCGGAATTCGACAAAGTGCTGACCGCAGCGCACAGTTGCCAGGCTGGGATTCCGGCGCTGGCGGCGACTCCTCCGCACCGGTAAATACGGTAGGATAGAGGGTAGACCTCCGCTCGAGCTGAGGGACAACCGGAGTAAAGGTCGCCCGAAGGCCGCTAACTTCTGCTGGCCGGATGAGTCTATAGATCACGGGACAATATCAGGAAAAATCTTGCCTCTCATCCGCGAGAAGAACAATCCCATAGTCATGCGAAAGACAACTCTGGCGATCCGGCCCAGGCAGAGTTGGCTGGGGCCCATCACCTCAGGATTCATTTTGCTCACTTTCTCCTTTCTTCTCGCTGTTGCTCAGCCGGCTCAGGGCCCCGTGGCGCCGGCGAGCGCGGTTCAACCGCTGCCGCAGGACACCGGAATCACGGGCCTCAAGCTGATGTTACGGCGCCTGGGAACCACGGCGCGATTGATGCAGACCGTGGCCCATCCCGACGATGAGGACGGCGGGATGCTCACGCTGGAGTCGCGCGGCGATGGACGCAGCGTGCAGTTGCTCACGCTCAATCGCGGTGAGGGCGGACAAAACAAGCTGGGCAGCAATCTTTTCGATGTGCTTGGCGTGCTGCGAACCCTGGAGCTGACGGCGGCGGACCGCTACTATGGCGTGGAGCAGCATTTCACGCGGGTGGCGGACTTTGGCTATTCCAAGGTGGCCGACGAGACGTTTCAGAAATGGCAAGGGCACGACATCCCACTGGGAGACATGGTGCGAGTGATCCGCGCCTTTCGCCCCGATGTGTTGGCGGCGCGGTTTAGCGGCACGGATCGCGACGGACACGGGCATCACCAGGCGTCGGCCATTCTGACACAAGAGGCGTTTCGCGCGGCGGCCGATCCCAGCCGTTTCCCGGAGCAGATCAAAGAAGGGCTGCGGCCGTGGCAGGCGAAGAAAGTTTATGTAGGGAACGTGTGCGGTTTCCTGGCGACCACCTGTCCTAACGAGAATTACACCTTAAGGATGAACACAGGCCACGTCGATCCCCTGCTGGGAATGTCCTATATCCAGTTCGCCCTGCTGGGGCTGAAGCACCAGCTTTCGCAGGGAGCCGGCGGATGGACGGTCGAGCCGGGGGACCGGTTCGCCTACTACAAGCTGGTGGATGCAGTGGTCAGTTCGCCGAGAGACAAAGACGGACACGAGAAAGATTTCTTTGATGGCATTGACACCACTCTGCCGGGACTGACGGCGCGGCTGGGCAGCGAAGAGAGCAAAGTTCCGTGGCTGAAGGATGGCCTGGCTGGGGTTCAGGGGAAGGTAGGGGAAGCAAGCGCGGCCGCCGAAAAGTCCGCAGCGGCGGCGACTGGGGCCCTGGTCAATGGCAGCGAAAGCTTGCAGCGGCTGATGGCGAGAGTGGAGGAGTCTTCGCTCTCGGCCGAAGCAAAGGACGATCTGCTTCTTCCCCTGCGCGAGAAAGCCGGCCAGTTTGAGAAAGCCATCGCGCTTGCGGCCGGGGCACAGTTGAGTGTGGCGACGGAGGTTCCGGTGGGAGCGACGCCGGAAGACGCTTTCATGGCGGTTCCGGGACAGACATTTGAGGTAACAGCCAGGTTTTCGAGCACAGATCCTCAAGCAAAGCTTCGCAACATCAGCCTGGATCTGCCCGGCCGGTGGAGTGCGACGGTTCTTTCGAAGGAAGAGAACGCGACGCGCTTCAAGGTTTCCGTTCCAGCCAACGCGCAGGTAACGCGACCTTACTGGCATCGAGACAATCCGGAAACCGACAGCATTAACAAGATTGACGATCCGCATTACTTGACGCTTCCTTTTCCCCCGCCCCCGATACAGGCGCACGCGGTGTATCGCATTGGGGGGAAAGATAGCGTCGTGCGCGGGGTGGCGCTGGTGAAGTTCAAGAATGCGAGCGGCACTGTGGAGGAGCGGGCGCTGGCGGTGGCCCCGGCGTTCTCGGTCATGCTCGAACCCGGCGAGCAAGTGATTCCCGTCGAAGACGGAAAAGAACGCGCCGTCAGGGTGAGCGTAACTGCGAATTCGGCTGGGGGCGCCAGCGGCACGTTGCGGTTGGAGCTTCCCCCCGGGTGGAAGTCGGAACCTGCGCAATTGCCGGTGAGTCTGACGGAGCGGGGGGAGCCGAAAGATTACGATTTCAAAGTAATCGCCGGCAGCCTGAGCGAAGGACGCACCCAGATTCGCGCGGTGCTTGATTCCGGGGGTCAGAAGTATAGCGACGGGTACACCGTGGTTACGCGCGAGGACCTCGACACTTTCTATTACTACCAGCCGGCGACGCAGAGGGTCAGCATCGTCGATGTGAAGGTCCCAAGGGATCTGAAGGTGGCTTACATCATGGGAGCGGGCGATGACATCCCCACCGTGCTCGAACAGATTGGGATCAACGTGACCATGATCCCGCCCGAGAAGCTGGCGGGCGAAGATCTGAGTAAATATGGAACCGTGGTGCTCGGCATCCGCGCCTACGATACGCAGGCACAAGTGAAAGCAGACAACAGGAAACTATTGGATTACGTTTCCGGTGGAGGAACGCTGGTGGTGCAATACAACACCGGCCCGGGCGACTTCAACGGCGGGCATTACACACCATATCCGGCGCAGTTGGGGCGAGGGCGGGTTTCTGTGGAAGATGCGCCAGTAGAGATCCTCGCGGCGGCGGACCGGGTGTTTCATTCCCCCAACCAGATTACACAGGCGGACTTTCGCGACTGGGTACAGGAGCGCGGTTTGTACTTCATGACCGACTGGGACAGCCATTTCACGCCGCTCGTGGCGTCGCATGATCCCGGCGAACAACCGCTGAAGGGTGGATTGTTGCGGACGCAGTACGGCAAGGGCACGTACATTTATACGGGATACGCGTTTTTCCGACAGTTGCCGGCAGGCGTGCCGGGAGCGATCCGGTTGTATGTGAATCTGCTGAACGCTGGCCACTAGGCCAGGCTGTTGCTGGTTGCGGAGTGGCGGTCGCTGGAGAAACGCGTGGTAAAGAATCCACGAGCGGGTGATGCCCTAATCCGAAGCCAATCTCCTACTGCTTGATGCAGGACTCAACCCAAACATCCGCTGGTCGCGCGCCCTCGCTGATTCGCGGCGTGGGCCTGGGATCGGCCACGGCGCTGAACATGATTGACATGATCGGCGTGGGGCCGTTCATCACCATCCCCTTGATCCTGGCGACCATGGGTGGACCGCAGGCGATGCTGGGGTGGATTCTGGGAGCATTCTTCGCGCTCTGCGACGGGCTGGTGTGGGCGGAGTTGGGCGCCGCCTTGCCGGGATCAGGCGGCTCGTATCGTTACCTGCGTGAAATCTATGGTCCGCACAAGTTGGGGCGATTGATTTCGTTTCTGTTCATCTGGCAGCTCTCTTTCAGCGCTCCACTTTCGATTGCGTCGGGAGCGATCGGCCTGTCGGGCTACGCATCTTATTTCTGGCCGGCGCTCGAGGCGCAATACGCGTCGCACAACGGGGTGCTGAACGTCCCCTTTCTCGGCCCGCTGCAATTGGGGTGGAGGGTTTCGGGCGCAACCTTGGTGGCGATTGCAGCCATCGCGCTGGCAACGGTTCTGCTGTACCGCAGGATCACGAGCATCGGACGGATGTCGAAGCTGCTGCTGGCGGGTGTGCTGGGGACCATAGGTTGGATCATCGTGGCGGGGTTAACGCACTTTAACGCCGGCCTGGCATTCCGCTTCCCTGCCGGCGCATTTACGCTCTCGAAACAATTCTTCCTTGGACTGGGATCGGCGATGCTGATTGCCACCTACGATTATTGGGGGTACTACAACGTTTCCTTTCTGGGCGATGAAGTGCGCGAACCGGCGAAGACGATACCGCGAGCGCTGCTGCTATCCATTCTGATCGTAGGCTGTCTATATTTGGTGATGAACGTGAGCATTCTAGGGGTGGTGCCCTGGCAGGAACTCACGCAGGCCGGGCAGTCGAATGAAAAGCTGTATGTGGTCTCCATTTTTATGCGAAAGCTCTATGGGAGCTGGGCCGCAAGGATCGCGACGGTTCTGGTTATGTGGACAGCGTTCGCCTCGGTTTTCTCGTTGATGCTCGGGTACTCGCGGGTACCTTACGCGGCGGCGCTCGACGGCAATTATTTTCAGGTATTCGCGCGCGTCCATCCTGAGCATCGCTTCCCTGTCGTATCCCTGCTGACTCTGGGCGGAGTGGCGGCCTTGTTCTGCCTCGCATCGTTGGCCGATATCATCGCGGCGCTGGTGGTCATCCGCATACTGCTGCAGTTCCTGGTGCAGGCGGTTGGGTTGATGGTGCTGCGCGTCCGGCAACCCGGTCTCCCCAGACCATTCCGCATGTGGCTGTATCCGCTGCCGGCGCTGATTGCGTCAGTCGGATTCGTCTTCATTCTCTTTTCGCGCACCAATTCTTTGAAGCAGCTCCGCTATGCGGTGGTGATTCTGGTGAGCGGACTGGTTATTTATCTGATCCGCGCGTGGCGGAATCGGGAGTGGCCTTTCGGCGAGGATGTTCCGGTCGTCGCGGGGAAGATTGCAGGTCAGTGAGCATGGCAGAGTCGGTAAACATCCCGGCGAGCTTGCCAACCGGAGTGAAGGGATCACCCTGGGCCCCGCTCGGTGAGCCGTTGTTTCGTTCGCTGTGGATCGCGGCGGTGATCTCCTACACCGGCACGTGGATGCAGAACATGGGCGCGGGCTGGTTGATGACGCAGCTCACGACGTCGCCCTTGATGGTGAGCCTGGTGACGGCAGCGAGCACGCTTCCCGTGTTTCTGGTCATCCTTCCCGCGGGGGCGTTGGCCGACATGGTCGACCGTCGGCGCTTCCTGCTGATCACCCAGGGATGGATGGTCCTGGCTTCGGGGCTGCTGGGCGTATTCACTTTGATCGGATTTTGCTCGCCGTGGGTGTTGTTGGCCTTTACGTTCGCCCTGGGACTGGGGGCGGTGATGAACGATCCGGCGTGGCAGGCGATCACGCCCGAGATTGTTTCACCGGAGCAGCTTGCATCGGGAGTGGCTCTGAACTCGGTGGGATTTAACGTGGCGCGAGCGGTGGGACCCGCGCTTGGCGGAATAGTGATTGCCGCTACCAGTTCAGGCTGGGCGTTCCTGCTGAACGCGGCGTCGTTTTTCGGAGTGATCTTCTTTTTGTATCGCTGGAAGCGTACGCATTACGAGCACGTGGAGAAGGGCCGGGTCATGGATGCGTTGCTCGCCGGTTTCCGTTACATGCGGGAAGAGAAACTGGTGCAGTGCGTGCTGATCCGCACGGGAGCGTTCAGCATTGCTGCCAGTGCGTTGCCGGCATTGCTGCCTCTTCTGGCGCGGCCGCACGGGGCTACCGGCTACGGGTTACTGCTGGGGTCTTTTGGTCTGGGCGCATTGGCCGGGGCTGCTATACTTCCCCGGCTGCGCAGTCGGCTTTCCGTCGATGGACTGGTGATGGTTGCCATCCTGGTGTTTGCCGCCACCACGTTTGCCGCCGGCCAGACGGAGACTTTCGGCTGGCTAACTTTGGTCCTGTTCGTGAGCGGAACGGCCTGGATCGGGATCCTGGCCTGCCTGAATGTGGCGGCGCAGACCATGTCGCCATCGTGGCTGCGAGCCCGGGCCCTCTCCATGTACCTGCTGATCCTGCAGGGAGGGATGGCACTGGGCAGCGCGGCGTGGGGCGCTTTGGCGGATCAGATTGGCGTGCCCACGACACTGCTGTGTTCGGCGATTGCTCTGGCGGGCGGCCTGCTTGCCGTCCGGCGCTATCGCCTCACGGCCCAGGAACTGGAGCTGGCTCCTTCCGTGGTCAGAGATTAGCTCGGGTCAGGGCAGAAATTCCACAAACACCAAGGAGATACGTCATGAAAAAGATGATGTTTGTCGCACCCTGCATGCTGCTGCTGGCAGGCATGGCGCTGGGGCAAGGGTCAAAGAAGAGCGTCAGCCAGGTTCTGGAGGGAAGCCTCAAAAATGTGGAGGGTGAGTTTGTTGCGGCGGCAGACGCGATGCCGGAGGACAAGTACTCGTTTGCGCCGTCGAGCGGAGAGTTCAAGGGGGTGCGCACTTTCGCCGAGCAGATCAAGCACGTGGCGGCGGTCAACTATCTGGTGGGGTCGACCATCCTCGGGGAGAAGCCCCCGCTTGAGATCGGCGGCGAAAATGGGCCGGATTCGGTCAAAAGCAAGGCCGATATCATGAAATTCCTGAAGGATTCCTTTGCTTATGCCCATAAGGCGGTAGCCAGCATCGATGAAAAGAACATGGTGGAGCCGATCAAGAACCCCTTTGGAGAAGGCGAGACCACTCGCCTGGGAATGGCCATGACGTTTTCCTGGCATGCATTCGACCATTACGGGCAGATGGTGGAATACCTGCGGATGAACGGGATCGTGCCGCCAGCCAGCCGGCAGTAGGGCTACGCGGGAGGCTCGTTGCGTCCGGCGAGCCTCTTTTCGGCTGAAGTCCGCCATCCACGGGCTATCCCGGGGCCGTATGGCACTGAAGTGCCATTTACAGTTCTGGTGACTGAAAGTATTTTCAGCTTCCCCCTACATTCTGCGAGAAGTCAGCCGGATAAGTATTGGTTCCTTCCACAGGATCGGCATTTGCGCATCGGTTCCGCCTCGACCGAGCGCTAGGTGGAATATTTTGGGGAAGAGGAAATGAAGCGGAAGAAGGTTGTTGCTATGTATGTTTCAGATGCCAGCCGGGAACAGGAAGTGAAGCAGGAAATTGAGAATTTTCTCGACGCCCTGAATTCTTATCCGGATCGCTTTGCCCAGGAACCTCGCCTGAGTTTTCAAGAGCATTTGTTCGACATAGAAATGGCGCGGCAGCAGGCTAACGGCGGACGCCGCCGTCACGCCGGGCACTGAGGCGATCAGACGGTTAGAGGAATTTCGAAGCTCCTCGTTCTTCAGTCGCTGTGGGGATCAGTTCGGCTCGGAGCCGTGCTGCTTCCAAGTGTGCCTTGATCTGCGCCGCCACCCGGCCCAGCTTCGCGTTGCCATCCAGAAAAATCAGGACTGACGGTCCGGCTCCACTCAGCACCGAGCCCAGAACGCCAACCTCTCTCGGCAAGCTCGCAAGCGCCGGCAGCAGCGGGCAGAGCGGCGCGCGGTACGGTTGATGAATGCGGTCGTGGAGAGCGCTGGTCAGCAGTTCGCGACGTCCCTGAACCAAAGCTGAGAGCAGCAACATGGAGTTCTGGATGTTGTGTACGACATCGGCCCGGGGATACTCGGCGGGAAGCACGGCACGCGCTTTCTCCGTGGACAGGCTCGCGTTGGGAACGGCAAGCAGAAGCGGCCATTTCCCCTTGGGGAGAAAGCGGGCCACCTGGGCTTCGCCCGAGGACGACATGCGGGCGACGGTAAGACCACCGAACCAGCAGGCGGCGGCGTTGTCGGGGTGGTGCTCGCGAAGCGATGCTTCTCCAACAATGCGGTTGTCGCTCCAGCGCAGGCCGCCAAAGTGCACGGCCATCGCGATTCCGGCGAGACGGGCCGCAGCGGAAGAGCCACATCCTTTCCCGAGCGGGATCTGGTTGTCGATTTTCACCGCAATGGGGACCGCCGGTTTGTTCTCCGCGGCAAGTACTTCGCGATAGGTCGTTAGGATCAGATGATTCTCCAGCTGGCCACAAAGCTGGGCGTCAGTTCCTTTCGCGGTCACGGCAAAATCCGCAGCCGGATGAGCACGGACCTTAAGGAAGAGACGGAAGGCGAGCGCGGCAGCGTCGAATGCCGGGCCGAGATTGGCCGAGGTGGCGGGGAGCTTGAGGGTCAGGGTTTTGCTGTGCGCTTGGGCCGTCATGAACGTGAGCATCAGATTTTACATGCTGCAGCAGCTGGAGAGGAGCCCCGCTCCATGTGAAGAAGGGGGAAACATGGTAGATTTCGACGAACGCGATATGGACCGAACACGCGAACAGCTGTTGCGGGAGCGGGAAAGGCTGCGGCACAAGTATGACAGATTGTTCGAAGCGACGGTCGCGCTGCTATTTCGGCACGATCCCGTAGGGATCGTTTTCGAACACAACACGGACGAGTACGCGGCCGAGGCGGGGACAATTCTGCCGCGCCTGCAGGGATTGACGTCACCGGAGCAGGTGCTGCCCATCGTATACGAGGAGTTTCTGCATTGGTTTGGCGAGGCTGCCGGGCCACGCGAGCGCTACCTGCCCATTGCTCGGGAACTCTGGGAATTGTGGCAGGCCTACCAGCGCGACCAATCGTGCGGTGACGGTTAGCGGACTGAGATGGTCGACGCAGGCCTGGGAGTTTATTTACGCATCGCCGAGTTGGCTGAGAGTCTTAAGGACGGCATCTGCGCTGGCGTCGATGACCAGGGGAGCGCGCCTCTGCCCGGCAAGAACTGCGGATTCGCTCGGGTGCCTGGCGCCCGCGAAGAGTTCGCCGCGATGGAAGTTCAAGGTGAATTCCGGATCCTTGAGTAGATGGCCGGTCAGGATCAGGACCACGCTCTCCGACGGCCGCACGAATCCGCGCTTCACCAGCTTCTTTAGTCCCCCCAGCGTAACCGCAGATGCCGGTTCGCAGCCTACACCATCGGCGCCGATTTCGGCTTTGGCGAGCGCGATTTCGATTTCACTGACATCTTCGACCGCACCTCCGGTGGCTTCGAGTATGCGAACCGCCTTCTTCCAGGAAGCGGGATTGCCGATGCGAATCGCCGTTGCCATGGTTTCCGCCTGGACGGGTGTCAGGGATTTGCCGCCATTCTCGCGCACGGCGCGCACCAGTGGGTTGGCGCCTTCGGCCTGAATGATGGAAATTCTTGGCAGTCTGGAGATCAGGCCGAGATCTCTCATTTCCAGGCAGGCCTTGCCGATGGCCGACGAGTTCCCCAGATTTCCTCCGGGAACGACGATGTGATCGGGCGGTTGCCAGTCGAGTTGCTCCATGAGTTCGACGGCGGCGGTCTTCTGGCCTTCGATGCGATAGGGATTGACAGAGTTCAGTAAGCAGACTGGAGCGCGCTCGACGACTTCGTTCAGCACCCGCATGCACCCATCAAAGTCGGTTTTCAACTGGCAGGTGAGAGCGCCGTAGTCGAGGGATTGGGAGAGCTTGCCCCAGGAAATCTTGCCCTCCGGGAGAAGCACCAGGCTGCGTAGGGCTGCGTGGGACGCGTAGGCCGCCATGGAAGCGGAGGTATTTCCCGTGGAAGCGCAGGCGACCCAGCGGAACTTCCGCTGGCGCGCCACCGATGCGGCGACCGTCATGCCGGTGTCTTTGAAGGAACCGGTGGGATTCATGCCCTGGTGCTTGGCCTCGAGGTGTTCGACACCAGCGATGCGGGCGCAGCGCCGCAGGGCGTAGAGCGGCGTGTTGCCTTCGCGTAAAGTCACGGCGTGGTCGAAACTCTCGAGCGGTGGCAGCAACTCGCGAAAGCGCCAGACGCCGCTCTGATCCATTGCGTCTTTCGAGATGCGGCGTCGGCGCCAGACGGACTTGTATGCGTCGGCTTGATTCGCACTCCATCCCGTATAACTGATTTCCAGCAGATCTCCGCAGGAAGAGCAGCGAAACTTCTGGCCTGCGCTCCGCTGCACGGAATTGCAGGCGATGCAGCGAAGTTGCACTTGTCCGGGTGAGAGTTCCGGTTCGAGAACAGGCTGTTGGGTCATTCGCTGCCCGATTACTTGTGACCTCGCAGGTAGGCGTCGGTCTTTTCCATCCAGTCGGCGCGTGGAGGATTGAAGACATCGAGGTCCACCGTGTCTTCGAGAGCCTCCGCTTTGTGCGGCACGTGCGGGGGGATGGTGAGCACTTCGCCGGCGTGCACGACGATTTCCCGGTTGTCGATCCAGAACTTCAGCGCCCCTTCGAGGATGTACGTCACCTGCTCGTTGAGATGGCTGTGCTCGGGGACCACGCACCCTTTCTTGAGCAGGACCCGCGCCACCATGATGTCCTGTCCGACGACGAACTGGCGTTCGAGGAGCGGGTTGAGAGTCTCGAGGGGAATCGAACTCCATGAGACATGCTTCAGTGTCCCCTTCCGGGCATTGCGGGGCACGGTCTTGTCGAGGACGTGCGCAGCTCGCTTCTTTTTTGCGGTCTTTTTCATTGCACCGAGGCTCCTTGCCAGGCCGAGGCCACACGCTGAATTCGGCCCGCAGCTTCCTGGAGATTTGCACTCGACGAGGCGAAGGAGAAGCGTACAAAGTCAGATCCCGCCGCGCCAAACGCTGCTCCGGGAATGGCTGCCACGCCGGCGTCTTCGAGCAGAATGCGGCAAACTTCCTCCGCGCTGATTCCTGTCTCCGAGATGTTTACCCACGCGTAGAAGGCGCCGGCGGGCGCAAGACAGCGGAATCCGGGGACGCGGTTCAGATCGCGGATGAACTGCTCGCGACGAGCCGCGAATTCGCACACCATACGCGGGGTTGCGCCGTCGGGATCGCGCAGCGCGGTGATCGCGGCGTACTGCTCGAACTCGGCCACGCTGGTATAGCTGTTAGCCACCATCAGCGTCAGCCCGGAAGTGATGTGCGGCGGCGCGACTGCATACCCCAGCCGCCATCCCGTCATGGCAAAGCTCTTGGAGAAGCCGTCGAGGATCACGGTGCGTTCGGCCATGCCGGGATAACTCCTCATCGAGAGGTAACGGCCGTCATAGACAATGCGCGCATAGATTTCGTCGGAAAGCACGATCAGATCATGCTTCACCGCCAACTCGGCGATACGGCGCTGGACCTCATCTGTGTAAACTGCACCCACGGGATTGCTGGGTGAGTTGGTGATGATCGCCCTGGTGCGGGGAGTGATCAGAGAAGCGATCTGGTCGGGATCGGGCTGGAAACGATTGCGCTCTCTGAGTTCGAAGGGCACGGGAACACCGCCAAAACCGAGTGTGATGGAGGCGAAACCCGGAAACCCCGGGTCAGGATAGAGAACCTCGTCGCCAGGATCGACGAGCACCATCAGCGTGATGAACAACGCGGTCTTGCAGCCTGGGGCGACGACGATGCTGTCGGCCGAGACATCCAGGTTTCTGGTATCAAGGAGATAAGAAGCGATGGCTTCGCGGAGTTCGCGGACGCCGGGCACCGCGCAATAGCGGTCTTTGCCTTCGTCGACCGCTTGTTTCAGCGCGTGGTTGACAGCGGGAGAGGGATGGAAGTCCGGCTCACCCAGTTCCAGATGAATGATGGAGCGTCCTGCGCGCTCAAGTTCAGTGGCCCGCGCAAATACGGAGAGCGCGCCCTCGCCGCTCATCACGTTCAGACGCGAAGCTAGCGGCCGCATGGGCGGCCCGGTTCGGAATGGATGGATACAAGCATGGTGTCTGATTATATAGGCAGGTCGAGTGCCGGTGGAGACGCTTGCCCTGCTGGCAATGCGCAGATAGTCTTGGATACACAGGGACGGAACCGGCGGCAATGACCTATGCCCATGGTTCCGTCGAAGGAGCATGATGAAACCTCACCAGCACCGGCAGGAGACAGAGGCGGTCCGCGGAGGTACGGACCTGGGCAAGAAGAACGGGCCGCTGGCCACGCCTGTCTATCAGACTTCTACCTTTGAAGTTACCGACAACGAGCAGCAGTTGCGTGCCACCCCGACCGATATGTTTTATACGCGGTACGGGAATCCCACGAACACGGTGGCGGAGAAGGCGGTTGCCGAACTGGAAGGCGCGGACGCGGCGCTAGTGTTTTCTTCCGGGATGAATGCCATCACCACAACGATCATGGCGCTGCTCAAGAGCGGCGATCACATTGTGGCGCAGCGCGACATCTATGGCGGGACCAATAAGTTCCTCACGCAGTGGCTGCCGAAGTATGGTGTCGAGACGACGTTCGTGGATACGGTCCAGTACAGCCAGCACGAGAACGCGATCCGGCCGAATACCCGGCTGCTCTACCTGGAATCACCGACCAATCCCACGCTGCGGGTAGTGGATCTGAAGAAGGTTACGGCGATCGCAAAGCAGTACCGCCTGCTCACCATGATTGACAGCACGTTTGCGACCCCTGTCAACCAGCGTCCCGTTGAGTTCGGGGTCGACCTGGTGATGCATTCCGGGACCAAGTACTTCGCCGGGCACTCGGATCTGATTTGCGGAGTCATTGCGGGACGAGCCGATTTGATCGAGCAGATTCATCACACGCGGACGACGCTGGGGGGAAACATGGATCCGCATGCGGCCTGGCTGCTGCTTCGCGGGATCAAAACCCTGGCGGTGCGGGTGCAGCGGCAAAACCTGAATGCGCTGCGGGTGGCGCAGTTTCTGGTCAAGCATCCGAAAGTCCGGAGGGTGAACTATCCTCTGCTCGCAGGCCATCCCCAGCACAGTCTGGCGCTGGAGCAGCTGCAGGGTGGCGGCGGCATGGTGAGCTTCGAGGTGGACGGTAGCGGCGAGGATGCATGCCGGCTCTCCGAGGCCCTCAACCTGTTTACGCTGGCTCCCAGCCTGGGCGGGGTGGATTCGCTGGTGTCGATTCCGGTGCTCACGTCGCATGCCATGATCTCTCCAGAAGACCGTGTCAGGATGGGTGTGGCGGAGCAGTTGATCCGGCTGTCGGTGGGCATCGAGAACGCAGATGACTTGATCGCCGATCTCGATCAGGCGCTCGGAGCGGTGAGCCGGACACGGCAGAAGGCGGTGGTGAGTGGTTGACGATCGTCGGTGAGTGCTGAATGTTTTGTCAGAAAAGGACGGGTGCCATTTGCACGTCCATCTCATTGCTGTTGTAAGCCGGCCGTACCCTGCAAACAGAAATGGACGGGCGCAGGCCGCCCGCCCATTGGTTGCTCTTACATCCGTCTAAAAATTCAGTTTCAGCCCCAGCTGCAGAATACGGGCGTTGTGTGCGCCGTTGGGGCTCAGGAAACCCGAACCTGCGCAAGATGAGTCGCCGGCGTTCAGGTTTGAACCTCCGTAGCAACCCACCGAGTTCGTGAACGAGGCAATCGGGCTGTTATTGGCCGCAGAACCGCCGCCACCGCCGATGTATCCCCACTGGGTATGGTTGAAGATGTTGAAGGCTTCCGCGCGGAACTCGAGTGAGGCGCGCTCCTTGATCGGGAAGTGCTTGTACAACGCCATATCGAAGTTGGTTTGGCGGGGGTTGCGCAGGATGTTACGTCCGGCATCGCCGAAAGTAAGTCCGCGAGGCGCGACGAAAACCGACGGATTGCCAAAGAGCGGACCGAAGCCGACTCCACCTGTCATGTGCGGGATACCCAGAGTGGGGTCCCCAATAAGGTCGGGATACGAACCCGTGCCAACATTGTTGCCCACGCCCGCATTGTCAGAGGGAATACTTCCTGCTCCGCCGTTGTAGACGGAGAACGGCGCGCCGGTCTGGACGCTAGTGATGCCCGACCACTGCCAGCCTCCCAGGAGCGTGCGCTTAAGCCCCGGAGTCGTGAAGAACGGCAGGTCATATACGTAGCTCAGGGTGAAGACGTGACGCTGATCGAAGTTGGAGCTGGCGCGGTTCATCGGGAAGTTGTAGGAGTCGATGAAACCGCTGTCGCCGCCCGAAGAAACGTCGTCGATCGAATGGCTCCAGGTGTAGGCCAGACTGAGTTGCAGGGATCCAACATTTCTTCGTACAGAAGCCTGCATTGCGTTATAGATGGACGAAGATTGGTTCTCCAGCCGCCGAATGGACGAGTATCCGGCATAGGGTCGGAAGAAATCCGCGCTGTTCCCGCAGGCGACAAAGAAATCCTGGCCGACCACCGTAGTTAAGTCCTGGGAAATGGGAACGCCACTGGGTGTCAGGAAGGTACTGCAATCGTTAGGCCCGATCGCCTCGCCCGGCTTGTAGGGATTCTGGCTCAGGGGAACCGGGTGAAGCTGATTCAAGTCGCGACGCCGACCGAGGTGGGTTCCCTTGCTTCCCACGTACGAGATCTGGGCCACGGTGTTCCTGAGGAACTCGTGTTGCCAATCCAGGTGCCATTGCTGCACGTACGGCCACTGGGCTTTCGAGGGCAGCGACACCACGGTCAGGGGGAAGTTTGCTCCGGCGACACCGATATTGGCATACCCAACGAAGTTGCTTTGTGTGGGCGTGGTCACCAGTGGCGGCGATCCTTCCAGAGCGGTCGCGGTAGCTTCGTTGCCGTTCGTGTATTCGTAGAATATGCCGTAAGCGCCGCGGATTGAGGTTTTGCCATTGCCGTGAGGATTCCAGGCAAATCCGATGCGGGG
>DATFTE010000043.1:0-18975 GCA_035262225.1 Terriglobales bacterium
GAGACAGCAAGGACCTGCTGCTGGTGGCGAACAATCTCTCGGACAACGTGGTGCTGCTCGATCCCGCAAGCGGCAGCGTCCTCGAATCATTCGACCTGAGCACGCATGCCGTTGTGCCGTCCTCGTTTCCTTATACGGTAGTCGTAACCAAAGATGGGCGGCGGGCGTGGTGCAGCTTGTGGAATCGCTCGCGGGTGGCGGAGTTGGATCTGGAGAAGGGAACCGTCGCGCGCTGGATTTCGCTGCTGGAGCCGAAAGATCCCATTGCCCCCGGGTCGCATCCGACGGCGATGATGCTGAGTCCGGATGAGAAATTGCTATTCGTGGCACTGTCGAATGCGGACCGGGTCGCCGTGGTTTCGACCGGGACGGGAGCGGAGCAGGCCTTGCTGGACACGACGATACCGGGCCAGAATTATCTGGGGAGCTATCCGGGCGCGCTCGCGCTTTCCCGGGACGGGACCACCCTGTTCGTCTCCGACGCCTCGCTCAATGCGATCGCAGTGTTCAACTCCACTTCCAGAATCGAAAGCGGCGCGGAGGTCCCCGTAAAGTCGGCCGCAGGATTCATTCCCACCGACTGGTACCCGAGCGCCCTGGCCATTGCAGGGGATGACCTGCTGATCGCGACCGCAAAAGGCGAGGGCACGGGGCCGAACAACGGAGTGAGCCACCTCAGGAATGAGCGGAGGCGGCGCGAGCATCCCTACCTTCCGACCTTGATGTATGGTTCGCTGGCGCGTCTCAATTATCCGGGCATAGAAAATCAGCTTCCGGAACTGACGCGGAAAGTGGAAGAGAGCAACCTGTTGCATTCCGATCCCGGCAGAATCCGTTTCCGGTCGGGGACGAATCCCATCAAGCACGTCATTTACGTCCTGAAGGAAAATCGCACCTACGATCAGATTTTCGGGGACCTGAAGGTGGGAAACGGCGATTCCTCGCTGACCATGTACGGGGGGGAGATTACGCCCAATGAACACAAGCTGGCGCTGCAGTTTGGCGTGCTTGACAACTTTTATGACAGTGGCGAAGTCTCCGGCGACGGGCATGACTGGTCGAACGCCGCCATCACCAGCGACTACAACGAAAAGACATGGCAGATCGCGTATCGCGGCAAGGAGCGGACCTATGATTTTCAAGGCACGGTAGCGGACGAATTTCCCATGGAGAACGGCGCGCCGGACGTTGATGCCCCGGCTACGGGATACATCTGGGACAACCTGGCGAAGCAGGGCTTGACCTACCGCGACTACGGCGAATACGTGGCCGCGGTGTGGTGCAAGCCTCCGCGGGATGCGGCCGCGCCGCCGACCGAGGGAACGACCTCACACCTGAGCGAACAATGTTCCCGCGACGAGATTAGGAAGGGAGAGCCGCTGCCGCCGAATGTGGGCGACCCGCGAGGATCACCAAGTCCCTATCCCTGGAGCATAGGAACCCTGCGCAAAATGCGCCCCACCAAAGCCGCCCTGCGGGAGCATTATGACCCCCTGTATCCCGACTTCAATACCGACTATCCCGACCAGCTGCGGGCCGACGAATTTCTGAATGAGTTTGCCTCCTTCGTGCGGGCGCGCCAGGAAGGCAAAGGAACGGAACTGCCACAGTTCGTGTTGTTGTATCTGCCCGACGATCACACCGGCGGAACCCGGGTGGGACATCCGACGCCTTCGGCCTCGGTGGCGGATAACGACCTGGCGCTGGGGCGAGTCGTGGACGCCGTGTCCCACAGCCCCTATTGGGACGACACCGCGATTTTCGTCATCGAAGATGACGCCCAGGACGGGGCGGATCACGTGGACGCGCACCGTTCGATTGCCCTGGTCGTCAGCAAGTATTCTCCGGGATCGATGGAGAAACCATTTGTCGACAGCCGCTTCTATACCACGGTCAACATGATGCACACCATGGAAGCGCTGTTGGGACTGTCTCCCATGAACCAGAACGATGCGTTTGCTCCTGTCATGGCGCCGCTGTTCTCGGGGGAAGGCAGTCAGCCGCCGTACAACGTCGATGCGACCAACCGGGAGAACGGATTGATCTACAGGGTGAATCAGCCAAAAGTTCAGGGCGCGAGGGAGTCAGAGAAGATGGACTTCTCACGTCCTGACGCCGCGAATACGACGGTGCTGAACGCAATTTTGTGGAAAGATCGCAAGGGGGATGCGCCCCTGCCTGCGCCTAAGCATACGGTCTTGCCTGCGGGCAAACGGGATCCTGATTAACAGGGATAGTTGTCTATCCCTGAAAGACCGGGTTCACTTCACGCGGACTGACGGCATCTTTGGCAAAGGTGAACGTACCCTGTTCGCGCATCTCCCGGGCGGCCCGCAGAAAGGCCCCGAGCGCAGTCCGCGCGAGAGCGCTTCCCACGCTGATGCGCTTCACGCCCAGCGCTGAGAGTTCATTCAGGCTGAGTTGAACTCCGCGCAATCCCATCACCACGTTGACCGGCCGATCGACAGAGCGAACCACGGCGGCAATGTCTTCCCTACTGGCCAAGCCGGGAGCGTAGAGAACGTCGGCGCCAGCTTCCTGGTATGCCTCGAGACGCGCGATGGTGTCTTTGAGGTCGGCGCGGTCGTGCAGATAGTTCTCGCAGCGCGCGGTGAGGGTAAATGGAAACGGCAGCGAGCGGGCGGCGGAGACAGCAGCGCGGACGCGTTCGGACGCGAGTTCCTTCTCGTAAATGGGCTGATCGGTGCGCCCGGTGGCGTCCTCGATGGAACCGCCCACCGCTCCCGCAGCGGCCGCCAGGCGGATGGTCTCGGCAGCGGTCAGGGGATCGTCTCCGAAACCGTTTTCCAGATCCGCGCTGACCGGCAGATCCGTGGCGGAGGAGAGAGCAGCCACGTGTTCGAGGATCTGCGCGCGCTCGACGGTGTTGTCCCGCTTGCCGGCGGAGAAGGCGTAACCCATGCTGGTGGTAGCCAGGGCCTCGAAGCCCATGGATGCCAGGAGGCGCGCCGTGCCGATGTCCCAGGGATTGGGAATGATGAAGGCGGACTCGCGCTGGTGCAGGGCGCGGAAGGTGCATCCTTTCTCAGCTTGGGTCAACATGAGGATTCCTTGAACGCAAAGTCAGTCCAGCCGGGCAGTAGTGTCGGTTGTGCCGCTGTCGGAGAAGGAGAACTGGTTGCTGACATTGGGATACTCTTTGCCGTCCACCTCGACGTAGGGATAAACGAAATAGTTCAGCGGCGAACCGTCCTGCTTCGGACTGAGCTCAATGTCACGGCCGGTGCTGAATTGCACCCGGTTGGCGTCGTGCGCGCCAAAGTAATAGTCCTTCTTTTCCGGGTGTTTCCACGCCTCAGAGATATCGATGGGAACCCAACCGTGCTTGGGTTCAAAAAATTCCGCCCAGCAGTGATAGCCGGCGATCTCACCGGAGTGGTGGTCGGCGGGAAGTGGAAAGCCGATTTCAAAACGCGAGGGAATGCCCTGGGAACGGGCCATGGCGATGAACAGGGAATGGAAGTCAGTGCAGTTGCCCTTCTTGGCGTTACAGGCGTACAGCACGTCGCCCCGGCCCCATCCGGTGCCGCTTTTGTCGTACTTCATGGTGGCAAAAACGTAATCGTAAATCGAGCGTGCCCGCTCGAGAGAGGTCGACTCTCCTTCGACTACCTTCCTGGCCAGGTCGGCGGGCAGCCCGGTGGTCGGAACCAGAGCGTCCGGTGCGAGGTCGATCTTCTTCTCCCGGTCGGTAATCTTCACATCCGCGAGGTGTGGTGTCGAGACGCCAAGAGTTACACGCTCGCTGCGCAAGACATCGTAGACGATCTCAAAATGATAGTCCGCCTGTTTGGACTTGGAAGTTTCTGCATAGTAAATTTCGTTGCCGTACTTGGATTCGCGAGTCTTCTTCAGGGGAAGATCCCCGGTTTCGGTGACGGCGCGCACCTGCTGGAAGGAGTCGGAATGACCGGAGGGAAACCATATGCGTAACTTTTGTCCCGCAGGAACGTTCTTCACGGCGAAGGAATAACGGAAGGTGAAATCACGCGATTCCTGCCCGGCGGCGGCCAAGGTGAGGATGATCAGGACAGGAAGAACAATGACAGTTCTGCGGAGCATTTTTGCGGTCCTTTCATGACGGTCTCGGCGGCTGGCTGGAGACGAGATACAGGTTTACGGTCATTGGCACGTCAAGTGAAGTCCGAGCGTCCAGCAGTCATAGAGGCGTGCTCCGCGGTCCCCGTTCCCGCGGGAAGTGACAGCAATACGGTAACTCTGGAAGGGAGAGTTTGCAATCACCGGCCGCCGGGTGCGCCGGCTTGGGTACGGTAAAATCCCACAATGGCCGCAGTCATCGAGTGTCGCAACCTGCGCAAGACCTATGACGGAAAGGTCGAGGCGGTGCGCGGCCTGAACCTGGAGATCGCTGCCGGCGAGTGTTTCGGCCTGCTGGGCCCGAATGGCGCGGGGAAAACCACGACCATCGAGATTCTCGAGGGCCTGCTCGCGCCAACCTCGGGAGAGGTGACCATTCTCGGCCACAAGTGGCAGAGCCACGAGCGTGAACTGCGCGAGCAGCTGGGGATCTCCCTGCAGGAGACTCGACTTTCGGAGAAGCTCACCGTCCGCGAGACCATTGAATTGTTCGCCAGTTTTTACCGGGAGCCAAGGCTTTCGGACGAAGTGCTGGATCAACTGCAGCTGAGAGACAAGGCGGATTCCTGGGTGGGCAAGCTCTCCGGCGGACAAAAGCAGCGGCTGGCGGTGGCCACGGCGCTGGTCGGAAATCCGAAGATTCTGTTTCTCGATGAGCCGACCACGGGGCTCGATCCCCAGAGCCGGCGGCAGCTTTGGGACCTGGTGCGCTCATTTCAGCACGCGGGCGGAACCGTACTGCTAACGACGCATTACATGGACGAGGCGGAGCGCTTGTGCGACCGGCTGGCGATTGTAGATCACGGCCAGATTATCGCCGAGGGATCCCCCGCGGAGTTGATTGACCGCCTGGGTGGGCATCATGTGGTTGAGTTTTCCGTGAGCGGCAATGGGAAGGGCACGGCCCACGAAGTGTGGCGGGCCCTGCCGGGCGTGGAAGGCGTGCGGGAAGACGCCGACATCGTGTCCTTGACCGTCCGCGAACCGCACTTGACCATTCCCCCATTGCTCGATGCCGTCGAGCGTCAGGAGAAAGAACTGCTGCACCTGACCACGCGGCAGGCAAGTCTGGAGGATGTGTTTGTGCGGCTCACGGGCCGGCACTTGAGGGAGGATTGAGTGGCAGTCTCCGAACAACCCGTACGCACGATAGAACCGGGGCGAGCCTTGCCGGCTACGCGGCCGAGCGGCCGCTGGTCGGGCTTCCGGCATTTGCTGGCGGCGCGTCTGCTCGAGATGAAGCGCGAGCCGGAGGTGATCTTCTGGGTCTTTGGCTTTCCCATTCTGCTGGCCTTGGGCCTGGGAATCGCCTTCCGTAACAAGCCGGCCGACACCACCTCGGCGGCAATCGTCGCCGGGCAGGAAGCACAGCAGACGGCGGCCATGATACACGCGAAAAATCCGGCGATACACGTCCAGATGGCTGATCGCGAGGCTGCGCTCCAAGGCTTGCGCCTGGGAAAATACGATCTGGTGCTCGAGTCGGACGGCAAGGGTGGATTTGTCTATCACTATGACCCGTCGCGTCCGGAGAGCGTGTTGTCACACTCCGAAGTCGACGATGCCTTGCAGGCGGCGTCCGGGCGAAAAGATCCGGTGCCGACATCTGCGGTGGCATCGAGCGAGCCGGGTTCGCGCTACATCGATTTTCTGATCCCTGGCCTGCTGGGAATGAACTTGATGAATGCAGCCATGTGGGGCATCGGATTCGGTATCGTTGACATGCGGCAACGGAAATTGCTGAAGCGGTTTGTGGCAACCCCCATGCGGCGCAGCGATTTCCTGCTCGCGCTGATGAGCAGCCGGTTGGTGCTGATGATCGTGGAGGTCGGCCTGTTGCTCGGATTCGGCGTGCTTGTCTTCCGCATGCGCGTGACCGGCTCATGGTGGACGATCCTGCTGGTCGGAGTCGTCGGCGCCCTTTCATTCGGTGGTCTCGGCCTGCTCACCGCTACCCGGGCGCAGAAAATTGAAAGCATCAGCGGATTGATCAACGTCGTCATGATGCCCATGTGGATCTTTTCCGGAGTGTTCTTTTCCTATGAGCGGTTCCCGGCGATCTTGCAGCCTGTGATCAAGGCATTGCCCCTGACGGCGCTCAACGATGCGCTGCGCTCCACAATTCTCGAGGGCGGATCGCTGGCGCAACAGGCAAGAAGGATGATTATTCTGGCCTTGTGGGGCGGGATTTCGTTCCTGCTGGCACTGAGGTGGTTCCGCTGGACCTAGTTGTGCGCAAAAACCGGGGGGTGATACTCTAAGCAGGCTGCCCCGGCGAGCGGGAGTAGTTCAGCGGTAGAACGCCAGCTTCCCAAGCTGGATGTCGCCGGTTCGATCCCGGTCTCCCGCTCCAAAATTCTTCCTCGAACCCCTGCTCACTTTTTCACCCTGAACACCAGAAAGTAATCCATCTGGTCGGCCTTGACGAAGTCCTCCTTCTCGACAAGCTCATACCCGGCTTCCGACATCTCCTGAATGACGACCTTGCTGTCGACTCCATGATCCTCGCCGCTGCCGTTGCGATCGATGATTCCGATCCTGGCGTCGGGCGTGAGCGAAGTGCGCAGGTTGCGCATCAGTACGATCGGATGCGCGACCTCATGGTAGGTCTTCAGTAAAAGAACTGAGTTGACGGATTGTGGCGGCAGAAGGGCGTCGTCGGGTTTGCTGAGGATGGTCTTGACGTTGTGGGCTCCTTCTTTTTGAGCCCGTCGATTGATGTAGGTGATCGCTTCATGATTGATATCAACCGCATAGACCTCGCCGGTGTCCCCCACGCGGCGGGCGGCGCGCACCGTGAACCACCCGGAACCCGCACCGATGTCGGCCACGGTGGTTCCCGGGTGGATCGACAAAATGTCCATCACGCGGTTGATCTGCAGGCGCTCGTCGCGGCCCGGCGAATCGAAGATGGTGAGGTCCCCGCGGTAAGGTGTGCTGGTCTTGCGGCTTGCGGCGGGGGCGGACGTCTGTGCATGAACCGGCAGGGTGGCGAGGAACAGCACGAACAAGCAAAGGGAAAGACGGCGCACTTCACGCATGGCAGCAAGCCTCGGGGAAGAAATGTTCTTTTAAGAATAGACTGCGAGAATGTCTCTCCGGTAAGCATCCCGAGGCAAATGCCTGCATATTACTTCCGAGTGGACGGGAAGAACTTGCTTCTGCCCCCAAAGGCGAGTAGTCTGCCGATTTCCTGTCGAGTGAGGGGGGAACGGGCGAATCGAGCCGATGAACTGCAACGTGTGCGATCAGCTGGCCGCAGAGATGGGAGAGCTGTTACTGAAGCAGAAGCAGTTGAGCGACGCGAGGGAGCCAGTTGCAGCACGGGGAGACCTCGAGAAGGTCACGTCCGAGCTGCAGACGGCGCGTCAGAAGCTGATCGATCACCTGCGGTTGATTCACGGCGGCGCATAAGGGCACACCGCCCGGCGGGCCGGGCCAGGCGTTTCCCGATCAGTCCATTTCCCGCACCGGTTCCACAGCTCCGCCCGCCGGCGCCCCCGCGCCTTGATGTTGTTTCTGCCAATCGGCTTCGGAGGGAACTTCGATGGCCTCCAGATTCTTCCGCTTGAGCGCCGGGTTGAGCGTGGGAAGCTCTTTGGCGGTCAGGTTCTGGAAGTCACGGATCACGTCTTCCAGTTCGCGTCCCAGGGAATCGGCCCGCTGGGCCTGATAATCGGTGGGGCGTCCTTCGTACTGGTTGATGTCTCCGTAGAGCTGTCCCATATGTTCGCGGATACGTTCTTCGCCGGTGATCATGCCGCCTTCCTTGGTGGCGACGATCCGCGAGCGCAAGGAATTGCACTGATCGACGATATTCTGCAGGCGGGCACGGAGCGGGTCTTTCTCGGGCAGCCGGGCGGCGCGGGCCGCGGCCGAATCACGCACACTTTCGATGGCGCTGACCCCGTAGCTCATGTGACCGAGCTGGTTGTAGACCTTCATCACCAGGTCGAATTGCGCCTTGCGGTCTTGTTCGGTGAACTTTACACGCGGATCGAGCACGACCTTGAGCGGCGCGGTGTAGACTTTGTCGCCCTTGGTCATTTTCACGGTGTAGGTCCCAGGCATCACGCGCGGCCCCTGAGCGGCGGCAAACAGCGCAGAGGCGGCGGGAGGCACGATGGGAGCCTTCAGGCGCATCGACCAGGTGGCGCGGTTCAGGCCGCGGTGCTTGCTGCCGGCGATGGTGTCGATCAGCTTTCCGTCCTGATCGAAGATCTCGATTTTCAGATCGCCGAAGATGTGGCGGCCTTTCTGGTAGTAGGTGATGGCGGCGTCACCGGGCCGGCTGGGACCGACGAAGGATTCGTCTCCCAGCGGCCAGCTGGCGTCGGCGCTGACATACTGCACGGCTGGGCGGCTTTCCATCAGAGTTGCCTCTTTCGACATCAGCTCTGGTGTGAGGGCGCGAAGAGCAGAGATGTCGTCAATGATCCAGATGCCGCGGCCGTGCGTGGCCATCACCAGGTCTGACTCGCGCGGCTGAATGACGATGTCACGCACCGCCACGTTGGGGAAGTCTCTTCCCTTGTATTGAGCCCAACGCTGGCCGCCATCGACCGAAATCCAGAGACCAAATTCGGTGCCGAGGAAAAGCAGTTTGCGGTCGACCGTGTCTTCCGTGATGACGTGAGCGTAGCCACGCACCCCGCTGCCCTCAAGTGGCAGGAGAGTCCAGGTTTTTCCATAATCCGTTGTCTTCGCGGCATACGGTTTCATGTCGCCGAGGGTGTGACGATCGAAGGTGGCGTAGGCGGTAGCTTCATCGAATCGGCTGGCTGCCACCGTAGACACCCAGGAATTCCTGCCGAGGCCGCTGATATTGCCGACCACGTTGGTCCAGGTCCTGGCGCCGTCGCGCGTGATCTGCAGGTTGCCGTCGTCGGTGCCCACCCAGATGATCTGTCCGTTCCTGGGAGATTCCGAGATCGAGTAAATCGAGGTGTGCATTTCCGCGGCGGAGTTGTCGACCGTGACCCCGCCCGACTGCTCCTGCTTCTGCTTCTCGGGATCGTTCGTGGTCAGGTCCGGAGAAATGCGCTCCCAGGACTGGCCGTGATCGCGCGAACGGAACAGGAACTGCGCGCCGATGTAGATGGTCCCCTTTTCGTTGGGGCTCATGTGAATCGGGGTGTTCCAGTTGAAGCGCAGCTTCTTTTCGTTGTATTCGGGCAGCGGTTGGATGCCGCGAGTCTCGTGGGTGTAGCGGTTGATCCGTCCGATCGTACCCCCCTGGGCCTCCGCGTAAATGTAATCAGGGTCGGCTGTATCCTCGAACATCCAGAAGCCATCGCCGCCGTACATGTTCTCCCATTGCGCGTTGCTCACGCCCCCCGGGTAGGACGAATCTCCCACCCAGGCGCTGTTGTCCTGGAGGCCGCCGTAGACGCGGTAGGGATCGGCATTGTCAGTGCTGACGTGATAGAACTGCGAGAGGGGCAGATTCATCTGGTGCTTCCAGCGCGTACCGCCGTCCTCGCTGCGCCAGACACCCCCGTCGTCAGTGGCGTAGACGATGTTGGGATTCTCAGGTTTGATCCAGACGTCGTGGAAGTCTCCGTGCGCACCGCTGGAAACGACGCTGAAGCTTTGCCCGCCGTTCACACTGAGAAGGAGGGGGCCATCGGGCTTGAAGATCTTGTGTTCGTCTTTGGGGTCGACGATCAGGTTACCGAAGTAGAAAGGCCGCCAAATCATGAAGCGGCTGGCGTCGAGACGTGTCCAACTGGCGCCGCCGTCATCGGAGCGGAACAGCGCGCTGTTCTTCGATTCGATGTTCGCATAGACCACGTTGGGCCGGGAGGGAGCTACCGCTAGGGCCACACGCCCCCAGGGTTTGTCGGGCAGGCCCTTGGCATTCGAGCCGATGAGTTCCGTCCAGTGCTCGCCCCCATCGGTGGACTTGTAAAGGCCACTGCCGGGCCCGCCGGAACGGAAGGTCCAGCCCTGGCGGCGGAAGTCCCAGAGCGAGGCATAGATAGTGCCGGGGTCCTGCGGGCTGGAAGCGATCATGCCGCATCCGGTGGAACTGTTCGACCCGGCAAGAGTCTTCTTCCAGGTTTTGCCGCCGTCGGTGGTCCTGAACACTCCGCGTTCGTCGTTATCGTCCCAAAGGTGGCCGGTAGCGCAGACCAGGACGTTGTTGCTGTTCCTGGGATCGACCAGGATCCTGGCGATGTGTTCGCTGTCTTTGAGCCCGACGTTGGTCCAGTTTTCTCCTCCGTCGGTCGACTTATAGACCCCGTCGCCGACCGAGACGCTGTTGCGCGTCCAGGCTTCCCCGCTTCCGACCCAGACGATGCTGGGATTGGAACGGTCAATGGCGACCGCGCCAATCGATTGCACCGGTTGGCGGTCGAAGACCGGCTTGAAGGTAGTGCCGCCGTTGACGGATTTCCAGACGCCTCCGCTGGCAGCGCCGATAAACACCGTGGTTCGCCCATCCTTTTCGATAGCGTCAATGGCGGCGACACGTCCGCTCATGGCAGCGGAGCCTATATTGCGCGCTGGCAGTCCAGAGACGGTGGCGGAATCGAACTTCGCCGGTTGCTGAGCGAAAAGGCTCAGAGCCAGCAGGCTGGGAACTGCGGCCGCGAGCGGGCGGAGCTGAAAACGAGCGCGAGCAATCATCGTGACAAGTCCTTTGCAGGATTCCAGATTTTTTACGATACCGATGCCTGTTCCTATTTCCTGACCGATTGCCGCAGGGATGCGGGGACAGCAAAATCGGCATGATCGAGAGGGACATTCGCCTCGATCTTGTCGATGGTGATGTTCTGCCAGGAACTGGGGTCGTTCTTGGGCCCGGTGGCGATCGAAAAGGGGTACATCACGCCATTGACCGGCTTGTATGATCCAAGATCAGTGACGTTCTCGCGGATGGAACCGCGGATAAATTCCTGCGTCTCTTTGCGGATCTCAAGATAGGTATCAGGGTCAAGATAGTAGTAAACAATGTCGCCGTTTTTGAGCGTGACCTTGAGTCGCAGGGCGTCGTCCCCATCAATCGTGTCGTGACCGAGATACTCGACGGTGTTGCCTTTCGCCTGGTAGTCGACCAAGGGCCCGTCGAAATCCGCGTCGATCAACAGGTCGCGAAGATCATCCTCGCCCATCAGCATGGGGTCCTTCTTGCCGCCGAAGGGCTGGATCGCCCAGCCTGTGGTCCCGTCGTAGGCCTGCACCGCGGTCATGCCTTGAATGGAGAAGCTCTCGCGCACCAGGTTGGGGCGCATGTTCTCCTGGCCGACGGTGGCATTAAAGCCTCCGGACGACGATTTCCCGCTGATACGAACGGTTTTAATTGCCCTGATCTTGTCGAGGCCGCCCTTGGCGCCGATGTTTTTCTGCACCAGTTCGTCGGCGGTTTCTGAGAGGGCAAGAATACTGAGGAAGACGACAGCACACAGAACGGCCATGCCACGGCGCATGTAAGGAGCTCCAGAGTTGAGAGACAGAGATTCCCCCCGGGAAACGGTAATCTACGACGGAATGGACGGCTTGGCCAGAGGTTTGTGAGCAGCCGGGGAAAAATAAACTCAAGCCCGCCATGCGGGGAACTGTTTTTCTATCTGTTCAGATTGCGATGATGCATTTATTCTGAACCGTCGTTTATGTCTGCGAACGCTGCCAATGAGTTTCCTGAAGCTCTGGAAGATCCGGATCCTGCTGTTCCTCGCAGTGGTTGGGCCGGGGATTATTACCGCCAATGTCGACAACGATGCCGGCGGCATCTGGACCTACTCGTCCGCCGGGGCGCAGTTCGGACACCAGCTGTTGTGGACCATGATTCCTACCACCCTGGCGTTGATCGTGGTGCAGGAAATGTCGGCGCGCATGGGCGCCGCCACGGGCAAGGGCCTGAGCGACTTGATCCGCGAGGAATTCGGGCTGCGCCTCACGTTCCTCATGATGATCGGCATGCTGATCACCAACTTTGGCAACGTGGTCGCCGAATTCGCCGGCATAGCCAGCAGCCTTGAACTCTTCGGGCTCTCCCGCTTTATAACCGTGCCGCTTTGCGCAGTCTTCATCTGGTTGGTCGTGGTGAAAGGCCAGTACAAGAGCGTGGAGAAGGTTTTTCTGGCGGCCTCATTCTTCTATATCACCTACATCATTGCCGGCGTGTTGGCGCGCCCCGCCTGGGAAGACGCGCTGCTGGCCACGGTGAGACCGCCCCGCCTCGAAGCCTTCCGCCAGCAGGCATATGTCTACATGGTGATTGCCTTGGTGGGAACGACGATTGCTCCCTGGATGCAGTTTTACCTGCAGTCGTCGATCGTGGAGAAGGGGGTAACCCGGCGTCAATACAAAGCTTCCAAAATTGACGTGGTGGCGGGATGCATCTTCACCGACGTGGTGGCCTGGTTCATCATTGTCGCTTGTGCGGCCACGCTCTATGTGCACGGCCACCGGGCTGTGCGCGACGCAGCCGATGCGGCTGCGGCCCTGAAACCCCTCGCGGGCAAGTATGCCTACATCCTGTTTGCTGTCGGGCTGTTCAACGCCTCCTTGTTCGCCGCGTCCATACTGCCGCTCTCGACCGCCTATACCGTGTGCGAGGGAATGGGTTTCGAATCAGGGGTCGGCAAGGGGTTTGCCGACGCTCCAGTCTTTTACTGGCTGTACACGGTTCTGATCGCCGCCGGCGCCGGAGTAATCCTGACGCCCAACCTGCCACTGGTAAAAATATCAGTTCTTTCGCAGGTGGTGAATGGTGTAGTACTGCCATTCGTACTCATCTTCATGCTGCTGCTGATCAACAAGCGGGAACTCATGGGAGAGTACGTAAACTCGCGTCTTTTCAATGTGGTTGCCTGGGCCACGGCGGCCATTATGATCGCCCTGACCGCGGCGTTGCTGTATTGGACCGTCGAGGGCGGCGGAGGCTAGTCGGAAAACTTCTTGCTCCCAGTTTCCCCGAAAGTGGCTATAATTTCGGTCAACATTGGGGTGGTGGTGGCTATGCGCAGTAGGGTTCTCGCCGTAATACTCCTGGTCCCTCTTTCTTGTCTGGCTCAAGTTTCTGCCGACAAACCTGGCAAACATCACCCTGCCGGTATCCATGATTTGGGCGCCATAGGTAATCGCAACGTAGGTTGCGGCCGCGGCGTGGGTAACTGGTACAGCGTCGAGAAGCAGATCGAGATGGGGAAGGCGTACTCCCAGCAGGTGGAGTCCACCAGCAGACTCATCAACGATCCCGTCATCACTGAATACATCAACCGGGTGGGACAGAATCTGGTGCGTAATTCTGACGCCGAAGTGCCATTCACCATCAAAGTGGTCGACAGCGACGAGGTGAATGCGTTCGCGTTGCCGGGAGGGTTTTTCTACGTGGATAGCGGCCTGGTGCTGGCGGCCGATAGCGAGGCCGAGCTGGCGGGAGTCATGGCACACGAGATTGCCCACGTGGCCGCGTGTCACGCAGCCCGGGAGAATACCCGCGGTCAACTGATGAACCTGGCATCGATCCCGCTGATTTTTGTCGGAGGCGGTGTGGGCTACGCGCTGCAGGAGGCGGCGGGCCTGCTCCTGCCCCTGAGCTACCTGAAGTTCTCGCGCGGCTTTGAGACCGAGGCTGACTACCTTGGCGTGCAGTATATGTACAAAGCCGGGTACGATCCGCAGGCCTTTACCGCTTTCTTCGAAAAAGTGCGGGAGTTGGAGAAGCAGAAGCCGGGAACGCTGGCCAAGGCCTTCAGCTCACATCCCCAGACGCCCGACCGGATTCGCAAGTCGCAAGACGAGATCGATACCCTGCTGCCTGCTCGCGACGAGTACAAGGTGGATACCTCGGAGTTTGAGGAAGTCAAGACCCGGCTGGCCACGCTCGAGAACCGTTCTCAGCCGCAGGGTAAGGACGTACTCTTGCCCACGCTGCGCCGACACGGCGGCGACGACAGTTCGAGTGGCAAGAGCGATGACAGCCAGGATGACGGACATCCGCGGCTGTCGCGCCGACCGGATTCCAATCCGCAGTAGATCAAGAGAATATCAAGATGCTGGGGAGCGGGAGAATCCCTCTGCTCCGAGAATGCGCTCGACAACTTAAGAGCGCTCGAGAAGTTTACCCTTGGCCAGACCTCGAACCAGTTCCAGGTCCGCTTCCAGGAAGTCAAAGGAGGGCAACTCGGAGCGAGTGGCCCAGCGAATATCCTTGAAGATTCGATTTTCGATCTGTCCCTGGTAGTCCCGGACAACAAAGAACCGGAGTTCCACGGCGCCACCGTTCTTGTATTCGTGGCGGAGGCGAGAAACTTCCTCGCCAATCTCGGCCTGGATACCTAATTCCTCCTCCAGCTCACGGCGCAGGGCATCGCGGGGCCGCTCGCCGTCTTCGATCTTGCCGCCGGGAAACTCCCACTTCAACGGCATCGTCTGGTGCCGGGTCCGCTGACAGACGAGAAGCTTTTCGTCCTTAAGGATGAGGCCGGCTACGACGCGCTTCATGGCTGCCTCACCCGCGGGGTCAGCACGACGGCGCCCGGTCGCGGAGATGCAATTGCGGAAACTTCCTGGCGGACGATGGTCATGAAGAAATCTTAAGAGCCGGAACGCCGAATACATCTTAGCCCCAGCGACGGTTGTGGAAAACGGCCGGGGTGGATCGCCGCCGCCAAGGCATGCAGGCCATGGACCAGCGTGGGCGCCGGAGTATTGAGCAGTTCATCGCTGATCGAATAGACGCGATCCTGTCGCACGGCAGGCATCGCCGCCCATCCACGATCGCGGACAATCTTCGCCAGAGGCACGCGGTCGCCCGCGCCACACCAGGCGGCAATCAGGACCTCCGGAGCCTGGGCCGCGATCACATCGAACGAGTGTTGAGCTCCAGGCTGGCCGAGGAACTCGCCCCCGGCAGCGTCCACCAGTTCTGCGACCCAGGGTTGAGAGGCGATAAGCGGCTTGCCCCACTCCTCGCAGAAGACGCGCGGACGCTCCGCGCCCCGGACGGCCGCTCGAACTTTTTCTATTTCCTCCTGCATTTCCGCAATGACCCGTTCGCCGCGGGTGGATTCACCGACCGCTCCGGCGATCGTGGCGATATCGGTGTAGACATCCTGGAGCGTTCTGGGGGCGAGGCCGAGGAAGCGCGCGCCGGACTTCAGGATTTCGGTCACCGCTTTTTCCTGGTAGGGAACGGCGGCGATAACCAGGTCGGGCCGCACGGCGAGGATTTCCCCGGTCTTTGCAGTCCAGGAATCGGCGACAATGGCGCGGCTGCTGAATTCCATTTCTGGACAAACCTGGGCACAGTACCTGGTGCAGGCAACTACACGCGCTAACTGGCCGACCGAGGCCAGGATGACGGTGGCGCTGGGCTGCAGGCTGACAATGCGCCGGGGAGTGTGCTCGGTTGGCATGCCTGGCTCTCGATGTTACCCGGGCAATGACGACCGCGCCAACCGGTTTACAATTGCGGCAATGTACTCGGCAGAGCTGCTGGATCACTTTGAGCATCCGCGAAATGCCGGCGAGCTGGAACAACCGGATGCGACTGCGGAGGTTACCAATCCGGCTTGCGGCGACATGCTGAGGCTCACCCTCAGGGTGCAGGACGGGCGCGTGGCGGAAATCCGGTTCCTGGCCAAGGGCTGCGTTCCGGCTATGGCGTGCGGCTCGGCGCTCACTGGTCTGGTGCGGGGAAAGACGCTGCGCGAGGCAGCACGGTTAACCCGGGAAGACGTAGCGAGCGCCGTGGGCGGGCTGCCGGAAGCCTCGGGCCACGCCGGCCACCTGGCAATCGATGCGCTGAGTTCGGCGCTGCAGCAAGTGCAAGGCTAGCCGTATCCAGACTTACTCTTCACGAAACCATGAAGACTACTCGCCCCCCGGGTACCCTCCGGAAAATAGATCGTCCAGCCGTGCTCCCTGGCCACTTGCTCGAGGTCCGGGTTGGGATTGATGGCGAAAGCATGTCGTGCGATTTCGAGCATCTCCGCGTCCCAGCGGGAATTGCCGAAGGCGGCATCGGGATCTCTGCCGGCGAGAGCGCGAATCCATTTGGGTTTGCCGTCACCCGAAGGAACCCGTAGCAGGCGGTCGATGACACGTCCTTTTTCGACCGCGGCGTGCGCGGCGATGATTCGGCTTTCCGGGATATTGAAGTGACGCATGGCGGCGCGGATCAACCAGTGATTGGTGGAAGAAGCAACCCAGACCTCGCAGCCTGACGCCTGCAGGCGGAGAACCAGCTCGCGCATCTCGGGAAAGATGCGGTCGAGCATGTTGAGATCGAAATACTCGAGAGCTGCCCGCTGCACCTCGGTCGCCAGCAGGCCGCGGTGCATGGTCACCATTTCGCCGCACATGTCATCTTCGCTGACTTTGCCGGCACGGTAGTCGGCGTAGCGCGGGCGCGCCCAGCGAACGACGTCTTCGGGAACCAGGCCGTGATCGAGCTCCCAGGCAAAAAAGCCTTCTCCGGCATCCCCGGACCAGAGCGTGCCGTCGCAGTCAAATACTGCGAATTTGAGTTGCAGGCGAAGTACGCTGTCGAGAAAAGCGGCGGCCTTGCTGTTCGCAGTCACGGGCATAAGATTCATTTCTGAGACGGTCACTTGAGCTGGGGCGCCGACAAGGCGGCGTAGTCTTCGGGCGTGTCCACATTCATGGCGACGAAAGGATCATCCACCGGGAGGTACACGATGCGTGATTGATGCAGGTGCTCGATGTCGCGAGCGGTGGTGGTGGTGGACGTGGCTTTCAGAAACACCTCAATCATCTCACGTCCGACGATTATAGGATGACCGTGCTTGCCCTGAAATTCAGGGACTACCGCCCATCTCCCCCCGGCGACGGAGGCAATAAAGGCATCGCGCAGGTTCCGCAGCGTGGCATGGTCCGCCGGCGGGCGGTCGACCAGCGTGATCATAGCGGCGTCGCGTCCACGATTGAGGACCTCCTGCAATCCCGCCTGCAGGGAACTGAACTGTCCCCGTTCCGGTGCGGGGTTGCGCACCAGAAAAGCCCCGTTTGAATACGCCACCGGAGCAATGTTTTCGGCATTGTTCCCGCCCACCACCAGCACCATATCATTGAACGGGCCGAGTGCCGCGATGGCAGCGGAAAGAAACGTCTGGCGGAAGAGTTCACCGGAAGGCACCGGTGGCCAGGGCAGCAGCGCCTTGTCCCGTCCCATGCGGGTGGAGTCGCCGGCGGCGAGAATCACGGCGCACAGGCTGGGAGCGCGACTCATGGAGCGATCATTCAAGAAGAGGTTTCAATTGTCAATTTCCAATTGACCGGTGGCTGGGAATCTCCCTCAGGACTTGGGCTTGTCCTGGGCGGTCTCGGCGGTGGATTCATCCGCGGGGGGGCCGGCCAGATTCTTTGCCTGGAACCAGCTCATGTGGGGCAGTGGGCGTTCAACGTGGCGCCGGATGGCGACCAGTTCTGCGGTAATGGCCACAGCGATCTCTTCCGGCGTGACGGCGCCAATATCGAGCCCCACCGGGGCATGGACACGCTCGAAGAGCTTTGGCGAAAGGCCTTCGTGGGTCAGTTCGCGGAATATGGAGATGGTCTTGCGCTTCGACCCGATCATTCCGATGTAGTGGGCCGGGGTTCCGACGGCCCAGCGCAGAATGCGCATGTCGTCGCGATGCCCACGGGTGATGATGAGGATGTAGGAAGATTCGGCGGGATTGAGCCTCCCCATGGCACGATCGAAGTCCTCAGCGATGATTTCTTTTGCTTCCGGGAAGCGCTCGCGGCTGGCGTAAGCCTCGCGGTCGTCAATGACGGTGACGTCGAACCCGACTCTGCTGGCGGCTTTCGATACGTTCAGCGAGACATGTCCGGCGCCGAACAGGTAGAGCTCCGCAACCGGCAGAATCGGTTCGATGAAGATATCGAGTGTTCCGCCGCAGACCAGTCCGGTGTCGTACTTGGGGTCCTGGTTGAGATTGAAGGTCATGGTGCGAGGCTTCTCGCTTTCCATGACTTCGCGCGCAGCCTGCCAGACTTCGGCTTCCACGCAACCGCCGCCGATGGTACCGAGGATGGAACCGTCGTCGCGAACCAGCATTTTCGCAGTCTTGAACGATGGAATCGAGCCGCGGACGTTGACAATCGTGGCCACGGCGCCGCGCCGGCCCTGCTGGCGGAGCTTGACAATCTCCTCGTAAATATCCATCTGCAGTGATTTTGCGGCAGGGGGCAGGGGGAAGTCAAAACCGCGCCGGCCGAGCGTTCCCGACGGTTGTGCTAGCTTAGTGGGTTTTCCTCGGCGCTCGGTTGATCGGCCAGCAAGGAGAAACCCATGAAAGCCATTGTCATGCACGAATACGGGGGACCTGAGGTGTTGCGGTTTGAAGATGTACCCGACCCCAGGCCGCGCAAGGATGAGGTCCTGGTACGGGTGAAGGCCTGCGCCCTCAACCACCTGGATATCTGGGTGCGCATAGGGACCACGAAATCGCCCCTGCCACATATTCCGGGGAGCGACGTGGCCGGGGAGATTGTCGAAGTGGGCGAATACGTGTCCGGGTTTCGTTCCCGGCAACGCGTGCTCGTCGCCCCGATGAGCTTCTGCAACTACTGCGAGGCGTGCAGCGCCGGGCGGCAGAACGAGTGTTCGGAGTACAGCGTGCTGGGCAACCGGACGAATGGCGGAGATTGTGAGCTGATCGCAGTGCCCGCGGTCAACGTCATCCCGATTCCCGACCACCTGGGCTTCAACGAAGCGGCCAGCGTTCCGCTGGTGTTCCTGACGGCGTGGCACATGCTGGTGGGGAGGGCCGGGATTCGCCCGGGACAGACGGTGCTGGTGCTGGGCGCCAACTCCGGCGTGGGAATTGCCGGCATTCAGGTGGCGAAGCTCTTCAACGCCACGGTGATCGCCACCGC
>DATFTE010000044.1:0-22336 GCA_035262225.1 Terriglobales bacterium
CCGAATTCCGCGTAAAGTACAGGGTTCCGTCGCTACTGACCGCTGGTTTCTGTCCGTTTGCCTGCAATTCCGTCCGGTTGCTGCCGTCGGGGTAGCTTTTCTCGATCCGAAAGCCGTTCCCGGTCGGAGGCGAAACGTAAATCCATCGCCCGTCCGGCGACCAGCACGCCCAGCCGCCTCCCTCGGAGATCTTGTGCGCATTCGTGCCGTCCGGGTTCACAATCCACTGATCCACGTTCCATCCCGTGTGGCCCCGCGTGACGTAGGAGATGTGGGCTCCATCCGGCGACCACACCGGCACTCCCAACATTACTCTCCGATCCTGTTCGAAGGTGAGCTGCCGGCTCTGCCCGGTCTCCAGGTTAAGGATCCAGATATTCCCGTGTCCGCCGCTGTCGCTCAGGTAAACCAGCTCGCGGTCATTTGGGGATAGCGATGGCGTCTGCACGGTTCCGGTCTGATGGGTGATCTGAACCCCGCGCTGCACATTTTCCTGGGCGGCCCCATCCACGGGATATTTCCAGACGTCGAACTGTACGTTCCTCCGGCTGGCCACGATGTTCCCCTGCCGATCCACGTCGGGCGCGAGGTATGACGTTTCCCCAAATGTCAGCTGTCGAAGTTCTTTGCCATTCAACCCCACCGACCACAGGTTCATGACCGGCATGTAGAGCACCGTGCCTCCGCGCGCGGAGCTGAACACCACGCCGGAACTATCCGGCAGCCAGGAGAAGCCGCCTTCGGGATTGCCATCGTGGGTAATATTTTGCGGCTCGCCCCCGGAGGCAGGAACATAGAAGACGTCGAAATCAAAGGTCCGGCCACTCTGGTACGCGACTTTCTGATCGTCAGGGGACCAGCGCAAATTGGAGTAGCTGAACTCGCCAGGCAGAGTTGCCAGCACACGGGAGTTCGTTCCGTCTCCATCCACCACCATGAGGTCGAGCTTCCCCTGGCTGGTCCCCAGGTAGGTGATGTGTCGGCCGTCATGGCTGACGTCTCCCGCAATCACACTGCTCACAATCGGCCGCGCCGTTCCCCCCAGCGCCGGAATCTCCCACACTTCGCCCGGACGGGAATCGCCCGAGGGCGTGAAGTAGATCAACGACGCAGAGTCCGGTAACCACCTGGGGGACTGATGATCCGCGTCGTCTCTGGTAACCTCGAGCGGCGTGCCGCCGTTGAGCAAACGCACCCAGATCTGTCTCCGGCCACTGACGTCGGCGGTAAACGCCACCGACTTCCCGTCAGGAGAAATGGTCGGGAAATCCTCCATGCCCACAAAGTCCGTCAGCCGCCTCAACTCCACCGGGGCATGGACTGCCGGTGACGGAACTGCCCATCGCGATCCCATGAATCCCAGTCCGGCGGCAACCAGCGATGTGGCCCCGACCAGCGCGGGCCACTTCCAGCCCCGCTTACGGCTTTCCCGAACGGCGACGAGCGGGCCACTGCCGCTTTCATCGCGACTCAGCAATTCCAGGTTGAACGCCAGATCGCGGCCTGACTGAAAGCGTTCCGCGGGATCCTTCTCCAGGCAGCGATGTACGATGCGTCCCAGGGCCGGTGGCAGGTCCTTCACCGCGCTGGCCAGTTCCGGCGGTTCTTCTTTCAGAATGGCACTCATTGTGTCTGCCGAGGTTTCTTTATGAAAGGCGCGCTTCCCGGAAAGCATCTCATAGAGAATTGCACCCAGGCTGAACAGATCTGCACGATGATCGACCGCCTTCCCCCGGACCTGTTCGGGGGACATATATCCCACTGTGCCCAGCACAATCCCCGGTTCCGTGACCTCTACGGTGGTCGCCGTACCCGGCGTCCCGGCTTCTGCGGTCACGAGCTTGGCCAGCCCGAAATCGAGGATCTTCACCAGGCCATCCCGCGTCAGAAACAGGTTCTCCGGTTTCAGATCGCGATGCACGATGCCGCGTTCATGGGCTGCCGCCAGCCCGCGCGCTGTCTGCAGCGCATACTCCACCGCCTTCCGCACTCCCAGCGATCCTTGCGCCAGCCGCTCCCGCAGAGTCTGCCCCTGCAGCAACTCCGTCACTACGTAGGGGGCCTGCACATCGGTCGTGCCGAAGCGGTATACGGTTACAATGTTAGGGTGATTCAACGCCCCTGCGGCCCGCGCTTCCTGCTCGAAACGACGCAGCCGTTCCGGGTTCGACGCCACTTGCTCGGGCAGTACCTTGATCGCAACGTCCCGGCCCAGGCTGGTGTCGCGCGCACGATAGACTTCTCCCATACCGCCGGCGCCCAGCGGTCCCAGGATTTCGCAATCCCCAAATCGTTTTCCGGCCGGAACAGGCATAACTCGGGGCATTATAGCGTTCGCACCCTGGAAACCCTCCTCTCAAAGTCATTACCTTCCAGGAGAACTGCCCTCCTCTCGACGCCCACTCTGCTCCCGCGATAAGCTAGCTGGTTTGTCAACGGAGATTCGATGTATGCGCGACGCCGTCGTCCGGCTTTGGCCGGAAATTCAGTGGATCGAAAACCCCAAGCTGCGCGAGCAGGTCACCCAGACCTGGGTCAAAGCCCTGGAGCGCAGTCCGCTGAAACCCGACGACCTCAACCACATACCCTTCACCCTGCTCATCGCCAACTGCCCCATCACTTTTATGGAGCACAAGCGCTGCGTCGTCCATATCGCGCGCCAGAGCGCCGAAGCCATGCAGGAATTCATGGGCCGCGCTCTGCCCATTAATATGGATACCGTCGTCGCCGGCGCCATCCTCGCCGACGTCGGAAAACTGCTCGAATACGAACTTGGCCCCGACGGCAAGAGCCGCCAGAGTGAGCGCGGAGAAGCCCTCCGCCATCCCTTCACCGGAGTTGCTCTGGCTCTCGAATGCGGCGTCCGCGACGACGTCTGCCACATCATCGCCGCCCACGCCGCCGAAGGCGACCTCGTCAAGCGCACCACCGAGGCCTACATCGTCCACCACGCCGACTTCATGGCCTATCTGCCATTCAAGAACGCAAGAAACGTGAAGCCGAAATAAAAACCAAACCCGCAGGGACAGCCGGCTCGGCTGTCCGGTCGGGCGCAGCTCGACCAAGCGGCCGAAGAATCAAAGCTCCAGCCTCTTTTGGATTTGTCATTCCGAAGAGCAACGAGGAATCTGCAGTTGGACTGTGGAAGGCAAAAAACCGACGAGCGCCACGAACCCGCAGGGGCGACTGCCAATAGTCCGGCGCTCGAGCGCCTGGTAATCGCCGCCCCGACAAAGTCCCGCAGGGACGACTGAGGAGCATACTTTGTTCGCCAACCCCGTCAAAGACACCATCACCGCGCAAATCTCCCGCTGGGCCGCCAGCCTCAACTACCGCCAGCTTTCACAGGACGCCGTCTACCAGGCCAAACGCTTCCTGCTCGACTCCATCGGCTGCGCCCTCGGTGGCTATCAACAGCACGACGTCAAAATTGCCCTCGAAGTCTTCGGCGAAATCGCCGGACGCGGCCCGTCGACGGTCATCGGCACCGGAAGGAAGATGGACCCGGTCTCTGCCTCGCTCGCCAACGCCCTCATGATTCGTTCGATGGACTACAACGACATCTATTGGAAGCAGGACCCGTCTCACCCCTCCGACATTTTCCCCGCCGCCTTCGCTTGCTGCGAGCGCGCCAAATCCGACGGCAAGGAACTCATCGTCGGCCTCGTTCTCGGACACGAATTCGAAATGCGCTTCTCGGAAGCCGCCTTCCCGGGCATCCGCGAGCGCGGATGGCATCACGCCACCCTCACCGCTTTCGTCTCCCCCATCGTCGCCGGACGCGCTCTCCTGCTTCCCTGGCAGCAGATCCAGCACGCCATCGGCATCTCCGCCAGCCGCCACTGTACGCTGGGCGCCGTCACCGCCGGCAAACTTACCATGATGAAAAACACAGTCGATCCCATGGCCACGCAAAGCGGCGTCCTCGCCGCCCTCATGGCCGAAAAGGGATACACCGGCCCCGAACACGTCGTCGACGGCAAAGAAGGCCTGACCCACTGCTTCGGTCCAGACTGGAAACTGAACCTGCTGACCGACGGCCTCGGAGATTCGTGGCGCATCACTCAGTGCGGCATGAAGTTTTTCCCCACCGAAGCGCTTACCCACGCGCCGATCTCCGCTGTGCTCGATTTGGTCAAGAGCAACAACCTGCGCCCGGAGAATGTGGAGAAGATCCAGATCCGTTCGCTGGCCCGCGCCGCCGACATCCTTTCCGATCCCAGCAAGTACGATCCGCGCACCAAAGAAACCGCCGACCACTCGCTGCCGTACGTCATCGCCGCCGCCCTGGTCGATCGCCAGGTCACGCCCGCCCAATTTGAAATGTCGAAAATCATGGACCCCACGATCCGCGCCCAACTGAAGAAAGTTGAAGTCGTTGCCGACCCGGAAATCGAAAGAGTCTTTCCCGCATTGCAGCGGGTCGTCGTGAACATCACCACAACCGACTGCAAGACGCACTTGAAACAACTCGACTACCCGAAAGGCGACCCGCGCAATCCCTTAACCGACGCCGAAATCGAAGAAAAATTCGCCGCCCTGGCCGAAGCCGTCCTGAGTCCCAAGGCCCGGCAAAAACTGAAAGACGCCATCTGGAACCTCGAGAAAGCCGCCTCCGTGACCAGACTCATGGCCCTGATGAAGTCCGACGTAAGACCGAAATCACGCCGGGGACAGACGCCCTCGGCTGTCAGCCGGGCAAAAGCCCGGCAAAAAGTGGTGTAAAACCATCTGGAGACCGCCGCCGCGGCTGTCCGGTCGAGCCAAACTCGACAAAGATGAGGGGTGGGGACGGCGAGCCGCCCGTCAGCGCGGCGAAGGTCGACCCCGCCGCAGTGCGGCGATACTCATTACCCCGGCGCGTTAGCCCCGGGAAGGTTGGAGAACAGGAACCGGGTCCGCGTCAGCCCAACGGCACCCGGAACCTACAGAAGAGGTATCAGGAACCATGCCCCAAACCATCGTTGAAAAACTCGCCCAGGCTCACCTCGCCGAAGGCCCGTCGCGCCCTCTGCGCACGGGAGACTTCGTCTCCATCCGCCCCCGCTACGTCATGACCCATGACAACACCTCGGCGGTGATGAGCAAGTTCAAGGGCATAGGCGCCAAAAAAATCCACGACCGGCGCCAGGTGGTCTTCACGCTCGATCACGACATCCAGAACAAGGACGAAGCCAACCAGAAGAAGTACCGCTCCATCGAGGCCTTCGCCAAAGAGCATTCGATTGACTTCTATCCCGCCGGCTCCGGCATTGGCCACCAGATCATGGTCGAGCGCGGATACATCGTGCCCGGTTCCTTCGTCGTTGCCTCCGACTCCCACTCCAACATGTACGGCGCCCTCGCGACCATCGGTACTCCCATCGTCCGCACCGACGCAGCGGCCGTCTGGGCTACGGGAGAGTTCTGGTGGCAAGTCCCGCGCTCCATCGAAGTCGTCCTCCAGGGCAAACTTCCCCAAGGCGCCACCGGCAAAGACGTCATCATTACTCTCTGCGGCCTCTATGAGCACGACGAGGTGCTTAACGCCGCGGTCGAATTTTCCGGCCCCGGCATCGCCTCGCTCTCGATTGACGCCCGCTTCTCCATCTCCAACATGAGCACCGAGTGGGGTGCGCTCGTCGGATACTTCCCGGTCGACGAAGTCACCATCAACTATCTGAAGAACGTCCGCCAGAAGCTGAAAACCCAGGGTGAGGAACGCTTCACCGAGCAAGACATCGCGAACTGGCAGAAGAATCCGCCGAAGCCCGATCCTGGCGCGGTCTACGCCGCGCGCATCACGCTCGATCTCAGCCAGGTCACACCGCATGTCTCAGGCCCCGACACTGTCCAGGTCATGTCTTCGCTCGCCGAAATGGAGAAAAGGAAAGTTGCCATCCAGAAAGCCTATCTCCTCTCCTGCGTGAACTCGCGCCTGGAAGATCTCGAGGCCGCCGCCGCAGTTCTAAAAGGCCAACAAGTCGCTCCCACGGTGAAGTTCTACCTCGGAGCCGCCAGCCAGTGGGTGCAGCAGGAAGCCGAGCGCCGCGGCATCTGGCAGACGCTGCTCACCGCCGGAGCCAACCCGCTCCCCGCCGGGTGCGGCCCCTGCATCGGGCTGGGCGTCGGTCTGCTTGAGCCCGGAGAGGTCGGCATCTCCGCCACCAACCGCAACTTCAAAGGCCGTATGGGCAGCCGCGACGCGCAATGCTATCTCGCCAGCCCGGAAGTCGTCGCCGCCAGCGCCGTCGCCGGATACATTCGCGGCCCGCACTCCGTGGCTGATCGTACCCCGGAACGCAATTACCAGGAGTTCGCATCCGCCGCCGTCGCCGAGAAAGTAGAAATCTTGCCTGGCTTCCCCGCGCGCGTGACCGGGCGCCTGATCTTCATCCCCCAGGACAACGTCAACACTGACGCTATCTACGGCAAGGACTACACCTACCGCGACGACATGACCAGGGAAATGATGGCCAAAGTGGTGATGGAAAATTACGACCCGCAATTCGCCAGCCGCGCCCAGGCCGGAGATGTCATCGTCGGCGGCTTCAACTTCGGCACCGGATCGAGCCGTGAACAAGCCGTAACCTGCCTGCAAGCCAAAGGCATCCCCCTGGTGATCGCCGCCAGCTTCTCGCAAACATACCTGCGCAACGCCTACAACAACGGATTCCTTTGCGTCGAGGTCCCGGAACTGGTCAAACGCCTGCGCGAACAATTCGCGCCGCAAATCGCGGCCAAAGAAAAAACCCTCATCCCCGGAGACGAGATCAGTGTCGACTTCACCTCCGGACAAATCACCTGGCGCAAGGAGAAATTCACCTTCCCGGCCCTGGGCAGCGTCCCTCAGTCGCTGGTCATCGCCCAAGGAGTGGAGAATCTGGTAGCAAAGCGCCTGGGACTGGGGAAGGATTGATGATTGACGGCCACCGAGAGAAGACCGGCCAGGACTCCGAAAGCTCGGCGGGAAGGCGACGACTTCAGTGTGGCGAAAAGATCCGCAGCATCCGGCTTTAGCCGCTGAGGTTGGCTCTCGGCCCGGACATCATTGGTGAAGTATTCCGACAGCACCCCTCGGCTGGTTTCGCATCCGGGGAGGTGTTCCGAGAAGCAATGATTGCGCTCTTGTCTTCTCCTTGTCTTGCGATTCGAATTCTTAAGGAGCTATATGCCCGAACATACCGTCGTATCCATGCCCGGGGATGGCATCGGCAACCAGGTCCTTCCCCAATCCATTCGCGTCCTCAACGCGGTCGGCTTCGACGCCGAATACATCCACGCCGATATCGGCTGGGACTGCTGGTCGAACCAGGGCAACGCCCTCCCCGACCGCACCATCGAGCTTCTCACCCGGCACAAGCTCGGCCTCTTCGGGGCCATTACCTCCAAGCCCAACAAGGAAGCGCAAGCTGAACTCAAACCCGAGCTGCGCGGGAAGGGCTACGTCTACTACAGCCCCATCGTCACCATGCGCCAGCGTTTCAACCTCGATATCTGCCAGCGTCCCTGTATCGGCTTCATCGGCAACCCGCTGAATTACATCCGCAAGCGCGCCGACGGAGGCTTCGACGAGCCCAAAATTGACACCACAATTTTCCGCCAGGGCACAGAAGGCATGTACGTCGGCATCGAGTGGACCAACCCTCCCGACAATGTCCGCTCCGCCCTCGCCACCCATCCCAAGTTCAAAAATTTCGCAAACGTCCCTGGACCGGAACTCGCCGTCAGCCTGCGGGTCATTACCAAGGCCGCCGCCCGCCGTATCGTGACCGCCGCCTTCGAATACGCCAGAAAGCGCGGCTTCAAAGGCGTCACCATCTGCGAGAAGCCGAACGTGGTTCGCGAAACCTCCGGTATGATGGAGGAAACCGCCAAAGAAGTCGCCCGGAACTACCCCGGGATCTCGCTTTGGTCCACGAACATCGACGCCCAGCTGATGTGGCTCAACAAGAATCCCGAAGACTACAACGTGATCGTCGCCTCGAACCTGTTCGGCGACATCCTCTCCGACGCCTTTGCCGGCCTCGTCGGCGGCCTCGGCTTCGCCGCCTCCGGCAACATCGGAGACGAAGTCGCCGTCTTCGAGCCCACGCACGGCAGCGCCCCCAAATATGCCGAACTCGATCCCCCCATCGTGAACCCGATCGCCATGATCCTCTCCGCCGCCATGATGGTCGAACATGTGCGCGAGACCGAAAAAGCCAATCGCATCAAGGACGCCGTAGCCGCCGTGGTGAAAGAAGGCAAAGTCCGCACCTATGACATGATGCGCATCCCCGGAGGTCGAAAATCCATCAGCCAGGGAGCCGCCAGCACCGTCGAGATGACCGACGCCATCCTTGCCAAACTCATCTAAGAGCAGCCGCCCCGCTGTCCCCGTGCACGGGCGGATGTCGAGGGGAGGACGCCCTCGTCCGCCCGGTCGAGCGACGCTCGAGTCAGCGGCGAAGCGGCGGCGGCATAAAAACCAGGTCTGAAACTATCTGTCTCTGTGCCTCAGTGGGGAACATATAAATTACAATTCTCCTGCCATGATCTCCGAAGCCGGTCACCACGGCCGAGACATCCGCTCCGACCTTCACGTTTCGCTCGAACCGCGCGATGGCGGAGGCCTCGAGATCAACCTCGATTCCCGCGTCGCTCCCTACTATGGCCCCTCCATTGTGGCCCAGACCCGCGGAGTCCTCGAAGAGCTCGGCGTGATACACGCCCACGTCACCCTTCACGATGAAGGTGCTCTCCCGTTTGTGATCGCCGCTCGCATCGAAACCGCGGCCAGACGCGCGAAGCTTACGACAAAAAAATCTCTCCCCGACCAACTCCCGCTCCCGCCGCCCACGACCAGGGACCGCCTTCGCCGTTCGCGGCTCTATCTGCCGGGCACCGAGCCCAAATACTTCATCAACGCCGCGCTTCACGCACCCGACGCCGTCATCCTCGACCTCGAGGACTCGGTGCACTACGCCGAAAAAGACGCCGCGCGCATCCTCGTGCGCAATACTCTTCGCGCCGTCGACTTCGGATCCTGCGAGCGCATGGTCCGCATCAACCAGCTCCCGCTCGGACTCGAAGATCTGGCCGAGATCGTCCCCGAATCTCCCGACCTCATCCTCATTCCCAAGGTTGAGGCCGCCGAGCACGTGGGAGAAGTCGACCGCGTGATCAGCGAACTGAAATCACGCCACCACCTGACGCGCTCCATCTGGTTGATGCCCATCCTCGAATCCGCCCTCGGCATCGAGAACGCCCCCGCCATCGCCGTCGCCAGCAACCATGTCACTGCCTTAACCATCGGCCTCGAAGACTACACCGCTGACATCGGAGTCGCGAGGACGGCGCAGGGCAACGAATCCTTCTACGCCCGAAGCCGCCTGGTCAACGCGGCCAAAGCTGCTGGCGTTCAGGCGATCGACTCGGTCTACTCCGACGTGGCCGACAGCGAAGGCCTCCGCCGCTGGGGTGAGCAATCTCGCGCGATCGGATTCGAAGGCATGGGATGCATTCATCCTTCGCAGATCCCCGTCGTTCACCAGGCCTTCGCGCCCAGCCCGCAAGAAATCGACAAGGCGCTCAAGATCGTCGCCGCTTTCGAAGAAGCCCAGCGGCGCGGCCAGGGCGTCGTCAGCCTGGGCTCGAAGATGATCGATCCCCCGGTGGTCCATCGTGCCCAGACGCTGGTCGAGCGCGCCAAACAGATGGGCAAGGCGTGAGAGAAACGAAGAATCGATGCGGGAAGGGCCAATGCGGAGACGCCGATGTGAGGATGCCAACTGTGGGCCCTTGAGCCCTCGCCCGTGGGGCCGCGCCGCGGGGCAGCTTTCGCTTTCCATCGGCGACCCGAAGTCGGCAATTGTTGGCGGCCATGCACCCTTTGCGGTTAAAGGTTTTTGGAACTCCCTGCCCGTGGGGTGAAAAGGTTTCTAAAATCGTCAAGCGAAAAGCGTAAATCAAAAATGTCCACGCGCATCGAACTTGCCCAGAACGCCGCCGGACGCATGGTTCCGACCATGGTCAATGGCAAGCCGCAAATTCCTTACATCGGCGTCGCCCAGTACCAGCCCCGCGGGCGCAGGCAGGCTCCCCCCATCCGCTCCAGCAAAAACTATCCCTCGAACGGCGACAAACGTGTTCCCGACCTCGACGCCGCGCTCCGCAAGTGCGGACTACGCGACGGTATGGTCATCTCCAGCCACCACCACCTCCGCGATGGGGACCGCGTCGCCCTGCTTGCCCTCGAAGCCGCCGCCCGACTCGGCGTGAAGGATCTCCTGTGGTTTCCCAGCGCGTCCTTCCCCTCGCAAAAGGGCGCCATTGATCTCATGGAGCGGGGCGTCATCCACCACGTCGAGGGCAGCCTGAACGGCCCCCTCGGCGACTACTGCACACAAGGCAAAATGCGCGGCATGGGCGTGCTGCGTTCGCACGGCGGACGCTGGCAGGCCATTCAGGATGGCGAAGTTCACATCGACATCGCCGTCGTCGCCGCACCCACTGCCGATCCCTTCGGCAACGCCGATGGCTCTCACGGCAGGTCCGCCTGCGGCTCTCTCGGCTTCGCGCTCGCCGACTCCATCTACGCTGACCACGTCATCGTGGTCACTGACAGTCTGGTTCCGTTCCCCTGTATCCCCTGGCAGATCCAGGGCAACAACGTTGACTACGTCGTCGAAATCGACTCCATCGGAGACCCCTCGAAAATCGTCTCCGGCACCACACAAATCACACGCTCGCCCGATCGCCTGCGCATCGCCGAGTTCGTCGCCTGCTTTCTCCGCGAAGCTGGCATCATGAAAAATGGATTCTCCTTCCAGGCCGGTGCCGGCGGTATCGCCCTCGCCTTTGTTCGGTATTTGAAGGAAATGATGAAGCAGGACGGAGTCAAAGCCCGCTTCGTTCGCGGAGGCTCAACCAGGTATCTCGTCGATCTTCTGGATGAAGGCCTCACCGACTACATCCTCGATGGCCAGACCTTCGACCTCGATGGCGTGCGCTCGATCGCCCGTGATCCGCGCCACGTGGCCACGTCGCCTTTCACCTCATACAACTATCACGGCAAAGGCAACTTCGCCTCCCTGGTCGACGCCGTGGTGCTCGGAGCCACCGAAGTCGACATCCACTTCAACGGCAACGTCGTCACCCACTCCGACGGACGCCTGCTCCACGGCATCGGCGGATGGCAGAACTGCCTCGCCGCCGGCTGCACCATCCTGGCCGTCCCCAGTTTCCGGGACCGCATTCCTGTCATTGTCGACGACGTTACCACTCTCACCGGACCGGGCGAACTAATTGATGTCGTCGTCACCGAACGCGGCATCGCCGTTAACCCCCGCCGTCAGGATCTGCTCGACGCGGTCAAAGGTTCCAGGCTGCCCCTCCGCCCCCTCGAAGACATCAAGAAAGAAGTAGAAAAAATCTGCGGAGGCAAGCCCGCGAAACCCAAGCTCAGTGATAATCCCGCCGCCGTCGTCAAATGGGTGGACGGCACCATTCTGGACTCCGTCTGGCAAATCGCCTGACGCGAACTTCCCGTGCCCGGCTTGCGCCCTGCCTAACCATAAAAAAGCGGTCCCCGGGCAAGGGACCGCCTTCTCCTGAGCCCAACTGCCGCTTACTGCTGCAGTTGTGTAAAACCGCTCACCGCCGTATTTGGATCGTTCTCGAGCACATATCCCTGGCTTCCGGAAACCATGTAGAACACCAGGTTCACGCTGTTTAACGAGCCACTGATTTTCCCCGTGACGCGCCCGTTGCTTCCCACGGAGTACGAGCCCGACAGGAATCCGGGAACGTTCGTGCTCCCGCTCACATTGATGAATTCATTGAGCGTGAGTCCTCCCGAGCCGTTCCACTGCAGGGTGGCTACCCGGTCCACCGTGCCGTTTCCAGTCGACACCAATTGCACGCCGTCGTTCAGGAACGCAAACTGCCCGCTGATGGTTCCGTTCGAGAACGAGGACGTCGTCTGGAGATCGGCCGTGCCGTCCACCGCGACGGTGGGATCGCTGGGAAGCAGGAAGATGTGGCTGCTGTTTACCAGCCAGAAGATCTGTGTCGCGGCGGAGGAATTGAGCGAAACCACCGCCCGCCCATTGGAACCTACGGTGTAAGTATTGTTGCTCAGGCTGCCGTTGCTGGTCGAGGTCCCGTCTTTCATGGCGTCGAAATTAAACGCCGTCAGCCCGCCGCTCCCGTTTGCCGTGAACAGTCCTACCGTGTGAACGCCCAGCAGGTTGTTTCCCGTATCTCCCCGGCTGCCGAATGCGTAGCTGCCCATCAGCGACGCATTGCTGAAGGTTCCGGTTTGCATCTCCGCCCGGCCCAGGCCAACCGCGCCCCCCGTGGTGATCAGAATGTTCAGGTGGCTCGAATCAATGACGTAGTACTGAAACGTCGTGGTAGACGGAGAGTTGTTGGTGATGCTCCCGCTGCCCCGGCCCGTCGAGTCCGGCGCGTTGAAGACGCCGCCCGTAATCACCGGTGAACTCAAGTTCGATCCCAGTGTGTTCACATCCTCGTTCCCGCCCGTCGCCGCTCCACCGGCAATGGTCACTGCGCCCACTGCGCTTTGCGGAGTGATGGAAGAGCTGTTAATGAAGTAGGTATGCGCCCGGAACACAAACGCTCCGCTCGGCGGTCCAGCGAACGCCGCCGAGTTCTGCCCCTCCGCCACTCCGGACCCGGTGAATGGCGTCGATCCTCCCGTGGGCGTCGAGCTGGTTTCAATCAGGTAGACCTTGGGCGCACTCGTCGTTGCCGACGCCTGGATCGTCATCGCCCACTGCAGTTGTCCGGTGGGAAACGTCAAGACCAGGGTCCCGGTTCCATCGTTGCTGATCGAATACGTCCCGCTGGTCGCGGTGGTGGCCAGGGTCCCCTCGGTGAAGTCATCGGTTCCGCTGGTGATCACACCCGCTCCGTTGGCGGTAAAGACCCCCGCGCGCGTATATGGATTCCCTGTCCCCAGATCGAAGCCCGACAACTGATACGCATATTGCCCATTCAAACTCGAGTTCGAGAAGTTGCCCGTCGGCGTCGGCCCCGAACTGCTGCTCGACCCGCAGCCCATGGCAAACAGAAGGGTTGTGAGACCCAATGAGAGAAACAGTTTGTTCATCGTCTTGAAATGGCAGATGGCCTGCCTGACTCCTTCATGAAATAGACGCGCCTTGCGTGGTTTGTTTCCAGGAAAGAAAAACCGCCTCCCCCCACTTCTAACACACTTCGAGGGGAAAAGTTCCAGCGTGCATCTGGGGGATACACATTGAATCTTGCCCCAGACGAGGCCATCAGAAGGGCATCCGCCTTAATCGCCGCGCTCAGGGCGCTGCCGGCGGCCACAACCGAAACCAATTACCTTACCGATCCTTGACCCAGCCCGGAGAGAAAACACTATCGCTGCGCCACTTCGGCTCGTCGCTCGACCGGCGGCCCCAGACGCGGCCAGATCCACGCCCCCGCCCGATATGCCATCAATACCGCCAGCACCGCGCCATACTCCAGGGGCTTGCGAATGTCGGCCTTCACCAGCCACAGGTAGTGGATCACGCCGCACAGCGCGCTCACATAAATCAGGCGATGCAGCCGGTTCCACCGCCTCCCACCCAGACACCGGATCCACCCCGCTGTCGACGTAATCCCCAGGGGAACAAGCAACACCAGCGCCGTGAAACCCACGGTGATGAACTTCCGCTTCGCCACGTCCACCAGCATTTCGTGCACATCGAAAAACTTGTCCAGCCACACATAGGTCAAAAAATGCAAGGTTGCGTAAAAGAAGGCGAACAGCCCGAACATGCGCCGGTAGCGGATCAGCCACAATTGACCCGACAACCGGCGCAACGGCGTCACGCTCAGCGTCACCATCAGAAAGATCAGCGTCCAATCTCCCGTCGCGTGCGTGATTACCTCAATCGGATTCGCCCCCAGCAGTCCCGCATACGCTTTCCATCCCAGCCGCATGAGAGGACCTAGACAGGCAAGAAAGATGACAGGCTTAAACCAGCGAACCAAAAATGTTCTCCTAAGAATGGACACCACACCGGCGCCGGCTCCGCCCGCCAGCTTTGGGATAACCCTGTCTTTCCCAGCCGAAAGGTGAGGAAGCCCTGCTTGTTTCGTCCGCGACCTTTGCGCCCTCAGCGATTCAAGATCTTCTTCGCGGCGGTAAACGCCTCGGACAGCCGGTAGCTCTCAAAAATTCTTCTTCAAATCCATCCCGCTGTACAGGCTCGCCACTTGATCGTATCCGTTGAACAGCAGCGTCGGACGCTTGAAGAATTCCCCCAGCCGCCGTTCCTTGGCCTGGCTCCACCGCGGATGATCCACGTGCGGATTCACGTTTGCATAAAATCCATACTCGTTCGGCGCCATCCTCTGCCAGGTGTTGATCGGCTGCTTCTCGGTGAACCGCACCTTCACGATCGCCTTCCCGCTCTTGAACCCATACTTCCACGGCACCACCAGCCGCAAGGGAGCCCCATCCTGGTTGGGCAGTGTCTCCCCGTACATCCCGAAACATAACAGCGCCAGCGGATGCATCGCCTCATCCATCCGCAACCCTTCGACGTACGGCCAATCCAGCACTTGCGACCGCACTCCGGGCATCTCTCCCGGCAGGTCCGCCGAGGTGAACTCCACAAATTTCGCCTTGGGATCAGGATTCACTTTCTTGATGAACTCGCTCAACGAGTAGCCTACCCACGGCACCACGATCGACCAGCCCTCCACGCAACGATGCCGGTAGATCCGCTCCTCCGGCGTCGCCAGCCTGATGATCGAGTCCACATCCATTTCCTGCTTCTTCGCCACCAGCCCTTCAATCTGCACCTTCCACGGGCGCGTCCTGAAATTCTTCGCCAGCCCCGCCGGCTCATACTTGTCGGTCGAAAATTCGTAGTAGTTGTTGTAGTTGGTGACGTCCTGGTATGGCGTGATCGTCTCGGTCGTGGAAAACGAACTCTTCTGGATTCCGCCAATCTTGTCGTTCGCCCACGCGGTCATGGACGATGCCAGCCCGCCCAGACCAGCCACCGCCGCTCCCGCCAGGAACGCCCGCCGGTTCACATACAGACCCTTCGGCGTGACCTCCGACCAGCGAATTCCTTCACTTTTCTTGATCAGCATCAAAAAAGCCTTCACCCGACGTGCGCGCGCCGGCCTCACGAGATTAGTCTGAACCCCTCATAAATAGGACGCAAGCCGGGAGGAAAAGTTGCATGCGGCCTCGCCCTGGTCATCACCCGTGCCCGATGATGGGGCGGGCAAAAAAAGGCCCTTCGCCTCTCGGTTACGGGAAGAAAGCGAACCATTCCTGCACACAGCGCTCATTCCCGAGAACAAGGAAAGCAGCGCAGTAGGGAAGACGTAAACTGACCGCCAGGCGAGAAGGAGGGAACCGCGAATCGACCGCCGGCCGTCGAGCGATGAAACCAGGAAAGTGGCAGAATTCATTAGCCGCCGCCCAAGCGGTGGTGAAGGCAAAGCCAACCGAGTCCTTTTCAGCCGGCGACACCTCCGAACTGCCCTGATTCACCGCGGGCTCAACACTTCACGCACCTTGCGCGACAGCGCCTGCAGCGTGAACGGCTTCTGCAAAAACGCCGTTCCTGACTCCAGAACTCCCTGGTGCACAATCGCGTCTTCGGTGTATCCGGAAAGATACAGCACCCGCGTTTGCGGATGCGTGGCCACAAGCTGCTTGGCCAGTTCGCGCCCGCTCATCCCCGGCATCACCACATCGGTCATCAGCATGTGAATCGGACCGTGGTGCGCTCTGGCCATGGCCAGCGCCTTCTCGCCGTCGTCGGCTTCGAGCACCTGGTATCCTCGCGCGGCTAACGTCTCCCGCACCAGCTGCCTCACCGACTCTTCATCTTCCACCAGCAGTACCGTTTCCCACCCTTCCAGAGAAGTCTTTGCCTGCTGCGTGTGGCTGGCCGGCTCCGCCGCGTCTTCCACCCGCGGCAGGTAAATCCGGAATACTGTTCCTTGCCCCGGTTCGCTCTGCGCGAAAACGTAACCGCCGCTCTGTTTCACAATGCCGTACACCGTTGACAAACCCAACCCGGTCCCCTTTCCCTTCTCTTTGGTGGTGAAGAATGGTTCAAAAATTCTGGATTGCGATTCCTTGTCCATCCCCTGCCCGTTGTCAGCGACGGAAAGCATCACGTACGGTCCCGGCTGGATGTAGCTGTACTCCCTGCGCCAGTCGTCATCCAGATGCACATTGGCGGTCTGGATCGCGATCCTCCCCCCACTCGGCATCGCATCCTTCGCGTTTACCACCAGGTTCATAATCACCTGCTCGACCTGTCCGGAGTCGGCCCGCGTTCTCCCCAGATCGCTGGCCAGCCGGGTGACCAGCTGGATGTTCTCGCCGATCAGCGGCCGCAACAGCCGTTCGATGTCCGCCACTATCGCATTCACATCCACCACCTTCAGCTCCAGCAATTGCTTGCGGCTGAAGGCGAGCAGCTGCCGGGTCAGGGTCGTCGCCCGGTCCGCTGCCTGCTGGATAGCCTCGATCTTCGGATACATGGCGTGGCTGCGATCCGTGTTTTCCAGCAGCACTTCCGTATATCCACTCACCACCATCAGCAGATTGTTAAAGTCGTGCGCCACTCCGCCCGCCAACCGCCCCACCGCCTCCATCTTCTGCGCCTGGCGAAACTGCTCTTCGAGCACTCGCCTCTCCGTCACATCCTCGGCAATCACTTCCACTACTTCCTCCGTCTCGCCGGGAGTGCTCATCAATCGCCCGCTCAGCCGCACCGTGATCGGGCTGCCGTCCTTCCGCTTCCACCGTACCTCCACGCTGTCCAGCCGCGCCCCCTTGCCGAACTCCGCCATCAACCGCGCCATCTCGCCCGCGTCCAGAAACACATCGCTCTTCGGATCAAGCGCCAGCACTTCCTCCGCGTTTACGTATCCCAGCATCGCCACCAGCGCGGGATTCACATCCAGGAACCTGCCCTCCAGGCTCGACCGGTAAATCCCATACACTGCGCTCTGCACCAGCGACCGGTAGCGCGCCTCCGACCGCCGCAGCGCTTCTTCACTGCGCTTGTGCTCGATGGCGCTTGCCACCTGCTGCGAGACGAAGGTCAAAATCTCCTTGTCCTTCTCCCGGTAGCGCATCGACTGGGTGTAACTCTGCAGCACCAGCACGCCGATCGCATGACTGTTCACCTTCAGCGGCACGCCCAACCAGTCGACCGACGGCGCACCGATCAGCTCGACCTCGCCTTTTCTTACCAGCCCGTCGAATACCTCCGGTGTACACAGCAGCGGCTCCCCGGTACGCAACACGTACTCCGTCAACCCTCGCCCCAGCTTCTTTGGGGCCGGTGTCGGATCTTCCTCGTCCACAAAATAAGGAAAGCTGAGGAGCTGCGTCTCAGGATCGTAGAGCGCAATGTAGAAGTTGCGCGCATACATCAGCTCGCCCACGATGCCATGGATGGAAGAATAGAAATGCTCGAGGTCCGCAGCCGAACTGGTCTTCTCCGCGATGCGGTACAGCGCCGAACTCAGCGTCTCCCCCCGCTTTTGCTCGCTGATATCGCGATATAACACATACGAAGCCAGCTTGTGACCGCCCGCGACCACCGGTGCCGCCGCCAGGAACACATCCACCAGCGCCCCATCTTTCCGCCGGCGTCGCGTCTCAATGGCAACCTTCTGCCCCTCGCGGAGCCGCTCGCCGATCCACTGCGTCTCCGCGATACGGTCTTCGGGAACAATCAGCTGGTCGATCCGCTGCCCGACCGCCTCTGCCGCCGTGAAGCCGAACATCCTGGTGAACTCGCCGTTGACGCGGAGAATCTCAGACTGGTTCACGATGCTCACCGCTTCCGGCGCGCATTCGACCAGGTCTTCCAAGTAGGCCTTGTGGGCAGCCGTTCGCGCCCCCGCAAGGTCCTTCTCCTCCTCGCCCGCGCGCGACATCGCCGGGGCGCTTCTCTCCAGCGCCTCCCGCAACACCTTCGCGCGCACCAAATCGGGCGAGCGCCCGGACCGGGTGATCTTCTCACCCATGCTTCCCCCTCAGTGGACAACTGCCGCCAATGCCGGATGTTAGAGCCCTTCCGGCACCCCTGAAAGGTTACCGAGGTAATCGAGCACTCCAAAAGTCAACCAATAAGCGGGAACCGAAAAAAGAACGGGATGCGAACCCGCCAGAATTCGCATCCCCGGTCGTCTACACAGGTGGAACAACACCCTCACTTTCGCAGGCCCGCCTGCCGATGTCCAATCGAAAGATTCAATGCATACGACTCATTTTCCCCGCAAAACAACGATGGAAGACGGGTGTCCCCCGCCCCTCTTCCCCAGAGCTCGCGCCAGAATGTCTGAGAAGTGAATCACCACTTCCGCCGAGTAGCGGAAGTTCCCGCAGCCTATATTGACCCTCGCGGCTAAGGGCGGAGACCGCAATGGAGCCATCTTTCAGACAGCCGCGAGAATTGGTGGCGTCCTGCTGGCTCGCGCCGTACAAGAGCCGCGACTCTCGGACGAAATTCTAAAGAGCGTCCGACAGAAGCTCGGCTGATCATACCCTCCCGAATCAGAGTGACGCTCTCTGCTTCTTGTGGTCGCTACGGGTTGTCATTTAGAAACCGTCTCACCTCGGGGGTTCACACCAATTCCAGCGCGCAGGAACTGCTTTGAAGCAGTCGACCCTTATATGCGCAAAAGGACATTGGAGATAAACGGGTGTAATTGGGTATTGCCTTTGGTCTCGAATCGGGTTGATCCTCATCGGCTATGTTGCGCTGGCTCAGAACCCGAGCAGGGTGGCATATCCGGTCGTGGAATCCTCATCGCTGCAAACGAAAATCCCCACCCTGACGTCGCACCGGTCGCGACGTCAGGATGGGGCACCTCCGAGATTCCTTGAAACCCTGAAACCTCGAAACCGCCCTAGCTGCACCCGCTCGTGCTTCCGCAGCTCATGCAGCGGTAGCAACTGCCGTTTCTGGTCATGATGCTGCCGCAGAAACTGCAGGTCGGCGCGTCGCCCAGGTCGACCATTCCGGCAAGAGCATCGGCGGCATGGACACTGCCTCTCGTTTGCCCGGGGGTATGTCCAACCGTTTCAGCGGCGCCGTTGAGGTCTCGAATCTCTGACGGCTGAGCGTTGATCGCCGACAGTTTCGGTCTGAGATTCTCGAACAACATCTGCTGCTGGCCGGTGAGAAAGCGCAGCTGCAGCCAGCGGAAGATGTAATCCATGATTGACTTGGCAAATCCGATGTCGGGATTGTTGGTCCAGCCGCTGGGCTCGAAACGGGTATGGGCGAACTTCTCGCACAACAGCTTCAATGGCACGCCGTGCTGCAACGCGATCGAGGTTGCGCAGGCGAAGCTATCCATGAGGCCGCTGACCGTCGATCCTTCTTTGGCCATGGTGATGAACAACTCGCCGGGGTCTCCGTTGGGATAGAGGCCGACGGTAATGTAGCCTTCATGGCCGCCCACGTTGAACTTGTGGGTCACCGACATGCGCTCTTCTTTTAACTTGTGGCGCACGGCCCGCGGAGGCCCATCGAGATTCTCGTCTTCCTGGAGTGCAGCCGGCGCGGCGCCGGGACTGCTCTGCGCGGTCTTGGTGCCGGCGGCAGAAAGAGGCTGCGACTTCTTGCATCCGTCACGATAGATGGCGACCGCCTTCAGACCCAGCTTCCACGCCTGGAGATAGGCCTCCATGATGTCTTCGACCGACGCGCTTTCGGGCAGGTTGACGGTCTTCGAGATCGCTCCCGAGATGAAGGGTTGGGTCGCGGCCATCATCCGCAGGTGTCCCATGTAGTGGATGGATCGCGTACCCTTCGCCGGCTTGAACGAGCAGTCAAACACCGGAAGGTGCTCGTCTTTGACGTGCGGCGCACCCTCGATCGTTCCCGTCGCGTCGATGTAAGAGACGATCCCATCTGCCTCGGAATGCGAATAACCCAGCTTGAACAGCGCTGAAGGGACTGTGTTATTCACAATTTTGATCATTCCGCCACCCACCAGTTTCTTGAACTTCACCAGGGCCAAATCCGGTTCGATACCCGTAGTTGCGCAGTCCATCATGAAACCGATGGTGCCGGTGGGGGCAAGCACTGTGACCTGGGAGTTGCGGTAGCCGTGCTTTTCACCATGGGAGAGGGCTTCGTCCCACGCCTGTTTACTCGCCTGGTAGAGAGCGGCGGGGACGTTCGACTTATTAATATTGTTCACCGAGGCGCGGTGCATGCGGATTACGTCCAGGAACGGTTCGCGGTTCAGGTACCAGCCGGGGCAGGCCGCACCAGGCATGACTGCCGAGGCGGCTGTCCCTGCGGGATTCGATACGTGGGCTATGCCGCTGCCCAGGTTTGTCTCTGCCAGCGTCTTCGCGGTGGGTTCTGTCGCCGGGCTCAGCGGCTCGCAGAGTTCAGCTATCTTCGAAGACTGTGCGTAGGCCTGGCCGCACATGATGGCAGTGACACAGGCGGCGTAGTCGCGTCCGGCATCGGAGTCGTAGGGAAGGCCGGTGGCCATGAGGAGCGCGCCCAGGTTCGCGTAGCCGAGGCCGAGGGGGCGGTAGTCGTGTGAGTTTTTCGCGATCGATTCTGTCGGATAGCCTGCGTTGTCGACGAGAATTTCCTGCGCAGTGATCAGGATGTCGATGGCATGACGGTAGGCTTCGACATCGAAGGTTCCGTTGGGAGCGAACTTGAGTAAGTTGAGGCTCGCCAGGTTGCAGGCCGAGTCGTCGAGAAACATGTATTCCGAGCACGGGTTCGAAGCGTTGATGCGCGCGGTGTTCTTCGAAGTGTGCCAGCGGTTGACCGTAGTGTCGAACTGCATGCCAGGATCGCCGCATTGCCAGGTGGCCTCGGAGATCTTCTTCAGCAAGTCCTTCGCTTTGTAAGTCGTGATCGGACGGTTGTCTTTCACCGCGCGGGTCTGGAAGTCGGTGTCGCGAACCACGGCGTACATGAAATCGTCGGTGACGCGGACCGAGTTGTTGGCGTTCTGGAAAAAGATGGAGCTGTAAGCGTCGGAATCGGGGTGGGAGCCGTCGTATCCCTGGGCGACGAGGGCGTGGGCCTTGGCTTCTTCTTTGGCTTTGCACTCGATGAAGTCGACGATGTCGGGATGGTCGACGTTGAGGATGACCATCTTGGCGGCGCGGCGGGTTTTGCCTCCGGACTTGATGACGCCCGCGAAGGCATCGAAGCCTTTCATGAAGCTGAGCGGGCCGCTGGCGGTGCCGCCGCCGCTCAGGGTCTCTGTGGAGGAACGCAAGGGAGAGAGATTGGTTCCGGTACCGGATCCCCACTTGAAGAGCATGCCTTCGGTCTTGGCCAGAGTCAGAATGCTGTCGAGCGAGTCGTGCACGGAGTTGATGAAGCAGGCCGAGCATTGCGGCGTCTTGTATCCGGTGACGGAGAATTCGACACGCTCGGCCGCCGGGTTCCAGTGCCAGTTCTGAGCGTCGGAGTTGGGCTCGATGCGGTCGCATCCGACGTTGAACCAGACCGGGGAATTGAAGGCCGCGTACTGGCGGACGAGGATGTGCACGAGCTCGTCGTGGAAAGCGGCGCCGTCTTCGGAGGAGCGGAAATAGCCCTGCGACATGCCCCAGTCGCGGATGGTTTCAGCCACGCGAGTCACGAGCTGGCGCGCACCGGTTTCACGCTCGGCGGTGCCGATCTGGCCATGGAGGTATTTCGAGGCCACGATATTAGTGGCGGTCATCGACCAGTCCTTGGGGACCTCGACATCCTTTTGTTCGAAGATCACGTTGCCCTGGGCGTCGGTGATCTGCGCGAGGCGCTTTTCCCATTCCACCTGGTCGTAGGGGTTCTCGCCGGGCCGGGTAAAGAAGCGGCGCACGGTGAGGCCCGGGGCCCGCTTTTTGGACTCGATCGGCTCTGTCGTTTTATTGGCGATTTTTGTGGTGACTTCAGGCATCGCTCTCTCCATACATTAGATTCTTGCCAGTACAAATCGATCTTGTGCAGCTCTTGTGTCCGGCGTTTGCCTTCTCCAAAAGCGGGCGGACGAGGCATCCACCCGTCCCCACGGCTCGGTTTACGCTTCGTGTCTCCTGCGGCTTAGAAGCCGTCGGGGAGCGGAGTGGGGGCTTCTACAGGGGCCCTGGGCTCCGTGTCGTATACATCCAGGTGTTGGGAAACTCCGCCGGAAAAGGGGGCGGATTGCAGTTGGACATGATTCGAGATGCCGGAAGCAACGTCGCTCGAGGCGCCGGCCCATTGTTCGAGGGCGCTGCAAGCGGTGTGGCGCTGCCGGGCATCTTCGATGACAGCATAGCGGACAAAGCAGCGCCCGGATTCGAGGCGATCGCGAACCGGGCTTCCGG
>DATFTE010000045.1:0-3623 GCA_035262225.1 Terriglobales bacterium
CCGACGTAGGAAACCGTGCCCACGCGCTGCTGCGGCGTGAGCAGGGTCTTCTTTCCCTTGGCCGCGTCGAATAACCACAGTGAGCTCTCGTTTGCGGACCGTTCGTCCTGGACGAGAAGCTTCGAGCCATCGGGGGACCAATCCTGTGGCTCCCAGCCGCCGCCGTCGAGCCGGGCGAGCATGTGATCCGATTTCGGATCTGCGGGGTTGATGACATATAGGTCCACGTCGTTCCCGGTGCGACGGGTCGAGCCATAGGCCAGCTTGTCGCCCGCATAGGACCATGTCGCTCCGATGTTGCGTGACTTGCCATCGGTCAACAGAGTGACATCGCCCGTCGCCACATCGTAGCGATAGAGCTGGTAGAACTCGCCTCCGCCGACGTCTTTCGAGAAGACGAAGGCGGTGCCTTTGTTTGGCGGATATTGCGCGCCGGCGACCGAGTCGGGATAAAAGGTAAACTGGGTACGAGCACCTCCGGGCATGCTGATGCGATGAATCTGGTTGGTATCGGCAAAGCGGGTGGTAATCAGCATCTCGCGTTTGACCGGATCCCAGCTGTCGAGGGTGGCGCCACGAAAATTGCTGTAACGGTCGACCGTCCCGGCCAGCGATGCGGGGATCCTGGGAACGCCTTCGACGACCAGGCTCTCGTTAGGGACGATCTCGTCGCTTTGGGCGATTGCGACGGTTGCCAGCAGCAGTGCGGTAGCAAGAAGACGCAGGCATCGCTTCACGGGAGGCTCCTGAATGAAATCGCTACTATACCGGAGGATTGCGGCCTTGATCGAGGGAGTGGTTGCGGGCGAAAAAAACCGGGGCAGCAGCCCCGGGTAGAGAAGAAATCAATTCAGATCCGCATCTCGGCGCACGGCTCAACTGGCTGCGGAAGAAGCCCGTCGGCCGCGTGCTCCCAAGAACAACTCGGACTGCCGCCGAGTAGTTCCTGCACACAACTCTACGTCCGAGTCGTCCCTCGTCGGACCAGGCCCGCCAATCCCATGAGGCCGGTTCCGAGCAACGTCAGGGAGCCGGGCTCGGGGACGACGCTGGACCTCCCCTGGCCGAGAATTGCCGCTTCCGAGTTCGGCGTGATGTACTTGATCTGGCCATTGCTGGCGGTCACAAGACCGTAGAAAACGGTTCCCACGGGTACGCCGCTGGCGGTGACGGTGACGCTGCCATTGGCGGCGAGAGGAGTATGCAGATCGACGTAGCCGAAACCGAGATTGCAGGTTGTGCTGCAAAGTCCCAGGCCTTGCAGGCTGCCGACGATGGCATTGGTGGCGGATCCCTCGGGGAAGACACTCCCCGCGCTGGCGAAGGAGATTCCGTTGAGGCTGCCGGCGGGAGAGCCGTTGAGGAAAGCGGCAATGACGATGACGTCCGGACCGGAGACCCCGTTCGCAGCCGACACGTTAAAGACGTTGCTGGTCAATAGCACGCCCACAGATTGCCCGCTGGGGACGCCGGAGCCGACGTGGATGACGTTGGGCGTGGCATGCGCGCAGTCATAGCTGAGGAAATTATTGCAGGTGTTGGCAAACACGGTGCCAGGAAGCAGGAAAAGCAGGGGGAACAAGAGCACGCAGAATTTCGATGCTCGGCAATGCATAGACTAAGTAAATGCCCTCCTATGGACAGGAACACCGGACTGACCAAAACATTTGTCACGCCGGCGGGGGGCGATGGGGATACGCGAGGGGCCGAACGCTTGCCGAAGGTTCCTTTTTGACAACTCTATAAACTATCACAGTAAGGGAGTCTGGATTTCCCCGAAGCGGTCGAAGAGCGACAAAAAATCATCTTTATGAAGGCGAGAGGCATCTCCCAATCCGCCGGAGATTGCCCGGGAGCACACAAAGGCCGTTCTCAGCACCATGGATCCGCAACCCGAACTCGTGCAGGCGAAAGTCTCGCTGGCGGCTTACGGCCGGCTGCTGCGCTCGAACCGCAACTTGCGACGCCTGTGGTCGGCGCAAATCGTCAGCGAGGTTGGGGACTGGTTTTACTCGCTGGCGATCTACACCCTGCTGCTCCAACTGACGGGACGCGCCAGTTCCGTAGCCCTGGCGCTGATGCTGCAAGTGCTGCCCATGACGCTGATGGGGCCGACGGCGGGGGTGGTGAACGACCGCATCAGCCGCAAGCGGGTGATGATCACAAGCGACCTGGTGCGCATGGTGATCGTGTTCTGCATGCTATTTGTGCGCTCGCGATCCATGGTGTGGCTGGTGTATCCGCTGCTGCTGCTGGAAACCGTGATGGTGTCTTTTTTCGAGCCAGCCCGCAATGCGGTGATTCCGAATATCACCTCGCGTGATGAGGTGGTGCTGGCGAACACGCTTTCTGCGACCACGTGGTCTATCAACCTGGTGCTAGGAGCGGCCCTGGGCGGGGTGGTGGCGGCGCTGCTGGGGCGCGATGCGGTTTTCATCCTGAACGGACTTTCCTTCGTGGCGTCGGCGCTATTGATAGGCAGCATGCACTTCGACGAGCCGCACACGGAAAACGCGGCCCGGCTTCGTCTCCGCGATCTGGTGGACTATTCCATGATGGTGGAGGGCGTACGTTACGTGCGCGCACACCGGCGGCTGCGGGCCACGGTGTTTGTCAAGGCCGGGCTCTTCGTGATTGGTCCCGGATGGGTATTGTTCACGGTGATGGGGCAGCGTTATTTTCCCGTGACCTGGCACGGGATTGACGCGCAGCGCGGAGCGATGCTGGGGATGAGTCTGCTGATGGGCGCGCGCGGCATCGGGGCGTTATTGGGCCCGTTGTTGAGCGCTCCCTGGGCCGGCCGTCATGAAAACCGTCTGCGAATGGCGATCTTCGTCGGGTTCATCGCGGAAGCGATCGGTTACGTGGGGTTTGGGGCGGCGGGCACGGTGTGGGTGGCCTGCGCGTGGATTATTCTGGCGCACAGCGGGGGATCGAGCGTGTGGGTGTTTTCGACCACACTCCTGCAACTCAACACGGAGGACCGGTTCCGGGGACGCGTGTTTGCCGCCGATAACGGCCTTTCCATGCTTACCATCGGAATTGGCGCGTGGGTCGCCGGTCTGCTCGTCGACTGGGGATCGTCTCCGCGCGCCGTTGCTGCAGGTGCAGGGGCGGCCATGCTGCTTCCCGCCATGTTGTGGGGATGGACGATCTGGACGTCAAAGGGGGCTGTGGGAGCGGCCAGCGTGGAAGCGGCGGACTAGGAGCATTTCAGCACTCAGCACTTGGCAGAACTCTTCTCTTTCGCCGCGCCGGGGCTTGTCAGGGCCCACAGTCACCCACGGCGTGCGTTTTATTCTTCTGCCGCTTCACGGCTGGCCCTGCGTGAGTCGGGAGTGCCAGGTGCTGACTGTTCCTCACAGCGCGTCAATCTTGGCGGCCAGAATGAAGTCGCTTTCCGTCAATCCATTTACGGCATGGGTCCACAGGGTAATCTCCGCTTTTCCCCAAGCCAGCAGGATGTCGGGATGATGGCCTTGTTCTTCTGCGAGTGCTCCGACACGGTTGACGAAGGCTAACGCCTGCTTGAAATCGGGAAAGGTGAACGTCCGCACGATGTGGTGTTCATTCATGACTTTCCAGTTGGGCAGTTGATGGCTCAGGTCGTGGAGCGCGGTTCC
>DATFTE010000046.1:0-5821 GCA_035262225.1 Terriglobales bacterium
AAAGACTTTGCCGCCCGTCGGCCGATGGCAGTAGACTCGAGGCTCAAACCCCAGGGGAGAAGCTTGTCCAAACGGCGGTGGGCTGGCCGATAATCCGCGGGCAGAACCTGATTCAACACGGGCCCGAAAGCATCCAATCCAGAAGGAAAATGTTAAGATAAGTAATTGACACATATGCCTTTAAAAACACTGTTTCTGAATCCCCCCTCGTTTGAGAACTTTGACGGCGGGGCCGGTTCGCGCTGGCCCGCCACGCGCGAAATCGAGTCCTACTGGTACCCGGTCTGGCTGGCTTACCCGACAGGCATGCTGGAAGGCGCCCGCCTGCTCGACGCGCCCCCGCACAAGATCTCGGCGGAAGAAACCATCAACATCGCCCGCGATTACGAATTCCTGGTGCTCTTTACCAGCACCCCCGGCTTCCCCGGCGACATTCGCCTGTCCCAGAAAATCAAGGACGCCAATCCGAACATCAGGATTGCCTTTGTCGGACCCCACGTCAGCGTGCTGCCGGAAAAATCGCTGCGCGACTGCCCGGCCATCGATTTCGTCTGCCGCAAGGAGTTCGACTACGCGGTGGTTAACTACGCCAAGGGCATGCCGCTGGAGCAGATTCCCGGCGTCTCTTTCCTTAAGGACGGCAGCATCGTTCACAACCCGGACGCGCCCCAGATTCAGGATCTCGACGCCCTGCCGCACGTCAGCGAAGTCTACAAGCGCGATCTCGACGTCACGCGCTATAACGTGCCCTTCCTGTTGCACCCCTACGTTTCGCTCTACACGACGCGCGGTTGCCCGGCGCAGTGTACCTTCTGCCTGTGGCCGCAGACCCTGAGCGGACACCCGTGGCGCAAGCGCTCGACCGACGACGTGGCCGCGGAGATGGCGAAGGCAAAGCAGTACTGGCCCGGCGTAAAGGAATTCTTTTTCGACGACGACACGTTCAACATTCAGAAGGCGCGCACCGTCGAACTCTGCGCCAAACTGAAGCCGCTCGGACTCACGTGGTCATGCACCTCGCGCGTTACCACCGACTACGAGACGCTCAAAGCCATGAAGGAAGCCGGCTGCCGGCTGCTGATCGTCGGCTACGAGTCGGGCGATCCCCAGATCCTCAAGAACATCAAGAAGGGCGCAACTGTCGAGCGTGCGCTCGAGTTCACCAGGGACTGCCACAAGCTCGGACTGGTCATCCACGGCGACTTCATTCTCGGCTTGCCCGGCGAAACCCGCGAAACCATCAACAACACCATCGCCTTCGCCAAGGAACTCGATGTCGAAACCATTCAGGTTTCCGTGGCGCACGCCTATCCCGGTACCGAGCTCTACGATTACGCGGTGAAGAACGGCTTCATGGTGGGCGACAACAAGATGGTCGACGAAGGCGGACACCAACTGGCGCACATCCAGTATCCCGGATTGCCGGCCGAAGAAATTCTCGACGCGGTGCACCGGTTCTACGACGAATACTATTTCCGTCCGAAGGCGGTCTTCCGCATTCTGAAGCGGGCCGCCTTTGACAGCGACGACCGCAAGCGCCTCTACAAGGAAGCCAGAGGCTTCCTCAAGACTCGTGCCATGCGCCACAAGTGGGTCAAGGAGAAGCGCCAGAAGGAACAAACGGCCGCCGCTGCCGAGCCCGTGAAGGCCTAGGAACCAAGGGTTGACCTTTCGCAAATATCTGGTGCTGGGCGGTGTGACGCTGTGCGCCGCCATCGGCGATTCTCTTCTCTCCCGCGGCATGAAGGACGTGGGCAGCATCTCCCTGCGGCATTTCCCCGAGCTCATCCTGGCCATCACCAACCCCTGGGTCGCGCTGGGAATTCTCTTCCTGCTGGGGTTCTTCGCCTCCTACATGACCGCTCTCTCCTGGGCGGACCTCACCTACGTCCTGCCCGCGACCTCGCTCGGCTATGTTCTGCTGGCGCTGATCGCCAGATTCCTGCTGCACGAGGAAGTCACTGCCCTGCGCTGGATCGGCATTCTGCTGATCTCCGGCGGCGTCGGCTTCGTTACCCAAGGGCCGGAATTGACCCGCCATCAGCCCCGCGAGGCGAATGATCAGGACCCGGTCTCGACCAGGAGCGCCCCATGAAGCACCTCTACGAATGGAGTGCCGTACTCGCCATCGTGCTGGCTTCGACCACCGGCGACGTCCTTCTCTCCCGCGCCATGAAACAGGTGGGCGACGTGGGCAGGCTCTACCACCAGGCCGGGTTGTGGAAGGTCATCTCGCGCATCGTCCGCAATCCCAGCTTTCTGCTGGGCGTCCTGGCCATGACTGTAGCCTTCTATTCCCTGCTCTTTGGCCTTTCCTGGGGAGATGTAAGTCTGGTAGCGCCGGCCTCAGCATCGCTGACTTTCGTCGCCAACGCGGTGGCGGCCAAGTTTTTCCTGCACGAACGCGTCGACCATCGCCGCTGGCTTGCCGCCCTCATGGTCGCCGCCGGGGTCTTCCTGCTCGCCGGATAGCATCCCAATTGCCGCATACCCGCTTTTTGGGTATGCTCCCTGCATTACGGGCTGCTCGATCCAGATCCACGTCAGGAGTGTGCCATGCAAGCTTCGCGCCCCTTTTGCCGGCTGGCTCTGGTTTTCCTTTTCTTGAGATTCCCCGCGTACGCCCAAACCGGAGCGTCTGGCTCCCGCTACGATGCCCAGATTCAGCAGGACCTCGACAAGGTCGCACGCAGCAAGCGGCAGTACAATGGAATCAAGGCCACCACGGAAGACCAGGCGGTCACCCTCTCGGGCGACGTCAATCTGTATATCTTCAAGGCCAGCCTGGCGCGCAGAGTGGAAAAACTCAAAGACGTTCGCAATCACGTTCAGGTCGACGGCACCGTCGCTGACGACCAACTGCGGCACAGTTTGGCTGACCGGTTACGATATGACCGTGTCGCTTTTGGCACCGCTTTCAACGCAGTTTCGCTTACCGTAGTGAACGGAGTGGCAACCCCCGGCGGCGTGGTCCACGACTACCCGAGCCGCGACTCCGCCCTGGCCATCGTCGAAACCACACCCGTCGTGAAAGACGTCGTCGGTAATACTGACGTCCCGCCGACCTCGAGCGTCCACGATGACCTCCGCGTGCGCACCTACCGCGCCACCTATGGCGGTTCCGCGCTCGAGAAATACGCGACCGATCCGCAGAAGCCGATCCCGATTGTGGTCGAAATGGGACGCGTGACCCTCTCGGGCATGGTCAACAACGACGCTGACAAGAAAATCGCCGGCATCCGCGCCAAACAGGTCTCGGGTGTCTTCCACGTCGACAACCAACTGCTGGCCCTCGGTCAGACCAATAAGTAAATTTTCGAATCGCACAGAGAAAGGGGATTTTTATGCGTTTAGCGAGCGTTCGAAGGCTTTTGCCCGCAGTAGCGGTTGCCGCTGTTTGTGTTCCGTTGGCCGTCGCCCAAACCATGATGCACGCCATGGAAGGCGCCGTCACCAAGATCGATGTCTCTGCGAAAACCATCGCTCTCAAGGCGGCCGATGGCACGGAACACGTTTTCAAGTACTCGGAAAAGACCACCATGCGCGGCCTTGCCGCTGGTGCCCACGAAGCCAGGGCCGGGGCCGTCGAAGGCTACATGAAAGGCAAGGAAGGCACCGATGTCGTCGTCCATTACACCGGCGAAGGAGCTGAAAGGTCAGCCGTGGCTATCCGCGACATGGGCAAAGACACCGTCAGGACGAGCCAGGGCACGGTCACGAAAGTGGACAAGGCCGGCCATACCGTCACCGTGAAAGCCGAGGACGGGACGGAAGCAACCTATCACGTCGCCAAAGACGCGACCATCGAGGGCGAGCATGGAGTCCTGAAGGGCGCCGACTACGCCCGGGAAGGCGAGAAGGTCAGCGTTCACTACACCGAGGATGCCGGCAAGAAGGTCGTACACTTCCTCCGTCATCTGTAACCCCGACTCAACAGGCGAACCTATGATGAATATTCGCACTCCCCTGGTCCTGCTGCTGGCTGCTGCGGCCGCCTGCGGCGCCGAGTCCGTTTCGGTGACGCAAATCAGAATGTTCACGCCTTACGGCCCTGGAGGACTCAGCAAAAGTCTTTCGGTATCTGAAACCGTGAGCGGAAACTGCTTTGCCGAGTCCATTGCCAACGCCAGCCGCGCTGATGCCTGGCGCTGCAACGCTGGCAACGCGATTCAGGACCCCTGCTTTCAGAATGTCATGGGCGATGCCAGGATCGTGGCTTGCCTCCGCAGCCCGTGGGACGACAGAGTCACCCTGCTTACCCTCGCTTCGCCCCCTGCGAGCGCCAGCAGAAAGGAAATTTCCCGCGAAAAAGCGCTGCCCTGGGCGCTGGAGTTAGCCAACGGAGCTCATTGCACTCTGATGACCGGCGCCACCGCTTCGCTGGCCGGCATGCGCATCAACTATGGCTGTCCCGGCGGCGGACTCGTGGCGGGAGACATGGATCGCTCGCACCCCGTCTGGCGTGTGTTCTATCAGAAGGAAGGTGCGTCGTCGCTCGACCAGGTGGATGTTGCCGTCGCTTGGTACTGAAGATCAGAAAACTCTTGCTCTACACTCCGGACCCGGCTCCGTCTCCAGCACGTACCACCATTCCGTCCGCTACCGGCCACCCGCAGCGAAGCTCGGTCCCTGCGATTTCAGGAACCCGTTTCACCCGAACACCCGCATGAATCCCCGGGCGGGCAGATCCGGCACCAGGAAGGCTGCATTGCGCACGCCCGCGACCCGCGCCACGCATTGCGCGGCCACATAGCCGCTGCGCACCGCTCCTTCCATCGTCGCTGGCCAACCGGTCGCGGTCCAGTCCCCGGCAAGAAACACGCGCGGCCAGACCGTCTCCGGTTGCGGACGGTGCCGGTCTACTCCGGGACGCGGCGAGTACGTCGCATGCACTTCCTTGATCACCGTCGACTTCAGCAGCTCTGCGCTTCGCGCCTCGGGGAAAAACTCGCGCAACTCCTCGAGCGCCAGATCTACAATCTCGGCCTTGGACTTCTCGACCAGGCTCTTCGACGAACTCACCACCAATTCGACGTAACTCCCGCTCCCCTCGTCCAGCCCGTCGTCGGCTTCGAGGGTAGCCGTGCCTCCCGATCCGGCATCCTCGCTGTTGTGCGCCACACGCCGCGCGGCCAATGGCTCGGCAGCTGCGCTCCGCCCGAGGAGTTTCGACTTGTGAAACATCCACTGGATAGTGCGATCCAGCAGCACAGCGTGCTCCAGGTCGGTAATCTGCCGGTCAAACCACAAATGGATCCCCGTGATGGGAGAAGTTTCAAACTGTCGCAGGGTCTGCCGCAGCGGCTCTGCTGCCGTCGTCTGTGGCAACATGCGCTCCAGAACATCGAACGGCACCGCCGAGATGACGAAATCGAATGCCTCTTCCCCGCCTGCGGAGAGCAGCTTCACACCGGCAAACTCGGCACGGAAGGAATCCACCGGTGCACGGAAGCGCACCTCGCCGCCGTGCGCGCGAATGTATTCCCCCGCCACGCCGTAGAGATCGCTGAGCGGAACCGTGGGTACACCCATGCGTCCCGCCGCCGCCGATTTCAGGAAAGATTCCCGTACCACCTGCGCCGCATAGGGAACTGAAACCTTGTCGATGTCTTCGTTCAGCGCGCTCACCAGGACGGTCTTCCAGAAGCGCTCGATCGCGCGTTCCGTCTGCCCACGGTGCCGCAGCCAGTTGAGAAACGACTCGCCCGTGTCGCCGGGGGCCGCCGGCGCGAGCGCCGCCATGGCGCCTGCGATCGCCAGCTTGTCGGAAAGGCCCAGGCAATCCGCCCGCAGAAACGCCGGCGCGGTATGCAAGGGCGCA
>DATFTE010000047.1:0-4385 GCA_035262225.1 Terriglobales bacterium
GAAACGGTGCTTGCCTGGCATCGCCGCGGCTTCGGTCTGTTCTGGGCGTGGAAGATTCGGCGGGGCCACCCGGGAAGACCCACGCTTCCCCGCGACGTCCGTGATCTGATTCGCAGAATGTGCCGCGAAAACCCAACTTGGGGTGCACCCCGCATCCATGGTGAATTGCTCAAGCTGGGCATCAACATTGGAGAGAGCAGTGTCAGCAAATACATGGTGCGCGGCCGCAAGCCCCCGTCGCAGACCTGGCGCACTTAACCGGCCAATGAAAGATAAGGTTTGTTCTTGTTTGGTTTGTTCTTCAGCCCTCTTGGTTTTCTTTTCTTCTTTTCCTGAGTTTGAGTTCAATAGTTTTTCTCTTTTGCTTTTTCCTTTTCTTCGCGGGAGATCTTGTGTTTGTTTTTCCCCACCGCTTCGCTGTCATCTGAATTCCATCTTTCTTTGAACGCTGCGCCGCTTCGGAAAAGTAAGAAGAAGATTCCATCATCGCTGAGCCTCCGCAAGCACAGCTCTCCCTTCGCGGTCATCCGGTGTAAGGTAGCTGCCTTGAGGTGGGAAGTGTGGACCTCGGTCGCTTGCAACGACCGAGGCCCGCAACGGTCAACCCTCATCGGGGTGAACCAAAGCTAACCGGGTCTACCCTGCCATGATCGGTCGCCGCTGTCCAGTCCCGCCCGCGAGGCGAGATGGCTGCGGCCAACTGCGGAGTCCTTTTACGTCCGCGGATTTGCCGCACCTGCGGCAAGCTGTTCGGGATCTGTCGCCATTGCGACCGAGGGCACTGTTATTGCAGCGACCCCTGCCGGGAAAAAGCTCGTCGCAAGCAGCGTTGCAAAGCCAATCGCCGATATGAACAGAGTCTCGGCGAAGCAGGGCTTGAGGATCATTGCACCCGCCAGCGCGACTATCGCCAGCGCCTGAAAGGTCGCGTGACAGATCAATCTTCCCTTACGCCCCCAGTTGACCACAGGATGCCTCTGGCGGTCGCCGCTCGCTGGCCCAGCCAGCCGAAGATTCCTTCGACCGGCCTCTCCGGTTGGTCTCGCTGCATCATTTGCGGCCGGCGAGGGCGATTCGTTAGTTCGTATCGCTGAAATGGAGGAGCAGGATGCGCAAGGGGGGAATGTAGACTCGGATTCGTCACTGGTTCTACGCCCAACACGGGAGAATCAGCCCACGATCGCTCAACCACTTGGTGTTCACCCTGATGCCGTGCTTTCCCGAACAGCTCGTCCCGCCGCAAGCGAGCATCCCGCAGAGGAATGAAATGCCGAAATCCCGACCCCACCCGCCCCGACCCGATCGCCGACGTTCCATTCGCGGCTCCTTCAGCTGGATCGATCACCGCTTCCTGCGCGAGGGATTCGACGAAGGCCTAACCCGCTTGGAGAAATTGCTCTACTTCGTGCTGGTGGCGGTCTCCAACCAAGACGGAGTCAGCTTTTACTCCGACGCGCGTTTGGCAGAATTGTTGGACGCGCGTTTTCCGCACGAACTCGTTTCTGCCCGCAACGAACTGGTGGCTCGGGACCTGATCGCCTATGAAGGCGGTATCTACCAAGTGCTGGACCTGCCCGCCGGCTCTCCCCGGAAAGGGCGTGACTCTTCTCCACCACTGCCCGACCACACTTCGAGTTTCTCTGTGTCATGCGTTCGCCAAACCGCGCGGCGGGAGGCGGCCTCCGATCTGGAGAGCGTCAAGCAGTTACTGGAACGATGGGGCTGGAGGAGTGCATGAAACTCTCCGTGAGCTATCAGCCGGGCGTGGCCGCCAGCGCTTCCCCCTATCGGGTGTGCGACGAGAAGGGAGGAGAGGTCGTGTGGGCGAATGCCTTTCTCGACGCCCAGCACCTGCGCCAGCTTTCCCCGCGGTCGCTGCGCATCTACGCCTATGACCTCCTAGATTTTGCTCGTTGGTTAGCACCGCTCAATCGGCCACTCGCTGAAATCACCGAGTCCACTATCGTCGACTATGTTCGTCATCAACTCGAGCAGGCCCCTCCGCTCAAACCGCCGACCGTGAACCATCGCCTAGGCACCGTGCGCTGTTGCTATCGCTTCCACACCGGGCAAGAGATTCCCGCCGGCCAAGCGCATTTCCAGCGCCGCTATACCCGCAGATCCCCGCTCGGCTACGGCCGACCGCGCCCGGCCGTAGCCCGGGGCCTCCGCCTTAAACAAGATCGGCGAGTCATCGTGCCGCTCTCGACCGAAGAAGTCGGCAAGTTCTGGCGAAGCTTCCGCACTTATCGCGATTTGGCTCTCGTAGGCCTGATGCTCCTGGATGGTCTGCGCTCTTGTGAGGTCCTGGTGATTCAACTGGAAGACTTGCAACTCGCCGACGGCCAGTTGCGCGTCCACGGCAAAGGAAACAAGAAGCGCGTCGTGCCGCTGCCTTCGGATCTCCTCGAAGTTCTCGGACACTATCTGCGCTTGGAACGTCCGCTCACCAACGCGCCCGCTTTGTTCGTCTGCTTGAAAGGCCGGCAGCGCGGCCAGCCGATGAGTGCAGCCGGGCTTCGCTCGCTCTTCCGCCATCATCGCGTGCGGAGTCGCATCCCTCATGCCAACCCCCATCGGGTGAGGCACACCTTTGGAGCGGATATGGTACGCGGCGGGATGTCCCTGCCCGCCCTGCAAAGGCTGATGGGGCATGCGCAAGTCTCAACCACCATGCTGTACGTCGAACTTGCCCCACAGGACGTCTGGCGCGAATACGCCCGCGCCATCGAGAAGCGCAAGGCGCTGGACTCTTCCCATCTGTCATGACTCGCGGCCAAACCAGCCTGGACGAGATCTTCGAGACGCAAATCCGGACGCTTGCACTCACGCTCCGCCCTAGAACCGTAGAACACTATCGAACTACGGCACGTCACTTCCTAGCCTATCTCCGCGCCGCCTTCCCCCAGCTTCGCCGGCTCTCTCAACTGCGCCGCGACCCTCATCTGCTCAGCTGGTTCCGCTGGCTGAGGGAACGACAACCGCCCCTGAGCAACAAAACTCGCAGCGATCACCTCATTCGTCTCCGCCGGTTGCTGGATGATCTGGCCGCCAACGGCCACCCCGTTCAGCCCGATCTTTTTCGTCGCGAAGACTTCCCTCCCGAACCCCGCTATCTGCCTCGACCCCTCTCCCTGGGGGAGGATCAACTCCTACAGCAGGAACTGCGCCGAACCGATGATTTGGCGGCGAATGCGCTCTTGCTCACCCGCGCCACCGGAATCCGCATTGGCGAATGCCTCGATCTGCCTCTGGATTGCTTACGGCGACTGGGAACTGACGAGTGGGCGCTCCATGTCCCACTCGGGAAACTGCACACGGAACGTTTGGTCCCGGCCGATAGTGAGGTGCGGCGGATCGTGGAGCGGATCCTAACCTTGCGCCATGCGGCCCCCGCCGCACACCTCGCTAGCTCGCAAGGCTTCCTGCTGCCACGTCGTGGTGGTAGCTATTATGTTCTTGACGGGACTCTCCGATCGACATTACATCGGGCCGCCAAGCGCGCCGGTTGCCCTACCCATGTGACGCCTCACCGTTTGAGACACAGTTTTGCGACGGAAATGCTCCGGTTTGGGGTTAGCCTTCCGGCTCTCATGAAGCTGCTCGGGCACAAAGATATCCGGATGACCCTGCGCTACACGGAAGTTACCCAGCAGGATTTGCAGCGCGAATTTCATCAGGCCCGCCAGAATGTCGCCCATCCGCATCATCTGCCCACGCTCGCACTCCCCCAAGAAATCCCTAGCGCTGGTCTTCCCGGCATTCGTCAGGCGCTGGGAGCAACACGCCATCTTCTCGAGATGTATCGTCGTCAGCTCAGCGACGAAAGAATCCGCCGCAAACTGCAGCGTCTGGACAAACGCCTCTTCACCGTTGCCTCACAACTACAGAAGATCGAGGCAGAGGAAAAATGAGGAAAGATTGGCCGGTTAAGGCGCACGTTCCTGGCAAACCATATGAACGATATGGTCTCCTCCGACTTCTTCGTGGTTCCGACCGTGTTCTTTCGCGTCTTATTTGTCTTCGTGATTCTGTCGCACGACCGCCGTCGGCCCGTCCACGTGGCGGTGACGGAATATCCCACGGCTGATTGGGTGGCTCACCAACTATTGGAAGCTTTTCCGTGGGATAGCGCTCCGTATTACTTGTTGCGCGATCGGGATGGGAGCTACGGAGAGAAATTTACGAGGCAGCCAGCTGGCTGGGCATTCGTGAGGTTCTCGCGGCACCGCAATCTCCCTGGCAGAATGCCTACGTTGAGCGATTGATCGGCTCGATTCGTCGAGAATGCTTGGATCACGTGATCGTCCTGAATGAGACCGGCCTGCGGCGCATCCTGAAATCTTACTTCGACTACTACGAGCAGACGAGAACTCACCTGTCTT
>DATFTE010000048.1:0-2442 GCA_035262225.1 Terriglobales bacterium
GGCCTGTCTGACGCGAACGAAGAATTGATCACTCAGTTCCAGACGGGGCCGCTGCCGCCGAATTTGGAACCCGCGGAGGTGAAGCGTGCCGTGGATGCGGGCGCGGAGACGGCGCTTGATCTCGGTGACATCCGCCACGCGAAAAGTCTCGTCGGAATGCTCGAATCCGAGCCGGCTTCCGCGCAGGGCTATGTTGCCCAGGGACGCTTTGCGTTGTTGCAAAATAATCTCCCGGATGCCAAGTCTCTCCTGACGAAAGCTCTCGCGATGGATTCGGACTCTCCGCAGGCGATGCACTGGTTAGCGGTTGCCGAACACCGGAGCGGAGACGATGCGTCTGCCCAATTGCACGTCTCCAAGATTCTTCAGCGGGATCCCGCCTTCCTGCCCGCGCTCGAAGACAAAATGCTGTTTGCGGCAGATCGAAGGGAGTTTCAAGTCGCGCTGCAAGCCCAATTGCAACGAATGGCTCTCATGTCAGATCCGCCTGCGTCGGAATATTGTCGACTGGGAGCCATATGGATGAAGATGTCCGACCTCACGGCAGCGGAACCAGTTTTGCTCAAAGGAACGCTGAAAGACTCCTATAGCTACGCGTGTCACCTCGAGCTTGGCGAACTGTACCGCGAAACCGGCCGGTTCCCTCTTGCGCGCCAACATTTCGAGTGGGTGCTGCGCTTCTTCCCGGATGCTGATGCAACGATTTTCAGGTCCCTCGCGGGTGTGTATGTTGTCCTCGGGGACATGAAGTCTGCTCGATCGATTCTGCATAAGGGTAGCCGCATTTTCCCTGACGACAGGGATTTGCAGAATGCCGAGACGCGTTTCGATGGTGACCCTCGACCCTGAATCCGCAAGAGACCGTCCTCGCCGCGTGGCCGTCAGGCACGCCCCATCCCAAGCTGTGACCTGGTTCCAGCAGGACGATCACCCCGCTCCCGGATCTAGTGTCGTGGTGCTGCGGTTGTTTTGCCGCTCGGCGGCGTGAACTCCTCCAAGCCGCTGGAGATCGCTGCCTCCGCGTTCTCAAGATTCCTCGCCTAGAGAAGGTGGGCAGGCGTTGCTTGGCAAAACTTTCCTCTTGACATTCTCATCGCGTAACCGTAGAGTTACACATTATGCGTCACCGATCGGTTACATATTCTGCGGCCCGGGCCAGCGAGGTTACCTTCCAGGCTCTTGCTGATCCCACCCGCCGCGCCGTCCTCGATCTCCTCCGCCGTGGTTCGCAGCCCGCAGGGCAGATCGCCAGCGCCTTTCCCGTTTCCCGTCCTGCGATCTCGAAGCACCTGCGCCTCCTCCGCCGTGCTCATCTGGTGCGCGAGCATCGCGAAGGCCGGAACCGCATGTATGAACTCAATGCCGAGCCTCTGCGCGCCGTCGATTCCTGGATCCAGCAGTACCGAGTCTTCTGGGCCACCAGCTTGAACAACCTGAAAGCGTTCGTCGAAGCCGAGCATGCACGGGAGACTGAAGCGGCTGGAGCCGCCTCCCGCAAACCCAAACGAATTCCGTGATGGACAATGTCCATCCCACCGAAAGGAAACTGTCATGAAAAAATCGATTCGCACCGCCGCCCTCATCGCGATCGCGCTGGCTGCCGCCGCTGCGGTTGCGCAGACCGACGCTCAGAAGGCATTCGCCTCCATCAAGAGCATGCCCGGCACCTGGGAGGGGAAGGACTCCTCCGGTAAGCCCCTCGAGGTCATGTTCAAGGTCGTCTCCAACGGATCGGCCATCATGAGCGAGATCCTGGTGCCGAACGAAGACATGATCTCCATGATTCACCTGGATGGCCCGAATCGTCTCCTGCTGACCCACTATTGCGGAGCCGGAAACCAGCCCCGCATGCAGGCTTCGGTGTCCCCCGACGGGAAGACCATCACGTTCGACTACGTCGATGCCACGAATCTCGCTTCGCCCGACGCGGGGCGGATGCAGCGCATGATACTGACGCTTGTTGATGACACTCACCACACCGAGGAGTGGACGTTCCTCGCTCACGGCAAGGAGCAAAAGGTGCTGTTCGACCTGCGCCGCAAGAGTTAACACCGGGAATGTGGGCGGGTGCTCCGCCCGCCCGTTTCCAGAAGGAGGAAGCACTCATGAGTCCGACCATCGTTACGCCCGATCAGGACGCCGTCGTCAGCGAAATCGATATTTCCGCTCCGCCGGAGAGAGTGTTCCGGGCGCTCACCGATGCCGGCGACCTCAGCCGCTGGTTCACCGGTCCTTCGTGTCCGCCCAAGCGTTGGAAGATGGACGCCCGCGTCGGCGGCCAATATGCTTATGCCAGCAACACAGGATCTGTTGTCGGGAACGGTGTCCCCGAGTTCGAGTGTCACGGCGAGATTCTCGAATGCGATCCCCCGCGGCTTCTCGTCTACTCCTGGATCGGCAATTGGCACGAAGATCCCACGATCCGCACTGTGGTTCGCTGGG
>DATFTE010000049.1:0-7820 GCA_035262225.1 Terriglobales bacterium
ATGCGCCAGCCGGTTGGCCTGCCGATTCCACTCCGCATAGCTGAGCGCCTGCGTGCCCGAGACCAGCGCCGTGCGCTCGGGCGTGCGCCCGGCTTGCGCCTCAAACAGCTCATGTAGACAACGCTCGGCGGGATACGCAGCGGAGGTCTGGTTCCATTCGACCAGCAGTTGCTGACGCTCGCCTTCGGCGACCAGCGGCAGGCGGCCGACGGGCGTCTCCGGAGCGGCCACCGCCGCTTCCAGCAGCGTCTGATAGTAGCCGGCCATGCGCACCACCGCCGCACGCTCCAGGCGCGCCGCATCGTAGTGCAATTTGAGCCGCACTCCCCCCCGATCCCCCACCACCTCCAGCTTCAGACCGTAAGGCTCCAGCGGCGCCGACACCTCTTCGAGCTCGAAGGACACGGCTCCGAGTGACTGCCGTGCCGGAACCTCGCGGTAGTCGAACGCCAGCGGCAGAACCACGGAGTTCGAATCCGCCAGCCCTTCGACCTTGCTCCAGGCGAAGCTCTCCTGCCACTGGCTGGCTTCCGCCACCGCTTCCCCGGCCTGGCAAAGCACGGCGTCGAAGCGCGTGTCAGATCGCACGGTCGCGCGAATGGGAAGCGATTTGGCGAAGACGCCCAGCGCGTCTTCCAGTTCCTGGTACTTGCGTCCGTCGAAACCGCAGCCGATGGTAATGGTTTCGCCTCCCGTCAGACGGGAAACGAGAACCATCCAGCACGACAGCAGGAAATTTCGCAGGGAGTCGTGGTGCGCACGGCACGAAGCAATGGTCCCGGGGCCGAGCGCAAACTCGAACACCTCGGGTCGGAACCCCCCGGCGGGCTTGTCGGCAAACGGCAGGGAGAACGATTCGAGCGCGTCCAGATCGAGATTGCGGAAATAGTCGCGCCAGAAATCGCGGCCCGCGCGGGTGTCTTCTCCCTCGAGAATCTCATTCTGCCATTCGACGACATCGGCGTACTGCATGGCTTCGTCATTCGCCGGCGCCCCCGCGTACTCCCGCCCCAATTCCTGAGTCAGGTTTTCGAGGCTGCTCGCGTCGGCACACAGTACAGGCAGGTCGAGCGTCAGCCTATGGCGATCGGCTGCCAACTCCGCTAGTAGCGCGCGGAAGGTCGGCCCCTGCTCGAGATCGAACGGCCTGGACCTCAGATCGCGTAGCAGCCTCTGGCGTTCCCCTTCCGCCTCCGCCCCACGTTCGCCCAGGCCCGCGAAATTCCACAGCGGTTCTGCGGAATCGCGAATCACCTGAAAAGGAAGCTTCAACCCAGCCTGGCGGTGAAACAGGGTGCGGAGAATTTCGTGACGTGATACGAGCCTCCGCAGCGCCTCGTGCAGGCGGTCGACCTCGAGCGGACCCTCGATAAGAATGGTGGCAGAAGCGCAGCAGGGGCCGGCTTCGGCGCCGTAAAGCTGCGCCCAGACCCGCTCCTGTTGCGCGGACAGTCGAAATCCCGCGGAGACACTATTTGCCATTAAACGCCCCGGGCGCCACCCCAATGATAGCGGTCATTGTCTCAAGCTTCCGTGCTTCTTCACGTTACTTTCGTGATCACGCGCACTGGCAAGGAAGGCACAAACTTTCCTATTGATTCATCTGCCGGGGGAGGCAATCGTTAAGAAACCCGTTAACTCCAAAAAGATTGGACTTCGAACTCGCGGCTCCAAAACGGAGGACAAGGCGGTGGTGCAATCCCAAGGCCACGGGAGGATGCGCCAACCGCCGCCGCATCCTTAGGAATTCGCACACCTAGAGTAACCCAGGGTGAAAGTTCTTGCACATATTTTCCCCTATTTTATTATCCAAAGTTGCCGGGAAATTTCCTAAAAGTCCAAAATCTGGACGTAGGGATACTCGCGGATGGCTACAAACTTTTCCCCAGCTGCTACTTATTGACCCCTAACTTCAAGCATCTGCAGCTTTTTCTAGGTACCAGCGATGTTTGAGCACGATCGCCCCGGCGGGAGGTATTTTGCCGGTACCGTAATAGTCGGCCTCAATCACGCTGAGCCGCGCTGCGTCGTTGATCAGGTCCGCCTCGGCGTTCCCGATGTCGAGCCACAGCCGCAAGGTGTATTCCCCGGGCATGAGCGTGAGGCTGGGAATGTCGCAGACAAACACTTGCGGGCCGTGGTGTTCCTGATTTGTCCGGTTCGGTTCCAGCATGCTGTGCGCAGTGAAGATGCGCTGTCCGAAGATGTTGTTGAAGCCGAGACCGAGATTGAAGCTGGACGTGGGGGCAGGCAGATCGAAATGCACCCGCACCTTCAGGCGCGCGCCCACCTGCAGACCCTCGATGAGCGGACGATCGCCCTCGGTATAAAACTCGATTTTCTCGAGATACTTTCCCGCCATCGAGCGGCGGTCGCTGGCGCCGCTCAGATCGACGATGTGCCCGTCGGCATTCTGGGCTCCCGCCAGGCTGTTAAGATAGCGATGCACCGCATCTTTCGCCGGGCCGTCGAAGACCAGCTTTCCCCTCTCCAGCACTACTCCCCGGCGGCAAAGATTCTCCACCGCCGCCATGTTGTGCGAGACGAACAGTACCGTGCGTCCTCCGCGACTCACTTCATTCATCTTTCCCAGGCACTTCTTCTGAAAAGCCACGTCGCCCACGGCCAGCACTTCGTCGACAATCAGGATCTCGGGATTCAGATGCGCGGCCACGGCGAACGCCAGCCGCACATACATCCCGCTGGAGTAGTGTTTGACCGGAGTGTCGAGGAACTTTTCGACTTCCGCGAACTCCACGATCTCGTCGAATTTGGAGACAATCTCCGCCTTCCGCATGCCCAGAATGGCGCCGTTCAGGAAAATGTTCTCGCGCCCTGTCAGTTCGGGATGAAAACCGGTGCCCACCTCGAGCAGGCTGGCCATGCGGCCGCGAACCTTGATGAATCCTTCGGTGGGATCGGTGATGCGCGAAATCACCTTGAGCAAGGTGCTCTTGCCCGCTCCATTGCGTCCGATGATGCCTACCACTTCGCCTTCCGGCACATCGAAAGTGATATCCCGCAAGGCCCAGAAGCGCCCTTCTTTGGCTGCGCCGCTCTCTCCCGATGAACCGTTGAAGGCGCGCAGGGGAGCAGTCGCGGCACGTTCAAGCAACTCGCGAAAAGTCTCCGTCTTCTGGAACGCCCGGCCCAGCCGGTATTCCTTCGAGATGCTTCTGATTTCGAGGATGGGAGCCATATCAGATGATGTCGGCGAAACGGCGCTCCATCCGCCGGAAGATGAACAGACCCGAGACAAAAAGCAGCGCACTGACCGCCAGCGAGAGAGCCATCACCGGCCATGACCCCGGCGTTCCCAGCAGCGCATGCCGGAAACCGATCACCACGCCCGCCATTGGATTCAGCCCCATCACCAGCTGCCAGCGCTCGGGAATATAACGGATGGGATAAATCACCGGCGTGACAAAGATTCCCATCTGAATCATGAAAGGCACCGCGTATTTCACATCCCGGAAGCTGACGTTGAGCGCGGAGAGGATCAGCCCGGTGCCGGAGGCGGCGAGTACGGCAGCGAGAATAAACAGCGGCAACAGGGCCAGATTCGAGGTCACCGGCCAGTGGTAATAAAGCATCAGCACGCCCAGAAGCATGAGACTCAAACACAGATCAAGCAGCAGCGCACCTGCGGCTCCCAGCGGAATGAACACCCGCGGGAAGTACACTTTCGACACCAGTTGCTGATTGGTGACCAGGCTGTTGCTCGATTGCGAAACCGCCGCCGAAAAGAACGTCCAGGGAGCCAGCCCGGCAAAGGCGAACAGCGGGTAGGGCGGACCGTCGCTGTTCACCCCCGCCAGCCGGTGGAAGACGAAGGTAAAGATCAGCATCGCGATCAGCGGCTGCAGCACCGCCCACAAGCCCCCCAGCAAAGTTTGCCGGTAACGGATCTTGATGTCGCGCCACACCAGAAACGCCAGCAGCTCGCGGTACAGATAGATCTCCGTGAAATCTACCGGCTGCCAGCCCTTGCGCGGCCGAATCGTCAACTCAAATGCTGAAGCCATCTCGCTCCGGGATCAAATGCGCGACCTTTGAGGCCGCTGCTTCAGGGGAAGGAGGGTCGGACAAAACCTTTCCTCCAGCGTGGCACAACTCAGCCGTGCTGTCCACATTACCGCTCCCGGCCGGCGCTTCCGCCCTCGAGGTCCGCTCCGCCCTTGTCCGCCAGCAAGCGCTCGGCTTCTTCGTCCGACACCCCTTCGAGTTCCTCGAGCAGCCGCGCCATCTCCTCTTCTTCGCTCTCCGCCCGTGGACAGTCGACGATTTTCCTGGCCAGTTCCGCCACCGTCGGCGTCTGCAGAAAACTATGCAACGGCATCTGCACGCGGAAGGTGGCGCGGATGCGCGAGATGATCTGCGTCGCCAGCAACGAGTGTCCACCCAGATCGAAAAAGTTGTCGCTCACTCCGATCCGCTCCGTCCTCAACACTTCCCTCCAAATGCCCACCAGCTTTTCCTCTTCCGGGTTCCGGGGCGCGATCGATTCCCGCTCCGCCGGCGCTTCCGGCTGCTCGGGGGAGGGCAGGGCCCTGAAGTCCACTTTGCCGTTCGCTGTCAGCGGAACCGACGCGACACGCATAAAGGCCGAGGGGACCATGTAGTCAGGAAGCCGTTCCAGGAGGAAGCGGCGCAGTTCTTCCGGCGCCAGCGGTTGCGGCGAGACGATGTAGGCCGCCAGCCGCTTTTCCCCCGCCGCGTCGTCGTAGGGAACAATCACCGTCTGCCGCACCAATGGGTGCACGCGCAGCGCGGCTTCGATCTCCGCCGGCTCTACGCGGAAGCCGCGAATCTTGACCTGGTGATCGATGCGTCCCAGGAACTCGATATTTCCATCCGGCAGAAACCGCGCCAGGTCCCCGGTGCGATAGAGCCGGTCGCCCGGATCCTTCGAGAAGGGATGCGCCACGAACCTCTCCGCGGTTTGTTGCGGCTGGTTCAGGTATTCCCTGGCCAGCCCTGCCCCGCCGATCGCCAGTTCGCCGGCCACGCCCACCGGGCAGGGCTCGAGGTTCGGGTTGAGAATGTAGATCTCGTCGTTCGCGATCGGACGCCCAATCGGAACCGTGGCCGGGTTCCATCGCTTCACCTCGTTTTCCGAGACCGTGAACGTCGAGCAACCGACCGTCGCTTCCGTCGGCCCGTAATGATTTACCACCGCGCACTTGCCCGCCTCGCGAATGCGATCCACCAGGTGCCAGCTCAAGGCTTCTCCACCCAGCACCAGGTATTTGCTCGGAAGTACCGCTTTGCCCTCGGGAGCGTTGAGCAGCGTGTTCAGGTGCGAGGGCGTGATCTTCAGCACGTCAATGGGATGCTTCGCGGTATACGCCGTAAAGAGGTTGGCCGCCATCGCCATCTCATAGGGAATCACATGCAGGCATGCGCCCGCGATCAGGGCGGGGAAGATACAGGTGTTGCCCAGATCGGCGCTGATCGTCGAAACCGTGGCGCAATGCACTCCCTGCGCCGCCTGCTCGAGCTGCAAACGCCGGCGGATGAAATGGCTGTAGTTCACCAGGTTGCGGTGCCGGACCGCGACGCCCTTGGGAATTCCGGTTGAGCCCGAGGTGTAGATCACATACACCAGGTCTTCCGCGGTATTAACGAGCCGGGGATTGACGCGCGGCTCGTGCTCGAATTCTCCGAGGTCGCGATCGAGACAAATCACCTTGCCGGCAAAATCGGGTAACCGCTCGAGCAGCTTCTGCTGGGTGACGACGAGCGGCGCCGCCGTCTCCGACAGCTGATGGGCCAGGCGCGCCTGGGGATTTTCCGCGGCCAGGGGCAGGTAACATCCCCCCGCCTTCAGGATTCCCAACAGGCCGAGGATCATGTCCGCGGAGCGCTCCACGCACAAGCCCACCGCGGTGTTGGCCGCAACTCCGTTCTTGCGCAGGAAGTGCGCGAGTTGGTTGGCGCGGGAGTTCAGTTGCGCATAGCTGAACTCCTGCTCGCCCGCGCGCAGCGCGGGCCGGTTGGGATAGCGGGCCGCCTGCTGCTCGAACAGTTCCTGAATGCACTTGCCGCGCGGGTAATCCGCCGCCGTCTGATTGAACCCGGTCACCACCTGCTGCCGCTCCTTTGCGTCCATCACCGGCAGGGAACTCACCGTGCCCGATGGATCTGCAGCGGCTCCCGCAAGCAGCGCCCCGAGACGCCGCGACAGCACTTCGACAAACTCGCGCGGCAGGCTTGCCGGATCGAACACCAGTTCCGCCTGCCAGGCCGCATCTCCGGTCAGGCAGCGCAATTCGAGGGCGAATCCGTGCACCCGGCAGCGCTGCTCAAACACGGTGAAGGTAATACCGCCGGAGGACTGTTTAGCGGGTTTGTGCGCAACGCTGAAGCCGGCGGGAAGCGAATCAGGATCTTCCAGTTGAAAGTAGTCCTGGTGTTCAACCGCCGCCGCGCGTACCTTCGCGCTGTGTCGCGCAGCTTCGGCGACGCTGACTTCGGTCCCAAAGTTCGCGTAGGCGGGAAGGATTCTTGCAAACGCCCCCTGCGCGGAATTGAGCTCTTCGTGGCTGCGGCCGTCGCTCACATAGCCCACCACCACTTCCCGCTGGCCGGTCAGGCGCCACAGGAAAACTTGCCAGCAGGCCAACAGGAAATCCGCCGCGTTGACTGCCGAAGCCAGGAAAGTCTGCACCCCCTGGTCGAGCGCAACCGGGACCACTTCGGGAGCAAACTCCTCCGCCTGCCGCCGCCGCGCGAAAGGCAAGCTCAGCGCGGGAATCTGTGCCGTCTTGTATCCCGCCCAGTATTCGCGGCCGGCGTTTCCGGCTTGGTCTTCCCGCTGCTCGAGCTCGTTCTGCCACTCCGAATAATCGGCGTACTGCAGGGGATCGCCCGCTTCCGGCTCTGCTTCTCCGTAATACTTGGCCAGTTCCCCAGCCAGCTTGTTCAGCGATGCGCCGTCCGCGCACAGCGCCGCGAGCGTCAGCACGAGGATGTTACGGTTGGCGGGAAGCATCGCCAGCAACCCATGGACCATGCCGGTGGCGGCGCCCAGGTCGAGTTTCGCGGCCGCCAGCACCGGTCTCAGGTGCGCTTCCAGGTCCGCCGGAGCGACTTTCCGCAAATCGAGTTGCTCCCACTTCGACCTCGCTTCCGCATTCACCACCTGGAGAGCGAACTTCATTCCCGCAGGGCGCACGAAGCTGGTGCGCAGTATTTCGTGGCGCTCGACGACTTTTCCCAGCGCGCCACGCAACCGCGCCGTATCCAGTTCACCCTCAAGCGCCAAGGCGATCTGGGCGGCCAGGGGCTGACCATACCCCTGCAGATGCCAAATGCGTTTCTGCTGCGACGATAACTGGAAGCCGACAGGTTCCTGCATATGCGCTAATCTACTCCTGATGCCACTTCAGTTGCCTGGACACACCAATGCCAGCCCGGATGCTTTCCTGTTTTTCTCACAACTGGCCGAGGCCAACATCATTACTTTGGTTTCAACCGCACGGGCGGAGACGGCCGTCAGGCTTCCAGTGTAGGCGAAGTCACAGGATGAGGACGAACCCATGAGCGCATCCGCCGGGGCACAATCTGATACCGGGCCGGTACTTGAACGGCGTAAGAGGGATGATCCACGCTTGATTTCGTTTACCCAGCGCCGGTTGTGGTATCTCGAGCAACTCACACCCGGGACCGGCGTTTACAACGTGCCTTACCTGGTCGGCATCAAGGGCAACTTGAACGTCGCAGCCTTCCACCAGGCGCTGAATGCTCTCGTCAACCGCCATGAAGTCCTTCGCACCGTGTTTCTCGCTCCCGGGGGAAACCCCGTCCCGGTCCTGCTG
>DATFTE010000050.1:0-2616 GCA_035262225.1 Terriglobales bacterium
AACCGCTTGTTCAAAATACCGGAACTCAAGGGGCTTGACGTCGAAATGGCTGAAGTCATGGCGTCGACGAAGGAGGGCCCGGACTATGCGACTCGGTGAGCCGGCCCGGATGCAAGCGGCCATCAACATCACTCCGCTCGTCGACGTGGTGCTGGTGCTGCTGATCATCTTCATGGTGATGGCGCCGCAGATGCGCAAGGGACCCGACGTCAACGTGCCGAACACGACAAAACCGAACTCGCAGGGCGACGAGAGAGGCCGAATCCTGGTCTCCATAGACGAGGCTGGCGGGCTGTGGATCAACGACCAGCCCGTCAAAGCCGAGCATTTCGAGGAAACTCTCCGCGCTGCGGTGGGCGCTGAGCCGAACCCCAGGGTTGTGATCCGGGGTGATGCAAAGCTGAATTTCCGCGAAGTCCGGGAGGCCATGGTCGCGGTCGAGCAGGCCGGCTTCCGCGGGGTGGGGCTGATCGCCAAACGCGCAGGCGCAGGAGGAAAGTGACGTCATGCAGTTCAACAGCAACGATTCTGCTTCCAGTCTGCAGTCTGAAATCAACATCACGCCGCTCGTGGACGTGGTGCTCGTGCTGCTGATCATATTCATGGTCGTCGTGCCACTCCTGATGGAAGGCTACGACGTCGATATCCCTCGAGCCTCCGCCGATACGTCAGCTCAGGTTGCCGAATCCCAGTTGATCCTCAGCATCGGGCCTGCGGCGTGCCCCATGCTCGGGCCGCCGCCAGGGGAGGGGGTTGCGAAGAACTGTCAAGTGACCCTGGCAGATCAAAAGATCCCTGCAGCGGAATTGCCGGCGCGAGTGGCGTCGATTCTGGGCGGCCGGCCCGCGGAACAGCGCGCGCTGTTCCTGGCCGTCGACGATCGCATGAACTACGAGGGTGTTCTACGCATCATCGATCTCGCGAAGTCCGGTGTTGAGGGCTTGAAGATCGAATTTGTCGCAGCCAATTGAGGTGGTTGCTTGGTGACAACCATGGAAGTGAAAAACATTTTCAAAACATCCGGAGCTCCCACGGCCCGCAGCATGGCGAAGAGCATGGGGATCCATGTCTTCGTGCTGGCCCTGCTTATGGTCATACCGGCGCAAGCGCTCTTTCGCAACTTGCCCGCCAACAAAGAACTCGACGTCGTGTTCTATCGTCCACCGGAGATCGCGGTCAATGAAGTTTCGCGTCCGATTCCGCGAGGGGCGAATGAACCCGGGTCCCTAAGAGGGGCGCCTGCCCCCGCGGTGAAACCGAGACCGAACGCCGCGGCGGGTCCAGACCTGACCGGCAAAGCGGAACTCCCTCCAGGTCCGGAGGTGGGCGTGCCAGTGGACTCAAAGCAGAAGGTGGGAAATGCCGGGATCCTGGCATTCAAGGACAAGATCGCGAGCCTGGCACAGGACAACGTAGTGGTGCCTCTCGGAGCCGATGCGCGTCACGTTGCCGCTGATGATGTGGGCCGGTCCTCGGCACGCTCGATGTTGACGAGCAGTGCGCCGGCGTCGAGCGGCGGCATCAACGTCGCCTCCCTGAGCCGCAATGTGGGAGGCGGTGGCGGAGGAGGCGGTGGCGGTGGCAATGGCGGCGGCGGTGTGGGTGGCCGCGGCACGGGTACTGACCATGGCGGAGGGGGCGGGATGGGTGGCGGGGGAGGCCGGGCCGTCAGCCCGATCACCGGGATCACCGGCACCGATCGACCGAAGGCACGCAGCGGGGCGGGTCCTGCGCGCACCGATGAAGAAATACAGATCGTGTTCGATCGCTACAAGGCGTCGTTTTACCGGCTGTACAACCGGGAGCTGCGCAATAACCCAGCGCTAAAAGGCCAGATGGTTCTGCGCCTGACAATCGAGCCGGACGGCAGTGTGTCGATGTGCGCGCTGCAGTCGAGTGACATGGATGCGCCGGATCTCGCGGCACAGGTCGTCGGCCGCGTCCGGACAATCAATTTCGGCGCGAAGGATGGTGTGCCAGCCGTGACGATCGTGTACCCGATCGACTTCCTGCCGGCGGCGTGAAGCCGCGGGCCGAAGCCGGAATGGCATGGACGCCAGGAGGTTTGGAGAAGCTGCCAATTTGATCAACTAAGTTTCGACGCGATTTTGACAAAGGCAAAGCCATTGAAAGATGGCGACGCAAAGTCACCGGTCTAACGGGCCTACGGGGGCCTTACGACGGCGGGACCGCCGGAATCCAGTCTAGGCGCGGACTGCCTCGTTCCTGATGAAATTTGCCTTGGTGAGTGGGATGAGGGCGTGGATGATTTCTAGCGACACGAACAATGCGAGGCCGCGCGGCAGCTGGATCAGGATCCTTCTGTTCCTCTTCGCACCGTTGTTGCTGACGCTGCTAACCTCCGTCCCGGCGCGCGCGGACAACTGCGTCGCCAATCACGGCGGCGTAATCGACGGCTTTGTCAACCCTGTCCCTCCTGTAAATATAAACATTGACGGTAATTGCACGTTCAGGAATTTTCCGGCCTCCAACCCGCTCACCACGAATATCAGCTTCTTCGGCAACAACCCCACGAGCTGGCTGGTGATCTTCGACAATGTTGATTTCGTCGGGAACATCTCCTGCGACAAGTCGCAGGGGAATGCGATCTGGTTC
>DATFTE010000051.1:0-14219 GCA_035262225.1 Terriglobales bacterium
TCCGAGGAAGTCAAAGAAGGCGGCCAGCTGGCGGTCCGTTTCGAGGGCCATGGCGCGCATCTCGGGTGAATCAGGTCCGACCTGGTGCCCGAGGATGTCGTTGGCTGACAGGCTGATGGCCAGCAAGTCGGTGCCCGGCCCGCTGCCGACTTTTTCATAGGTAATCAGTTCGCGTGCGAACTCAAACTGATAGTCATTGGCAAACGGCGTCGATCCGACGATCTCGTAGAATCCCGCTGGAGAACCGTCTTTCCCCTTGCGCGGAGCGGTCGTGCGCAGCACTTTGCCGTCGCTGTCCTTCCACTCTTTGTTGAGATACTTCTCCGCTCGCTGGCTGTCGTTGAAATCCTGCGCCCACTTCGGCAACTCGCTGCGGTAGTAGCTGGAGGTGATCCAGGCGCCGGACTTGTGATCGATCCAGTAGGCCCCGTCGGCGGAAAAACCTCCGGGCAGAATGGCGGCCCGGTCCTTCAGCGCGATGGCGAAGACGCGGGATTTGCCCTGGGTCGCGAGCTTCATCTCGTCGCCTAAAGTGTCGGAGAGAAGATTGTGAGGCGAGGCTCCGGGGGGGCTGCCACCGAGTCCGACCAACTGCGTAGCATCGTCCTCGACCGAAGTGACCGATTTCTTTTTCTGCGGATCCCACCACTCGTTGGACACGATGCCGTGCCCGTTGGAATACGCGCCGGTGAACAGGGTGGCGTGGCCGGGCGCGGTGCGGGTATTGGCGTAGTCGTAATGGCAATCGGCGAAGTACGCGCCGTGGTCGAGCAGCAAGCGGAAGCCACTGTCGCCAAACTGCTCCCGATAGCGCTCCACGTAGTCGCCACGGAACTGATCGATGACGATCACCACCACCAGCTTGGGACGAGCGTTGTAGGCAGAACCCGAAGCCGAGCCGATGAGGCAGGCACACAGCAGCGGCACAACTGCGAAACGGTGCGGGATTCTCATCGCGACCGTAGTGTACAGCCTGTGGAACCAAAACGGGGATAGCTCTCGCGAACTGCTTTCCAGAAAGTCCCCTGGGCTTTAAGCTTTAGCGGTTGCAGTCACGTAATGGCTTGGGAGCCAATCCCATGAAGAATGTTCCGTGGACCGCGGGTGTGGTTGCTTGCCTGGCGTGCGTCACTCACCTGGATGGGGGCGTCCAAAGGGGAGCGGGGAAAGTACCTGGTAGAGGGAGTCGCGGGCTGCGGTGATTGTCACAGGCCCATGGACGAGAAGGGCGCGCCAATTACGGGAAAGAAATTGCAGGGGGCGCCAATCTTTTTCAAACCGATTCAAACCGACGGTGCCGATGCCCGCATGAGCGGAAAAGTCGCCGAACATCGCCGGCCTACCGGGATGGGGAACACTCATGCCGTGAAGTTTCTCATGACGGGAATTGCCTACAACGGCCTGGCGGCTCGTCCGCCGATGTCGCAATAGCGGATGAACAAAGACGATGCGGAAGCAGTGGTGGCCTACCTGAGGTCGCTGGCGCCGGCGGACAAGTGAGAAATACGGAGGAGGGTTGAAACGAAGCAACACAACCTGGGCGCTCGCCTCCTACGCGGTGATCGTATTCGCATTTCGTTACGGACTGCAGCGAAGCCCCATTGGGCAGAGGCTGGGCGCGCACCTGCCCTTGGCTTTTTCCAGCTTTGCCCTGCTGCTGACGCCGCTGTGGTTCTTCGGATTCGGGGCGGGCGAGTGGCTCAGAGCGAAACTATCATCACGCGGGGCCAGGGTTGCGGCGGGAGGGTTGCTGGTCGTTCCCTACCTGGTGTTCGCCATTCCCACGCGCGATGTTCAATGGACCCTGGCCCTGACAATGTGCGGCCTCCCCGTCGTTCTGGCCGCCCTCGTCGAGTCTTCGCCGTCCTCGAAAGTCAGCTGGCAGGACGCCACTGCGCTGGCCACCTTGGTGGCGGTGTACATGCTGCGCGTACTTTCCCGAGCCTGGCCTTACACCGGACTCGGAGCCTTGCCCAAGCTCTATGTCGCCGATGTAGCTTTGTATCTTTACGTCGTGGTGCGAGGTTTGCCGGGGATGGGTTACTCGTTTCTGCCTCAGGTGAGCGACATTCTAATCGGACTTCGCGAATGGTTGTTCTTCTTGCCATTTGGCGTCGGTCTGGGACTCGAGCTGCATTTCATTCACTTTCACGCCCGCCTGCCGTCGACGATGGCAGTTCCCGCAAGTCTACTGGTTACTTTCCTGCTGGTCGCAGTTCCGGAAGAGATGTTCTTCCGCAGTATCCTGCAGAACCTGTTTGAGTCCCGCTTCCGGCCGTGGATTGCCCTATCGGCTGCCGCGGCGCTTTTTGGTCTCTCGCATTTCAACAAGGGCGCAGCGTTCAACTGGCGCTACGTCCTGCTGGCCTCGATCGCCGGAGTTTTCTACGGGCGAGCCTGGCGCGCGCGCCGCCGCCTGCTGGCCGCGGCGCTCGCTCACACCGCCGTCGACCTGGTCTGGTCGCTGTGGTTCCGATAACCGGGCATCGGCCTTTAGACGCGTCCCCGCTTTCCCGATACACTAGATTGTTTCCATGCTTGATCTGAACTTTGTCCGGGAAAACCTGCCCCTCGTCGAGGAAAAGTTGCGCCAGCGCGGAATGGATCCGGGGCTGGTGCTCAGGGACTTCCGCGAGGTCGACACTCGGCGCCGGCAGGCGATTACCGATGCCGAGACGCTGAAAGCCAAGCGCAACCGCGACTCGGAAGAAATCGCCAGACTCAAGAAAAGCGGGCAGGACGCCACCGCGCTCATCGCCGGGACCAAGGAACTGCGCGAAGAGATTCAGGAGAAAGAGAAAGTTGCGGCCGAGCTGGAGACCCGCCTGCGCGACATTCTGGCCGGCATTCCCAACCTGCCCAGCGATCGCGTGCCAGTGGGCAACAGTGCTGACGACAACGTGGTGGTGCGCAGCTGGGGCACGCCTCCAGTATTCAATTTCACCCCCAAAGCGCATTGGGATTTGGGGGAGCAGCTGGGCGTCCTCGACCTGGAGCGCGCCGCGAAACTCTCCGGCGCACGCTTTGCCGTCTACTGGGATCTGGGAGCGCGGCTGGAGCGCGCCCTGGCAAATTTCATGCTCGACCTGCATACCCGCGAGCATGGTTACACCGAGGTTCTGCCGCCATCCCTGGTCAACTCCGAATCTATGTATGGCACGGGGCAGCTGCCGAAGTTCGCCGAGGATTCGTTCCGCGTCCCGCATGGCGAGAAAGACTTGTGGCTGATTCCTACGGCGGAAGTTCCGGTTACCAACCTTTATCGCGACGAGACGCTCGACGGCGCGCGTTTGCCGATCTCGCTCACCGCGTACACGCCCTGCTTTCGCAGTGAGGCCGGATCGTATGGCAAAGACGTGCGCGGCATCATCCGCCAGCACCAGTTTCAGAAGGTCGAGCTGGTGAAGTTTGCAAAGCCGGAGGAATCTTACGAGCAGCTGGAAAAGCTGACCCACGACGCGGAAGAAGTGCTGCAGAAACTGGGATTGCATTATCGCGTGGTGGCGTTGTCGACAGCCGATATCAGTTTCTCTTCCGCCAGGACATATGATCTCGAGGTCTGGCTTCCGGGACAGCAGCTGTTCCGCGAGATTTCCTCCTGCTCGAACTTCGAATCCTTCCAGGCGCGGCGGGCAAATATCCGCTACCGTCCCGCAGGGAAGAACAAGACGGAGCTCGTGCATACCTTGAACGGCAGCGGGCTGGCCGTGGGCCGGACGTGGGTGGCGATCGTCGAAAACTACCAGCAGGCCGATGGCAGCGTGCTGATTCCCGATGTTTTGCGGCCCTACGTGGGCGCCGATCGCATCACGCCCGGGAAGTTCTGATGCAACCGCACGCCGGTCCACGCTATCTACATTGCCAAGACAGGGAGCAGAAACTAGACTTGGACAGGGTTGAGGCGAGCACGAGCGCCCCAGGCGCACCCCCGGTGCCGATGAACGCCGTTTGGCGCACAATTCGCGGCTACATCCTCTGGTCGTACGAGCGCGGCACCATCCAGTACGACGTAATGGTCACGCTCATCCTGATTTTCGTTTTCTTCTCCCCGTACTGGATCAACTTCAAGGACAGACCGGTCGAGCACACCCCGGTCTCCGCCGGAGTGACCATTAATTCCGACGGCCAGGGCGGTCTCATCTACCAGATTGAAGGCAATGCGATCTCCGGGCAGAAAGACGATGCGGTGCGCGCGCAGCTGTTGAAAATCATCGAGCCCATCTCCGGCGAAGTGAACATCACCAGGGTGGAGCCGGTTCGCGATCGCGCCGGTCGCATTCTCACTTACAAGGTCTGGGTGCAGAAAGAATAAGAAAGAATAAGAATGACAATGCGAATTCGAGAGATGAGGTCGTTCCCCAAGCCAGGCGTGTGGCTGGCCTTGTTGCTGCTGGCCGTAGCGTCGCCTCCCGTCCGCGCGCAGACCAACGCCGATCTCGAACGTGTTCTTGGACAGATGGATAAGGCGGCCGCGAACTTCCGCTCCGCCGAAGCCATTTTCGTCTGGAATCAATATGCAAAAGTGGTCGACGAGACCGATACGCAGAAAGGTCGAATTTTCTTCCGCCGCAACGGCAGCGACACGCAAATGGCTGCCGACGTGATGGAGCCGGACAAGAAGTATGTTGTCTACAGCGAAGGTAAAGTGCAACTCTACCAGCCTAAGATAGATCAGGTGACCGTCTATAACACCGGTAAGGACAAGGCGGCAGTAGAGAGCTTCCTGGTCCTCGGATTTGGCGGCGGCGGTCACGATATGCTGAAGTCCTTCGACGTGAAATATGTGGGCACGGAAACCGTGGACGGTGTGGAAACCGCCAAGCTCGAGCTGACACCCAAATCTGAGAAGCTGCGCAACACCTTCGCGCACATCCTGTTGTGGATCGATCCGGCGCGCGGAATCTCCGTGCAGCAGCAGTTTTTCGAACCTTCGGGGGACTACCGGCTGGCCAAGTATTCCGACATCCGGCTCAACCAGAAGATCCCCGACCAGGCTTTTAAGCTCAAGACCACGGGCAAGACAAAGGTCGTATCTCCACAGGGTTAGCAGGCAAGCACCCCTGCGATTTTCATCAAATATTAAAGCTGAAAAAGCCTGCCCGGGTGGGTATACTGGCCTCAGCGCGACTCTCCATGCAGCAGTTCAGCGAAAGTCGCAGATAGTGGGTTTCATGGCCAAGGTTTTTACGATTCCCGTAGCCCCCAGCCTCGGACGAAGAAAACGTGAACGCACTTCAGATCCCCGCTATGTGGATGGCCAGCGCCTGCTGGTCGAAGCGATGAGGTATTTGACCAGGGCGGATCCGGTGATGAATCGCTCGGCGATTGAACTGCTCTCTGAGCATGTACGCACGCGTTTTCGCATGAGCGATACACCTTTGGGCTAGGGCGACTACACATACCCTCACATCATCTGTCTTGCGATTGACGCACCGTCTCCGCGGGTCCTGTCCACCGCCGGAATGACCGCAAGTCAGCGCTTAGCCACATTTCGCTTGACTTGCCGGGCATCCCCGATAAAACTTCTCGACTAACCAAGGTCTTCGCATTCGCGACAATCAGCAGACGTCGGCTTTTTGAGGGGGAACCATGGTCGGGAAGCGAGTTGTGCGATGCATTGGTTTCGTTCTTGTCCTGGCGTACGTTACCATCCTGCCACTCTACGCCCAGAAAATTACGGGCGACATTGAAGGCAATGTGACCGACAGCACGGGTGCGCTCTTGCCCGGGGTCAGCGTCACCGCCGAGAACACCGCTACAGGCCTGGTGCGCACCGCCACCACCAGCGGCAGTGGCGCGTTTCGCATCAATGATCTGCCCATCGGCCCGTACAAAGTGACAGCCTCGTTCCAGGGATTCAGGACGCAGATTGCGAACCTGCAGATTCTGGCGGGCGCACTGGCGCGCTCTGATTTCAAGCTGAGCGTGGGCGAGCGCGCGGAAACCATCGAAGTGCAGGGCCAGGCGCCGCTGGTCGACCTCTCTCCCAACAACAACAACTTCCTCGACAACGCGAAAATTGAAAATGTCCCGCTCAACGGACGCGATTTCAATTCGCTGCTGGCGATTACGCCTGGGGTACAGCGCGCGCCCGGCGGCGGATTTCTGGCCATCAGCATTAACGGCTCCCGCACCACTTCGAACAACTATTTCATCGACGGCCTGTACAACAACGACCGCTACTACGGCGATTCGGCGGTCAACCAGACGGGCATCGTGGGAATTCCCGCAGTCACGTTTCCCCCCGAAGCGATCGAGGAAATGAGCGTGCAAGGCACGCCTTCGGCGGAATTCGGAGTCAAGGGCGGAGCGCCGATTCTGCTGAACATGAAGAGCGGCACAAATACCTGGCACGGGTCGGCGACGTGGGTGAACCACAGCGGGTTCGGGGACGCGACCAACTACTTCGCGAATCACACCTTCGACAACTGTGGAACTCCCGGAGAGTGCCAGCCGACCAACATCCACAATAATCAATTCAACGCCACGATTGGCGGGCCGATCATCAAGGACAAGGCGTTTCTGTTCCTCTATTTCGACGGGCAACGGTACAAATCGCTGTCGGTAAGTGCGCGCAAGGTGCCGAGCACAGGAGACATCGCGGCGGCGGAAGCCAATATCGCGGCGAATAATCTCCCGATCGATCCTGTCGGGCAGAAGCTGCTGAGCTACTTTCCCACAACATCAACCGGACTGTTCATCGCCAACACTCCGACCACAGCCAGTTCCAACAGCGTTGGCACGAAGTTCGACTTCAAGCTGAATGACAAGAACGCGATCGCCGTACGCTACATTTTCGGAGACAGTTTTCAAAGCGCCCCGGCCTTTGCCGGGTTGCCGGCGGCGGGTTCGCAGCCCGATCTGTTCAACTCGGTTGCCCCGTCTCGCGTGCAAATGGCCGGCGTGAGCTGGACTACGAATTTCTCCAACAACAAGATTCTGGAAAGTCGTCTGGGCTACACCCGGTTCTCCCAGACCCTGGGCATAAACAACAAAATTGATCCCAAGAGCCTCGGCATCGACACCGGACCGCTAAGCGCAAATGATTTTGGCGTGCCCTATGTCTACCTCTACCATCTGGGCTACGGTGGCTACATTGGCGGCGTGCAGGGTTATCCGCTCGTCACCACCCCCGATTCGACCTGGGACTGGTCGGAGCACTTCTCGTGGGTGAAAGGCAGTCACACCATCAAGCTGGGCGGGAACTTCCAGCGCGCTTACACCAACAGCACCCGCAACGAAGCGCGCACCGGGCTGGCTCTGGGGTACTTCGCCTACTACGTTCCCTACCTGGGCGGAGTGGCCGACGATGTGGAGCAACTGCTGCTGGGTAAGGCCGACCTCGCTGACCGCAGCTTCGGCAACACGCACCGCCATATCACGCAAAACTCCGTGGGCTTTTATGCGCAGGACGATTGGAAGATCAAGCCGCGCCTGACCATCAGCTACGGCCTGCGGTACGAGATCAATGGCACGGTTCGCGACACGAACGATCTCGAAGCGAATTTCTTTGCCGATCGCGGCCTGGTGCAGGTAGGAAAGGGAATCAGCGGCGCCTATAACGTGGACTACCGCAACTTCGGTCCGCATGCCGGATTCGCGTGGGACGTTTTTGGTAACGGGAGGGTGGCCTTGCGCGGCGGCTACTCGCTGACGCATGATGTTGCCAACTTCGGAGCCCTGGCGTCTCCATATTCCCTGGCTCACGCCCGTACCGGCCTCTTTACACAGCAGAATCTTGGCTTCTTCAATGTCTCGAACGAATCGGACGTTGCCAGCTTTGGCGGTTCCGGGTCGCCGCCGCCGCTGACGAATTATGTGTTAGGACAGGGGTGTTTCGACCCGGTGGCAAAAGTCGGCGACTACATCTGCTTTAACAACGCGACAGCAGGGCCCCTGTTTGGTCCGAATCCCACCGGAGTGCCGCCGTTTAATGCCTTCTCGGTGATTCCCAATTTCAAGACTCCCCATTACCAGAGCTTCAACTTGAGCGTACAGTCGGAGCTCTTCCGCAATAACGTGCTGACGCTCACCTACGCGGGCCAGCGTGGCGGCGACCTGATCATTTATCACGATCTGAATGCCTCACCGCTGGGAAGTCCCTGCTCGGGCCAGGCCAGTTGCGATGCTTTCCGTCCATTCCACGGAGTGTTTGCCGACAGTTCCGGCAACGACCTGTTCCGCCATGTGGTTCAGGCAAGCAATCAGGGGCAGTCGCAGTACGACAGCTTGCAGGTTTCCTACAGCCAGCGCGACTGGCACGGGATCAACACGAGATACAACCTCACGTGGAGCAAGTGCTACGACTACAACTCGGTCAACCGCGGTGGGGCGGGAGACTATCCCCAGATCAACAATCAAAATCCGGTAGGCAGCACGGCGCCGGCGGTAGCCAATTACGCCGACTCGCGCGGCTTGTGCGACCACGATGTGCGGCTCAACTTCAATGTGGGCGGCGTGTACGCGCTTCCGAAAATCCGCCCGCTGGGTGAGCGAATCGGAAATGGCTGGCAGCTGTCGACCATCTTCACCGCCATCAGCGGGCGTCCGTTTACTCCGCTGTTGAGCGGCAACGACAGTTCCGGCCAGGGCTTGATCGGAAACAGCATCCGCCCTGCGTATGACGGAACCCCGATTCGCTACAACAAACGCAATCCCGACCAATACGTAGTCCAAACCTACACGGTCGCAGGGCAATCCGACCCCTGCGGAAGCAACACGGACTCCAGCGGGAATTTCCTGGCCGGAGCCCCTCTGTCTCCGTTTTATTTCCCGTGCTCGGGAGTAGGCAATGCGCGACGTAACTCGCTCACCGGTCCCGGCCTGGTGCAATGGGACATGTCGCTGATCAAGAGCACGAAGATCAACGAAAGGCTCAGGGTAGAGTTTCGCTGGGAGGTGTACAACATCCTGAATCGCGGGAATTTCTATTACTTCCCCAACAACATTCTGACCTCCTGCAGCAGCCAGATCGGAAATAGTAATCTGTGCTCGCCGATTGGAGGCGGGAATTTTGGACAGATCGCCAAGACCTCCGACGTGGCTGCCGGCAATCCGGTGATCGCGCAGGGCGGGCCGAGAAACATGAACCTCGGGTTGAAGTTCATTTTCTGAGCCCCGGTGGCCGGCAATTTCCCGGGAGTCTGCCTGTGGTAGACTCCCCTTTTCGTATGCGGTTTCCCCGGTGGCTCTCGCTTCTTCTCCTGCTCTCCTCCGCCACCGCCGCCAATCCTCCCGAGCATGCTGCGACCGCGAAAGCCGCGCCGCGGCCACCTAATGTCATTCTCATCACGCTCGATACCACCCGCGCCGACCGCATGGGTTTTCTCGGTTCCGATCGCGGGCTTACGCCGAACCTCGACGCTCTGGCCCGGCAGGGAATCGTTTTCACGCGGGCTTACTCGCAGGTCCCCCTCACCACGGCGTCGCATAGCACCATCCTTACCGGGACGTATCCCCAGTTCAACCACGTGAATGACTTTGGCGTGCCGCTTTCGCCGCGTCTCCCTTATCTTCCGGACCTCCTTCATCACGCGGGCTATCACACCGCCGCCTTCGTGGCGTCGCTGGTGCTCGATCCCCTGGATGGCACCGCCCCCGGTTTCGATCGCGGCTTCGACCTTTACGATGCCGGCTTCCGCTTGCGTCCGCGCGGTGCCGATCGCTACCAGACGGTCGAGCGCCGCGGCGAAGAAGTGGTGAATCACGCGCTCGCCTGGCTGAGCCGGAATACGCGCGGACCATTTTTCGTGTGGGTGCATCTCTACGACGCCCACGATCCCTACGACCCCCCCGAGCCCTACAAGACGCGCTACAAGACGCAACCTTATGACGGAGAAATCGCTTACGCCGACTTCGCCGTGGGAAATCTGCTCGGTACGCTGCGCGCGCACGGCCTGTACGACGGAACGCTCATCGCGGTCATGGCGGACCACGGCGAGTCCCTGGGCGCGCACGGCGAGAATACACACGGTGTTTTTCTCTACGATGAAACCCTGCACGTGCCGCTGCTCATCAAGCTGCCTGCCAATCGCAGCCCCGGCGTGCGCGTCGAGACCCGGGCCCAGTTGATCGATGTGGCCCCGACAATTTTGCAGGTGACGGGACTGGCGGCTCCCAGAGAGATCCAGGGCGAGTCGTTGCTGAAATTGCTGCCCGCGGCTGGAAAGCAACCTGCCGACCGTCCCGCCTACGCCGAGACCGATTATCCGCATCGCGCCTTCGGTTGGAGTTCGCTGCGTGCGCTGCGCACCGGGAAGTACCTCTACATCGCTGCTCCGGATCGCGAGCTCTACAACCAGGAGACCGATCCCCCCGAAACTCACAATCTCGCCGCCGAATCGAAAGCCGTGGCCGAGACCCTGGGCTCGCAGCTGGATGCCCTACGCGACAAGACCAGCCAAACCCTGGTCGAGCTGGCAAACCCCGGTCCCGAGCAGATGAAGAAGCTCGAGGCCCTGGGCTACGTTGCATCCGAAGACAGCAAGTTCACCAAGAGCGAAGTCGGCGGAATCGATCCCAAGTCAAAGATCGAGGTTTCCAACCTGCTGCACGATGCCATGTTTGACATCGAAGATGGCCGCTACACGGAGGCCGTGCCGCGCCTTGAACAGGTACTCAAGGACCAGCCCGGCATGGCCATCGCCGAGATGCAACTGGGGCTCGCTCACTCGCGCCTGAAGAATTACTCGGAGGCCCTGCCCCATCTCAGGAAAGCCGTGCAGTTGCTTCCTGACGTCGGCATGGGGCACTACGAGCTTGGCCTCGTCCTGTTCGAAACCGGAGACTGGAAGGGCGCGGCGCCGGAGTTTGCGGCAGCCGTGGCGCGCGCGCCGCGCTGGGCCGATGCGCATTTCTCCCTGGCCTCTGTCGATGCCCGCATTGATCGCGTGCCGGAGGCGATGACCGAACTCGACACCTGCCTCAGCCTCAGCCCCAATCATTACCGGGCAAACCTGCTGCGGGGAAGAATTCTCTCTTTGCAGGGAAATCCGGTTGCTGCTCTGGGAAATCTGGAGAAAGCGGCGCAGGTGCAGCCGGATTCGCGCGAGGCGCATCTGTTTCTTGCCGACGCCTACGGCCAGCTGGGGCGAACGTTCGATGCGGAGCGCGAGCGCGGCCTGGCGCAGCAGCGGGGTGCGCCTTCCCCGCGATAACTACCGAAGCAAGGGCGCCTTTCAGGAGGAGCACTATGCGGATGATACGGGTCGCAGTTGCTTTGCTGCTCGTTGGCGTCGGTCTCGAGGCACAGACGGATGTGCAGAAGGTTACGGTGATGGGCAAACTCACGCGGGTGATGACCATTGGCGGGGAATCGACCGGCTGGGCGATTGAGATTGAGTCTCCTCCGAACATGGAGGGAAAGGATCTGCACTCGATCGAACTGGCCTACAAGAAAACCGCGAAGCTGGAGAAGCTTGTAAACCAGCGCGTCGCGGCCACTGGGAAAATCGTTCATCACCAGGGGGTTGAGACCGGAGGGCGGGTGGTGCTGGAGGCGACGAGCATCAGGGAAGCGAAGCAATAGTCGATAGCGGCCGGGGTTCGCCGTGACCCCGAGACGCCGCAAGCTGCGTCTCTACCGCCCAAAAAATGCCGCCGCCAATACAATCAAAACCGGATACATCTCGAGCGTATAACGCGGTTCGGGATTTTCCAGCGTTCCCAGGAACACGCTGCGCAGCACTACGAAGATCAGCAACATACCGAGGTGCGGCCGGAAGCGTCCGCGAATCAGTCCGAGTAGTGCCAGCCCCGCATAAAAGACCCCGATCAACCCCAAGCCCACCGCCAGCGCTGACCACTCGAGATCATCATTGAACTCCCACCAGCGCGTATCGCACGGCAGCAACTCGGTGCGGGGACGCAGCCACATATCCAGGCTGCGCACCGCGGGCAGCCAGAGATAGTAGCGCAGCGGCGCGTGACGAATGCGTTCGCTGGCGAGCGCGGCGAAGCCTGTGTCGATTTCCGGAGTCACTGCCGTCCCCTGGTTGTAGTCCGCCACGAGGCGCTCGGTCTCTTCGCGTTGCGTGGGCGAATCGAAAGCTCGCGACGGCAGCTTGGCGACGTCCATGGGAGCCCCGGGAACAGCCCAATAGATTTCCTCGGTCGAGGAGTAGTCGGCCATCCACGTCTTCACCCAGCGGTTGAATCCCGTGGGGACGACTTCGTCGACTTCGTTTGCGTAGCGCGGGGCCAATGGTTGAAAGCGGTGAATGGTGTACAGATTGCGCAGCGTCCACGGGACCAGGGGCGCGATGGCCACCAGCGTCAGAACTGCTCCGGCGCGGACTGCGGGCCAGGGCGAGCCGCCGCCGCGCACCTGCTGGATCAGGATCCACGCCAGGTAGAGCCCGATCGCTCCGAGCAGCAGTCCGCCATCCGGACGCAACAGGATGGCGGCGGCCACGGCCAGTCCACACGCCGCCCAATGGCGCCATTGTGAAAGATCGTGCAGTGCGCGAAGCGCCAGGTTGAGAGCCAGCGCAGTGAAGAAAATTTCCAGCGTCTCGGTCAGGGCGGCAGCGGCATAGTTGGCGAGAAACGGACAGAGCCCCGCCAACAGAAACGCCGCCCTGGCGGCCCGGTCTGAAATCAGCCGCCGGGCGATGTCAGCAATCAGAAAACAGGTTCCCAGATCCACAAACAGCTGCAGGAAAATCGCTGCCCGGTAGTGTTCCATGCCAAAAATGGCGAACACGGCCGCCAGGAACGCGGGATAGCCAGGGAGGCGAATGAATGTCGGCGCCGGACCGCCGGGCGAGCTCAGCCCGTAGACTCCTTGCTGCAGCCAGTTCTTGGCGATGTCACCATAGACGAAAGAATCGTTGGTGACCCGGGAAAACCAGAAAAAGAAGATCAGCCGCAGAACCAGGGCGGCGAGAGTGGCAAGCAGAAAAAATCGAGGGTAGCGGCGCACCAGGTCGCGCACGTAGCGAATATAGCGCGTTTCCCGCAAAACTCCATGACCAACTTAGCCCCCTACACCAGCATCTAACTAAGTGCTGACCGTTTGACCCTCCAAAACGCCCGGCTTTAGGATGGGGACGGCTCATCCCCATGGCGAAACCGGTTTTTTACGATCCCCGGCAGGCACGTTGGAAGCGGCTGCGTCGCTTGTTTGACGTTGCTGCAATCACGATCTCCCTGGTCGTCGCCTTCTTTGTCTACAACGCACTGCACAGCGAGCATCTGCCGGAGCTGCTGCTTCAGACGCAAAAGCGTCCTTACCATTCCCTCTCTGAGAAGGAAAAGGAAAAGGCTCGAGAAAAGCGGCGTCTTGCCGCTCTGCACCGTGGGGCGCGCCGTCTGAAGAAATCGCCCTCACAGGTGCCGCTCAACGCCGAGGAAGGCGTACGCGCCGCTTTCTATGTACCCTGGGATGCTGCCAGCTTCTCGTCCTTGCGTGAATATGCCCACCAGATCGACGTGCTCTATCCCGAATGGCTCCACGTGCTCACGCCCGACGGCCATCTGCAGGGCGAGGATCCCGAGACCATCAAGTATTTCGACGTGGTGCAGGGCAAGATGGTCCACAGCGTCGACAACAAGGTGATGTCGTTCCTCAAGGCGGAAGGGACCAGCATGGAAGTCTTTCCGCTGGTCAACAATTTCGACGGTACCAGCTGGATTGACATCTCCGGCTTTCTCGACAATCCCGGCGCGCGCAGTCTGTTCCGCCAGCAGGTTGCCGCATTCCTGGCCGGAAATCAGTACGGCGGCCTGATGGTGGACTTCGAAGATTTTCCCAAGGCGGCGCAGCCGGGATACGTGACGCTGCTTGACGAACTGTCGCAGGATCTGCACGCCAGGGGCCTGAAACTCTACGTCAGCGTTCCCGCCGCCAACCAGGATTTCAATTATGCGGCTACCGCGGCGGCCGCCGACGGCGTCGTGCTCATGAACTATGACGAGCATTATCCCTCGCCGGGGCTGACCGGTCCGGTGGCTTCGCAGGATTGGTTTACCAGAAACCTGGCCGCAGCGAAGAAGGTCATTCCGCAAAACAAGCTCATCTGCGCCATCGCCAATTACGGATACGACTGGGTGCAAAAACCCAGGAAGGCCACGCTTCCCCCGGACGTCCACGATATCAACGTCTCGGTGCAGGAAGCCTGGCTGGGTGCGCGCGATTCCGAGGCCGACATTGACTTCGATTCCGACGCTCTGAACCCGCACTTCAGTTACCTCGACGAGCACAACCTGCACCACGACGT
>DATFTE010000052.1:0-86792 GCA_035262225.1 Terriglobales bacterium
GTTCGCTCATCGTTCCAGAAATCCAGGTAGCGCTTGGGTTCCTTGGAGTACACCGCCTGCAAATAGATTGAGGCCGAGAGTTCGGCGAAGCCTTCGCTCATCCACTGATCGCGGTAGGAGTTGAATCCGACAGTGTGGCCCCACCATTGGTGTGCCACCTCGTGGGCCGTCACGCTTCGCCAGTATCCCCGGTTAGCGTGGTCGAGCCCCAGTTGGTGGCGCACGGTCGTGTCGAAGTAGTAGCAAATGGGGATCCACACCAGCGTCGGCCAGGATTGCCCATAGTTGCAGGCCGATTGTTGCGTCAGTGCCAGACGATGATAGGAGGCCGGACCAAAGTAGTCGGTGTAGACCTGGGTTGCGAACTCCGCCTCAGCCAAAGCTTTCTTGTTCAGGCCCGTGGTGCTCATGGTGCCCAGCGACGCCACGGGGCCGTGATAACCTCCCTGGACGGGAAGCGCATCGCCCTGCGCCGCTTGCCGCAACCCCGTAACCCAGTCCGGAGACTCCTCGTTGGCATAAGACTCGATCGCGATATTTTCCTTGTCTGACTTCCCCTGTTCTTCTTTGAACTTGCCGAAACTGAAACCGGCCACCGTCAGCGGCACACCGCTTTTCCATACCGTTACCTCCGATCCTCCTTCTTCCTTTTCGTTGACCAGCGTCCCCGTGGCCACCATCTTCATCCCCTTGGGAATGCGAAACGTCAGATCGTAGTCGGTATATTCCCCCAACGAAAAACTGGGACTGTTGGGATACCAATTCTCTCGGGCGACAGGATAGTAGTTCCCGCCGCCTTCGTTGGTGACCGCCTCTTTTCCGCTGTAGCTGGTGGTAAACGTAACCTTCTCGCCCGCCGCCAGAACCTTCGGAAGGATCACGGAGAAATCCGCGTCGTCGTGCTTATCTTCCTGGATGAATGCGAGCGGCTGTCCGTCCTGCGCCGTTACGCTTGCCACGCGCAGGGTATGAAAAAGGTCGAGTGGCACGACCCGCAGTCCGTTCTGCCGCGACACCACGGTGATTGTCGCTTTGCCGATCAGGTTGCCGCTTTTCTCGATGGTGGTGTCGAGTTGCTGGTGCTCGATGTGAATCACCGCGTTTTTCTGCGAGCCGCTGGCAGTACCGTCCTTGTATTCGCTCGAAAGATGAAAGGATGCCCACACGCCAAGCTTGTTCTCGTCGTAAGTGATCAGTTCGACCTCCTCCGGGGTCAGGGACTCAAGCAGAGGCGGGGCTCCATGAGGATCGATGGCAAAGACTTCCTTGTCGTTGTACTTCTTGCCACGGACGAAAGCCACGAATAGCCCGCCTGGGTCGGTGCCAAGAACATCCTGCAGAATGCGGGCGTCGAGGTTGTACTTCAACTCTCGGTTATGGCGCATCGCGTTTTTGCTGTCCTGCAGAGGCCCGGCGTCGCAGCCTCCGGCAGCCGACGTGCCGGCTCCTTTGAGCTCCGCGTAACTTCCGTCGGTGAAACGGAGCACCATTTGAGCAAAGTTTTCGCTGAACTCATCCTCCTTGGTCAGCAGCCTCAGCATGCTGCGCTCCACGGGCAGCGGAGGATCGAGCACCATGTTGCCGTCGCCGACAAAGACTGCCCCGGTCACTTTGCCGTTCACCGGAGCTAAGAAGCAGACCATGCCCGAATGAAGGTGAAAGGTCGCAGCGTCGCGGCGGAAGGTAAGGTTACTCACCGCCGTCGCCTCTCCACTAAGTCCCACACTTCGGAGTTGCTGATAAGTAGGATCGGAGTTGGGCGCAGCATTCTGTGCCTGGACAGTTTGTAAGGCAATCACAGCAGATAAGGCTACGAGCAGACGAATAGCGCGCAGTGGATTCGACAGGGGCCCTCCAGTTATCTTGGGGAAGACTCATTATCGGCAAGCCTGGAAAGAAATGCAAGACTACAATCGCAGCTGTCCCGCAAACAGCAATGGACAGAGCACAAAAATGGGGGCTGGCGCCCGCACTTCCTATAGCCGGATTGCCTGTTGATAGCGGCAAAGGATCCTTCGTAGCATCTTCGCTCCTTCTATCTATCTTTAGGAGCCGGATTACCGGGTTGCGCAGGTTGACTGGCGGCTTTCACGATTGCGGGGTGGTTGTCCTGGGTGAGAATGATAGGACGCTCGAAACCACAGCGCGGGCGAGGCCGCCCGCGCTCCAATCCGACGATCAGTATTTCGGCATGGTGCGGTCGATCCGGTCCGCCCAGGCCGTGATCCCGCCGGTCAGGTTTTTCACTTTCGTGAAGCCCGCCTGCCGCAGGAACTGCACCGCCTTCGCGCTGCGGCCTCCCATTTTGCAGTGGGCCACGATTTCCCGGCTGGTATCGAGTTCGTTGACTCGCTTGGGCAAATCGGCCAGCGGGATCAGGTGCCCGCCAAGGTTGCAGATCTGGTATTCATGCGGTTCACGCACGTCGAGGATGAACACGTCCTCTCCCGCATCCAGCCGCCGCTTCAATTCTTCAACCTGCATCTCCGGAATGCCTGCTTCCACCGGCTTCTCCTCGCCCCGAATTCCGCAAAACTCGTTGTAGTCTATCAGTTTTGTGATCGTGGGATGGGTGCCGCAGGCCGGGCACTCGGGATTCTTGCGCAGCTTGAGCTCGCGGAACTTCATTCCCAGCGAGTCGATGAGAAGCAGGCGTCCGATCAGCGGATCGCCAATGCCCAGAATCAGCTTGAGGACTTCAGTGGCCTGCAGCACGCCCACCAGGCCCGGCAGAATGCCCAGTACCCCGCCTTCGGCGCAGGAGGGAACCAGTCCCGGCGGTGGCGGCTCTGGGTAAAGGCACCGGTAGCAGGGTCCCTGTTCGGCGGCAAACACGCTCGCCTGGCCCTCAAAACGGAAAATCGAGCCGTACACGTTGGGCTTGCCGGTCAGAACGCAGGCATCGTTCACCAGGTAACGAGTGGGAAAGTTGTCCGTGCCGTCAGCCACAACGTCGAACTCGCGGAACAGTTCGAGCGCGTTCGCACTGGTGAGCTTGGTCTCGAAAGTGCGCAGATGCAGAAACGGATTGATGCCCTTCAACTTCTCCGCCGCCGAGTCGAGTTTTTTCCGCCCCACATCCGCGGTCGAGTGAATGATCTGCCGTTGCAGGTTGGTGTAATCCACTACATCGAAGTCCACGACGCCCAGTGTGCCCACTCCCGCCGCCGTCAGATACAACGCCAGCGGCGATCCCAGGCCGCCCGCGCCAATACACAGCACCCGTGCCGCCTTCAGCTTCTGTTGGCCTTCCATGCCCACTTCCGGCATGATCAGGTGGCGGGAGTAGCGCAGAATCTCATCGTTCGTGAGCGTCGCGGGAACGGGTTTGACGTCGGTCGTGGTGGCCATAGAACCTCAGATCATTCTCGATTTGCGATTTCCAATTGAAACGCCGCAACTACTGGCAGCGACAACAGGCAGGAGGACAACAGATGAGCAGTGCTTTCAGTTTGGCAATCGAAAATTGGAAATCGTCAATATCGCAGCCTCCGGCAATGGAAGGCACGATGGAAATGGTATCACCGTCTTCGACCGGTGTAGCTTCTTTTTGCAGGTAGCGCACATCTTCATCGTTCACGTAGACGTTCACGAAGGCGCGCAGTTTTCCTTCCTCCGTGTAAAGATGGCGCCGCAAGTCAGGATGCTGCTGCAGCAGGTCGGCGAGCGCGTCGGCCACGGTGCCCGACCTGACCTCGACGGCCGCCTGCTTGCCCGCATACTGGCGCAGAGGCGTGGGTATGTGAATCTTTGGCATAGCCATACTTACAAGATGCCGCTGCTCTGAGACAAGATTCACGACGAAATGCCTGGCCACTCGAGGCTTAGACCGCGGCCCCGCCGGCTTTCTCCGCGGCTCGGGATTTTCTTGTTCTTCGGCTCGGCGATTTCAGCCTGTCGAGCGGCAGCCCTTCTGAAACCTGGCACTTTCGCGATCGGGCCCGGAAGCCGAACCCCGACGCTCATTTCCGGTTCCCGGCGCACAATACCCTGATGTTGGGAGGGAATCATTGCCCTGAACCTCACCGCCGACCTGATTTACCTGGCCTTAGGGCACTCGAAAAGCACTGCGGGAAGATGCCTGCCCGTTTTGCCTCTGGTTCTATGATGCGGCCCGGGATGCGCGCTTACTGCGGCGGCTGATGGCTGGCAACACGGATGGGCTCGTCCAGCAACTGCTTGTCGTTTTCGTCGCTGCCCGACAATTCGAACGAATGCGTGAGCGCCGCTTTGCCTTTTTCCACGCTGGTAATCACGTAGGAACAACCGATCCAGTGCGCCTCGGCGAGATCGGTCTCGGACCACCGCGGGGGATGGTCGGGATGCGAGTGATAGAAACCCACGATGTCCTCGCCGCGCTCCCGCCCCTCCCGCTGAATCTTCACCAGCTCGCGCGGATCGATGTGATAGCGGTTTTCCGGGGAGTCCGTGCGCGTGTTCCCGCAGCGCACAACCGATGTTACCTTCCGCCCGTCGCCGTTGATCTCCCCTAGCAACACGCCGCAGCATTCATGCGGATAGGTTTCCTCGCCGTGGCGGCGGAGGGCATCGTAAGCCGACTTGTCGATCTTCAGCACTGAACCGCACTCTCTGTGCTTCTGTGGTAAATCCGGCTCTCATTCCTGCCAGAAAGTCTCGCTCAAGTATTTGTCGCCCGAATCGCAGAAGATGGTCACAATCACAGCCTGAGTGTTCTTCTTGATCCGCCGCCCCACCTCGAGCGAGCCCACCACTGCGGCGGCTGCCGAAATTCCCACCAGCAGGCCTTCTTCCCGCGCCAGACGCTTGACCATGACATAGGACTCTTCGGTGGAGATCTCGAGATTCTCGTCGGCGAGCGTTGCATCGTAGATTTTCGGCACCATGGCGCTTGGCATGTGTTTGGCGCCTTCGATCCCGTGGAAGGGCGAATCGGGTTGCAGCGAAATGCAGCGGATCTGGGCATTCAGCTCTTTCAAACGGCGAGTGGTCCCGATGAAGGTTCCGCTGGTGCCCAGCATGGCGACGAAGTGCGTGATTCGTCCCCCGGTTTGTTGCCAGATTTCGTCGGCTGTGCCATGGTAATGAGCCTGCCAGTTGGCGTCGTTCGAATACTGGTCGGCATAGTAATAAAGATCGGGATGCTGGTCGGCCAGTTGGCGCGCCATGCGAATCGCGCCATCGGAACCTTCGCCCGGATCGGTGTAGATGAGGTCGGCGCCGTAAGCGCTGAGAATCCGCTTGCGCTCGACGGAAACATTCTCCGGCATGCACAGGGTGACGGGAAAACCCTGAGCAGCACCGATCATGGCGTAGGCGATGCCCGTGTTCCCGCTGGTGGAATCGAGCAGGATCTTCCCCGCGCCAAGCTTTCCGCTGCGCTGGGCGTCGGCGACGATGCTTGCCGCCGCGCGGTCTTTCACTGAGCCCCCGGGGTTCATCCATTCGGCTTTGCCGAGCAATCGAACACCGGGAAGCTCGCCTCCGATGCGCTCCAGGCGCAACAGGGGAGTGTTCCCGATGCACTCGAGCGTGTGCTTCCCGAGCCGAACATCTGGCGTAGGATGTTTCACTTGCGCCGGTTTGGCCGATGCGTTTTGCATGCGCGAAACAATTTGCCCGTGACCAACGTAATGTGCTTGTAGGGCAAAATTAATCGAAAGCGCTTCGTTTTTAGATTATAAGAAGGCCTGGTTCGATGCACCGAAGATGGTTCGCTTCCTTTACCGGTTGGCGCATCTAAGCCAGTAGCTAGACAGGAAGGATTTGTTACCAGATGTCTACCAAGTTGGAACAACGCACTTATGACGAAGCCGTGAGCTGGCTGCGCGAGCACGGCTTTGATTTGATTGAGGCGCCGGGTACGGCTGCCCGTGTCTTCTTGAAGAAGTACAACGTTTCGGCGGCGATCCAGAAAAACGGCGGGGACGGGGTAAAGATTTTCGCGTACCCCGGTTACCTGATTGGCAGCGAGATTTCCAAGCTCGTCAACCGCGGCTACCAGCAGTTCCTGAAGACGGCGAAGAACGAGGTTCCGGCCACTGCCGATCACTTGCAGGCTCTGCATAAGTTTTCCGAGGAATTGAAGGAAGCACTCGGCTTGCCCAGCCTCTATAACGAATCGTTGGGCACGGTGAGCGAAGCCTACCACTACGATCGCATCCAGGATCGCGACAAGCCGCCAGCCGACCGCCCCAAGCGTCCCTGGGAGGTGGCGGGCAAAGCCATTGCCGCCAAGAAGGGCCGGGCGTAGGACCCATCACCGATCCCTCTCCTGCTGTGCGCGGGCGCGTCGTGTCCAGGTCGAGAGCGGCTGGCCTGCACTTCTACGGCAGTTTCGCCCCCTCCGTCAAGGTAGGCTGTTCGGAGATTTCTTTCATCTCCATCAATAAACGGTCGGATTGCGCTATACCTGATCGTCGCTGGTTCCTGCAGGCGGCGATGCGGCCCGTCAGGCACATTACGCAGTGGGATCGTCTCTTACATGTGAAACGGCATATTCATGTCTGCCATATGTAAACCGCCACCTTTGATGTGCGACACTGTTGCGCCGGAGGCAGCCATCTCATGCGCACGCTTCTTCTCTTCCTGCTGCTCGCACTGACGGCGTCGGCTCAAACTGGAAACTCAGCAGTCGAGCCTGCGGTGCGGCAGATCCTCGCCGCCCAGCAGGACGCCTGGAACCGCCACGATCTCGGCGCGTTCATGCTGGGATATTGGAACTCCTCGGAACTGACGTTTTTCTCGGGAGCCAAACAGACTTCGGGATGGCAGGCCACGCTCGAGCGCTATCGCAAGACCTACCAGAGCGAAGGCCGTGAGATGGGAAAACTGGAATTTTCCGACTTGAAAATCGAGCCTTTGGGATCCGCTGCCGCCTTTGTCCGGGGCGCCTGGCACCTGACCATGTCGGACGGGAAGAACCTTCACGGCGTGTTTACGCTGATTTTCCGCAAATTTCCCGATGGGTGGAAGATCGTGCACGACCATACTTCCGCGGCGGAATAGACTGCTTCGATGGAGAACCGGATGTCCCGGCCCGTCAGCCCTTCACCCTCACCTGCACGCGCGTCCCATCCGGCAGGTCGCCATTGGTCAGCCGGATAACCCCCCGGTCCACGATTCCTTCGAATTCCCGGACGAGTTGTGTGGCCGAGGCGCTCGCGCCCAGGGTGCTTGTGTTCCCCCGGCCCATACCCTTGTCCATGGCCGCATTCGCCAGGCGGTCAGCTTCCGCATTATGCCCGCGCAACACATGCTGAATCGAGAACCACTCCAGTTGCCGGATTAACTGCCGGGCTCGTGCGTGCAGGTCCTGCAAGGTCGGGTTCCTGACCTTGTATTCCCCGCGAATCTGTTTCACCAGCAATTCCGAATCGCTGATTACCTTCAACGCCCGCGGACCGTGCTCCACCGCATATTCGAGCGCCGCAATCAGTCCCTGATATTCGGCAACGTTATTGGTCTGATGCCCGAGATACTGGCTGAGCCCGGTTATTTTGCGGCCCGTTTCATCCTGCAGAACGACACCGAACCCGGCTGGACCGGGGTTGCCGCGCGCTCCGCCATCGGTATAGGCAATCAGATAGTGTGGGGGAGCAGTAGCAAGTGAGGAAACCATGGGGGAAGTGTACAAGAACTTCGGACCTTGCCCCCAGGTCGAAGCCCCCTATCTCCCCGCCGCCAGCCGCGTAGCCAGGCGAGACGGCAGGTTTGCGGCAACAATGCGGTCCTGCGCCTCTTTCAAATTGTAGGGAGTGCGCCAGAAGGAAACGACTTTGGCCTGCGAGTCATACAAGGCGAAGGCTGCGCGCCAGTCGCCGTCGCGGGGTTGTCCGACCGATCCGGGATTGATCAGGTAACGCAACCCGGGCTTCAAGGAAAAATCGGAGCCCTCAGCCTGACCGACAGTGCGGAACTCGGGACGATGCACATCGGCGCTCGCTCCCGTGCCGAGGAAGGTTCCCTGCAGATGCGAGTGCCCAAAGAATGTAACCGGAATCGCCGAGGCCACAAGCGGCTCGACAGCGTCGCGCAGCGTAACCACGTAGTCGTCTTCGTCCAAGGGAGACCCGTGCACGAACTGCGCGTCGGGAAGGCCGTCAATCAGGATCGGGCCCTGCGGCAAATCGCGAAGCCAGGCCAGGTTTTCGGGCGTCAATTGCTCCCGCGTCCACAAGGTCGCTAAACCGGCAACCGGGTTGAAGTCTTTCAGGTCCATCAATCCCGCCGAGGCCTTGTCGTGATTCCCGCGAACAAAGTACTTCCCCAACGCGCGCGAGCGGTCAATGACCTCGTTAGGACTGGCACCGTAACCTACGATATCGCCCAGGTTGACGACTTCATCGTAGGCGGGCGCTACCGTGAGACATGCCTCCAGCGCTTCCAGGTTGCTGTGAATATCGCTAAGAATCAGAACGCGCACTCTGGCTCCAGGGCAAAGGGGCGATTATAGACCCTAATCCGGACTTACACATCACAGAACCCTTTGTGTCTGTCTCACGAAAACAACCCAAGTGTGGCGAGGGCTATCGGTTTGCCGGATTCGCCACCGGACAGCGGGCCCAATGGCCGCGGCTGACTTCCGCCAAAGGCGGCAACGCTTGCCGGCATGCGGGGATCCGCATCTGGCACCGCGGCTCAAACGGACACCCCTGCGGCACCGCGTCGAGCGCCGGCACGGTTCCATCAATCGTCGCCAGCGGCCGGTTGCGGTCGGTCTTCAGTGTGGGTACCGCCTGCAGCAGCCCCCGCGTGTAAGGATGCGCCGGCCCGCGAAAAACATCTTCCTTCGATCCCAATTCCACCAGGGTTCCCGCGTACATCACCGCCACCTGATCGGCCATGCCGGAAAGCACAGCCAGGTCGTGGGAGATAAACAGCATGGTGAGTCCGAACTTGCTGCGCAGTTCGCCGAGCAGCTCGAGAATTTGCGCCTGAATGGTCACATCCAGCGCCGTGGTCGGCTCGTCGGCAATCAGCAATTGGGGACGGTTCACGACGGCCATGGCTATCATCACCCGCTGCCGCATTCCCCCCGAGAGCTGGTGAGGATAGTCGCGCGCCCGCCGCTCGGCGTCAGGAATCGCCACGTCGTTCATCGCGCCCAGCGCCCGACTCCAGGCTTCCGCCTTGCTTGACTCTCCGTGCGCTCGCACCGCTTCGGCGATCTGATCGCCAACCCGCATGACGGGGTTCAGCGCCGTCATGGGCTCCTGAAAAATCATCGCCACTCGCGATCCCCGCAGGCTGCGCATCGCCTCGTCGCTCAACTCGCCCAGATGCAGCTGTCTTTTCCCGTCGTCCAATAATACGTCTCCAGTGATTCGAGCCTGAGGAGGCAGCAAGCGCATGATGGCCAGCGAGGTCAGCGATTTACCAGAGCCCGATTCGCCCACCAGGCCGACGACCTGGCCGGCTTCGATGGTGAGGCTCAGATCGCCCACCGCACGTAATGGCAACGCAGCTCCGTCTCGCGGGGGAAATTCTATGTTCAGATTTCGGATCTCGAGCAGCGCCCTCACGCCGCTATCCTAGCAGGCTCATGCCGGGCTCCCGGATCTTCATTGTTATGGACTATTGTTATGGATTCCTTCCGCCAACCCGTCTTAACAGTTGAGGCAGGAGACTGCGCGTCGGGGCGTGAAAAACCTTGCACATTGACAGGGGTAGTGCCCCGAAATATAGTGCCTTGGCCAAGCTAGGTAGCGCGCTGCCCTCCGGATGTGCTCCCCTCAGGCCGCGATGCCCGATCGTTATCTCAGCGTATAAGGATCTCCTCATGAATGCGATTTCCCCTGACTCTCGCCGCTCGCGACTCACCTTCGTCCTGGTGGCCGCTTTTGCGCTCACAACCCTGCTGGCGACCGCCAGCAACGCACAAATCACTCTCGTCAAGCTGAGCACTGACACATTCACCAATTCTTCCAGTCAACACGCCACCGAAGTCGAGCCCGACACCTTCTCGTTCGGCAACACCATTGTTACCGCCTTCCAGGTGGGACGTATCTTCGGCGGCGGCGCCTCCGACATCGGCTTTGCCACCTCCACTGACGGCGGCGTGACCTGGAGCAACGGCTTTCTCCCGGGCATCACCGAGTTCTTCTCCGGCGGACAATTTTCCGCCGCCAGCGATCCCTCAGTGGCGTTTGATTCGGCGCACGGGAAATGGCTCGTCGCCTGTCTGGGGCTCGCTTCCATCAACAGCGTGCTGGTCAGCAGTTCGAGCGACGGCATCACCTGGAACAATCCGGTCACCGTCGATAACAAGAGCAGCTTCGCCGACAAAGACTGGATCGCTTGCGACAACAATCCCGCCAGTCCCTTCTTCGGACACTGCTACGTCGAGTGGGATGACGCCGGACTGGGCGATCAGGAAAAAATGAGCACCTCGACCGACGGCGGCCAGACCTGGAGCAAAGCCTTCAACGTTTCCAACGCCTTCGGCCTAGGCGGCCAGCCGGTCGTGCAGACCAATGGCACCGTGGTGGTTCCTTTCGAAGGCAACGGCGTCCAGGCCTTCTCCTCGACCAACGGCGGCACCAGCTGGGGAAATCTGGTCACGGTTTCTGCCATCTTCGATCACGGCGTAGCCGGCGGCTTGCGGACTACCCCGCTGCCCTCCGCCGATGTCGACAACCTCGGAACCGTATACGTCGCCTGGCAGGACTGCCGCTTCCGCACCGGGTGCGCCGAAAACGACATCGTCTTCAGCTCCTCGGTTGACGGCACAACCTGGAGCCTAGCCTCGCGTATCCCGATCGACGTGACCACCAGCACCGTCGACCACTTCATTCCCGGATTCGCCGTCGATCACACCACCGGCGGCAGCACGGCTCACCTCGGTCTCACCTACTACTTCTACCCCATCTCGAACTGCACTACCGCCACCTGCAAGCTGGCCGTGGGCTTTATCTCCTCGACCAACGCCGGCTCGACTTGGGGCGCGCCCGTCCGGCTCGCCGGACCCATGCATCTCAACTGGCTGCCCAACACTCTTTCCGGCCTGATGGTGGGAGACTACATCTCCACCTCCTACACCACGGGCGCATTCGGCGTCTTCGCCAAGGCCCTCAAGAAAAACGGCTCGGTGTTCAACGAAGCCATGTACACCACCATGACCGGACTGGAGAATGCGGCCATTGGCGAGCAATTCAGCTCAGCCCACGACGAGCCGGTTCCGAACGCTCATTCCGATCACGGCCCGCGCCAGTACTACGACCTCGACAACACCATCCCGATCCCGCCCGGAGAACGGGACTGAGCAGTTCCCCGACAACCCTGGAGGACGGGTGTCCGCGCCCGTCCTTTTTGGTTTTGTCTTGCGCGGAGCGCTCACATGGGGTACGACCGCTTCGGCTGTCTGAATACGAAGTCCGCACCCACTGCGAATTTCACTGCATTTTCCACATCGCCGAGGAATACGCGCCCTCAAATCCCCGCCGCGCCGGCCCGTCGAAACCAGGGAATTTCTCGCTGAACCAGGGCGAGATGAGACCTCGCCGCACGAATCACTGCACCAATTCCGGTCACAGCCTTGTGAACGGCCTGCACTCGCCTGCATTCAAACCACATAGAGTTTCGTCAATTCCATTGACTCTAGAAGCAGGAGGAGTAAAACCATACTCGTTCTTTGACACGTTCTAAGTTTTCCCGGTTGGTGCGGCGTCCGGGGCTCAAGCAGAGTCACTCTTCGGCATCGCAAGATGCAAAGAAGAGAGGGTGAGCGAGGGTCTATAGCCAAGCGCTGGTTGAGGAGAACGGGGACATCATGTCGAAGGCAATATAGAGTCCCGAAGCGTTGAACAGGTTTATCCGGTTGGCGGTGAGCCCGGAGCCCAAGCCTAGATCGCTCGCAGCGTCTCGCAAGGGAAGCCACGAGACAGGTCGGTAAGGGTCTAAAAGCGAGCTACTGGCCGAGACGAATGAGTTCAACACCACTTCGGGACTCTTAATTTTTGCCCTCACCCCTCCTCATCCACGGAGGGCTTATGAGGGGACGGGCACCTCGCCCCTTAGGCCCGCGCCAGCGGGCATCCGGCGGATGCACGGTTGGAAGCCTTGCCCGGATCAACCGCCACAAGCCATGTAGGGGCGGTTGCCCCCGTCTACCCCGCGCCGCCACGCAGTCCCTACAACGGTATATTCCCGTGCTTCTTCGGCGGATTCTTATCTCGCTTGGTTTCCAGCATGTCCAGGGCCTGGACCAGCTTCTTGCGCGTCTCTCGCGGCGCGATCACCGCGTCGACGAATCCCCGTTCCGCCGCCACGTAGGGATTCGCGAAACGCTCGCGGAATTCTTCGATCTTCTCCGCGCGCATGCCAGTCTTGTTGGCAGCTTTTTCCAGTTCCCGCTTGTAGACGATGTCCACTGCGCCCTCCGGCCCCATCACCGCAATTTCGGCGGTGGGCCAGGCGTAGTTCACATCGGTGCGGATGTGTTTTGACGCCATGACGCAATACGCTCCGCCGTACGCCTTGCGCGTGATCACCGTAACTTTTGGCACCGTCGCCTCGGCGAAAGCGTAGAGCAGCTTGGCTCCGTGCTTGATGATGCCCCCGAACTCCTGGTTGGTTCCCGGCAGAAATCCCGGCACATCTTCGAAGGTTACCAGCGGGATGTTGAAGCAGTCGCAGAAGCGCACGAAGCGCGCGCCCTTGATTGAGGCATTGATGTCGAGCGTGCCTGCCAGCATCGCCGGCTGGTTGGCTACGATGCCCACTGGCCGCCCATTCAGCCGCGCAAATCCCACGACGATGTTCTTCGCGTAGTGCTCTTGCACCTCGAAGAAGTATCGGTCGTCGATCACCCCGTGGATGACATCTTTCATGTCATACGGCAGGTTCGATTCCGCGGGAACAATGCTGTCGAGGGCTGAGTCCGCACGATCGATAGGATCGGTGCAAGGCTTGCGCGGCGGATCGTCGAGATTGTTCGACGGCATGAAGCTCAGCAGCTCGCGTACCATCGAGAGACACTCGGCGTCGTCATGTGCCAGAAAATGCGCCACGCCGGAGGTCTCGTTGTGGGTCGCCGCTCCCCCCAGTTGATCCTTGGTCACGTCCTCATGAGTAACGGTCTTGATCACGTCGGGCCCGGTGATAAACATGTACGAGGTTTTGGCCACCATGAGAATGAAATCCGTGATCGCCGGAGAATACACCGCCCCGCCCGCGCATGGCCCCATGATGGCCGAGATCTGGGGTACCACGCCGCTATAAATTGTGTTGCGCAGAAAAATATCGGCGTAGCCCGCCAGCGACATCACGCCTTCCTGAATGCGCGCTCCGCCCGAGTCGTTCAGTCCGATCACCGGCGCACCCATCTTGGCCGCGAGATCCATGACCTTCACGATCTTCGCTGCATTGGCTTCCGAGAGCGATCCGCCGAACACGGTGAAGTCCTGCGCGAAGACAAATACCAGGCGCCCTTCAATCCTTCCATAGCCGGTAATGAAGCCGTCGCCGTAAATCTTCTGCTCGCTCATCCCGAAATCGTTGCAGCGGTGGGTCACCAGCTTGTCGGTCTCTTCGAAAGTGCCTTCATCGACCAGGAATTCGATGCGCTCCCGCGCCGACATCTTGCCTTCTCGATGCTGGCGCTCGCGGCGCTGCACACCGCCGCCCTCTTCCGCCAAATGGTCGCGCCGCTTCAGCTCTTCGAGCTTCTGTTCCGGATTCATGGGGCAAGATTATAGCCGCAGGATGAACAGTCAAGTGTGCGCTATGACGCCGGAAGGTGCGATGTAAGGTTTATGGAGTAACGGGCGTCCCCGCCCGTGGGCCCGCAGCCGGGAGCCTGGAGCGGCCGGTTTCCTAGAGGTCTGACGTATGCGTCTGAGGTCCGAGTTCGGCCTACTCCATACTCGATCCCAGCGGCACGTACTTATACTTCTTCCCGTCCCAGAAAAGAGCTGAGGTCATCTCGTCGCTCGAGGTCTCTTCCGCGTAGATGGCCATGATGGTCTTCTTGTGCACCGCCATTTTCTTGATGACCAGCGACTTGTACGGGAAGTTGATGATCATGACCTTGGCCTTGGGAGTCTGCGATCGCCAGGCCTCCGGTCCTGCGCCATGAATAATGAGCAGCACCACGCCGCGCGCCACCGGATCCTCCGATGCGAATTCGCTGGTGATCTTGGGATTGCCGTAGCCAAAGAAGGTGTAGTACGGGTCCTCGACGCGGAAGTTGTCCTCCGTCTGGTCGATCATCGGCTTCGAGCAGTGCGCCGGAATCACGATGTCTTCCACGCCGTCGCCATCCAGGTCGCCGGTGAGGGGCGAGAATCCCGGCTGCACTTTGCAGGAAGAGCCAAACTGTTTCTGCACGAAATCGTCGTCAACCGTCTGGGCCGCGCACGCCAGCGACGCCGCAAGAAGCACAAGCGCGAAACCGAAAAATCGTAACCGCATGCGGTCACTTTAGACCGATCACGCACAGAAGCCTAGAGAATCCGACAGTTCCGGGATGAACCTTAGGCCATGTACCAGCGGTGCCGGGTCTCGCCGTCCCACCGCGCCCGCCCGGGATTGCCATCCCAAGGCGAGGGTCACAGCGCCGGCCGATGGCACGTCTTACCGGAAATGCTCCCAGCCCCGCACCAGCGATTCGTACCGCAATCCCTTCGAGTTGCGCAGGAAAATCTTTCGGCCGCGCGTGACCACGCCAATCTCCGTCAGCGGAACGCCCGCCAACTGGCCCGGCACCCGCTTTTCCGGCGGCGCCGTGAACAGCAACTCGTAGTCTTCTCCGCCCTCGAGCACGAAGCGTTCCTCCACCTCGCGCAATGGCTTGCCGATCCGCGCTACCGGAAGCGCATCAGAAGAAATCTCTGCGCCCACGCCGCTCTCTTCGCACAGGTGCGCGAGATCGGTCGAGAGCCCATCGCTGGTATCGATCATCGCCGACGCCAGTCCGCGCTCCCGCAACACCAGCCCCAGCTTTAGGCGCGCTTCAGGGAAGAAGTGCCGAGGATAGTCGCGCGGATTCAGCTTCCGCCGGGGATGATTCCTCATGCGCTCGACCGTCGCCGCCGAGCCGCCCAACGCACCGCTCACGTAAATGCGGTGGCCGGGCCGCGCTCCCGATCGCAGGATGGCCTTTCCGGTCGGCACCGCCCCCAGCACCACAATGTCGGCCAGCACGCCATGGTGCGACTCCGCCGTATCGCCCCCCGCCAACTTCACCCCGACTCGCTTGGCCAGCCCAAGCAAGCCGCGCATAAAACCATCCACCCAGGACTGCGGAAGCTTGCGCGGCAAGGCCAAGGAAAGAAATGCCGCGACCGGCTCTCCGCCCATGGCGGCGATGTCGCTCAGCCCCCGCGTCAGGCAACGGTGCCCCACCGATTCGGGCGGATGCCAGTCGCTCCGGAAGTGAATTCCTTCGAGAGAAAAATCGGTGGTGACCAGCGTGTTGTTGCCCGCGGGCAACTTGAGCAGGGCGCAATCGTCGCCAATTCCGGCCACAACCCTCCCTCCACCGCGCGCCTGGCGGCGAATTCGGGCAATCAGCGCTTTTTCCGCGAGTGGCAAGACGCGTCAAATCATAACGGAAGGGCAGGTCGCCGCACACGCGCCCGCGAACTGGGCAACCGGAGGCCGGTTTCAGACGTCCAAAATACACGGTGGTAACTTGCCCCTTCGGACGCCTGCTGATTACCATCTTCGGTAACCCCTTGAATGGCCGCGCCGCCGTTGACAGGGGGGAACCTACTTTGTTACCGTGACGAGGCTGTTTCCTGACACCTTTGGCCGAACTAAGTGCTGCATTCAGTGCAAAATGCAGTCGAACTGGCTTTCGGGCCTTGCCTGGTTCCGGTAGGTAGTTCAAGGGCACGCAAAATCGCCACGTTGAGCGTGAGTGGAGCCCGGAATCAGGATGGCACTCAGGGTCCTCGCCGATGCGAGCCAGCCCGAGAGTGATCCGTCCCACGAAATTACTTTTGGAAAGGCGCTATTGCGTAAACGCTTCTACATCCTTTTTGTGGCGCGTGGGGAGGACGGACAACTCCGCAAGATCCCCATACCCATTCACTACCTTTATGTGTTCGTGGTGGGGGCGGCAATTGGAGTGTTGAGCTTGACCGGCATCGCCAGCTCCTACATGCGCATGCTGCTCAAGGTTTCGCAATACAACGAGCTGCGCACGGAAAAAGATCAGCTCAAAACGCGCTATTCGCGGCTGGAGCAGGTGGCAAGAGAGAGAGATATCCAGGTGGCGTCGCTCGGTTCCCTGGCCAGTGAAGTTTCCTCTCTCTACGGGTTGAAGAACGAGCCCATCCTCACCAGCTCCAGCGAGAGCATTCAGGACGCCGAAGTTGTTTCCTCCCTCGATCAGTTGTACGCGCTCAAGAGCACCGCGCTGAGCGGCGCCGCCTCGACCGGAATTTTTCTGGGACTCACGCGCAACGTGACCACCGCTGACTGGATGCGAGCGAACTCCGCTCCCAACCTGTGGCCGGTGGAAGGTCCGGTGACGGGATCGTTTGGCGAACGCATTGACCCCTTCAATGGGGAGGGCGCCTTCCACAGCGGCATTGATATTTCGGCCGCCGTCGGACAGCCGGTGATCGCACCCGCCGATGGCACGGTGGTCTTCGCCGATTTCATGGGCGGATACGGGCGCGCCATCGTGGTCGATCATGGCCACGGCATTACCACCCGCTACGGACACCTGGCGAATTTCGCCATCGTCACCGGCCAATACGTACACCGCGGCGACACCATCGGATACGTGGGCCTGAGCGGACGCAGCACCGGCCCCCACCTGCACTACGAAGTCCGCATCAACGACACCCCGGTCAATCCCCACAAATATCTGCGCATCAGCCTGGCTCAGAACGGCGGCTTCGCCGCCGGCAGCTAGGGAAGGGCAGTTTCCGGTTCCCAGCTCTGAGAGCAGCACACCAGGCTCTATTCCGCGATTCGTCTGTCAGTCGAGTGCTGGTCGCTCCCGTCTCCTGTGAGAGCGTGGATGTTAACTGAAAGCGGGGAACTGGGAGCTGGCTTACCGCAGCCCCATCCACCGCTCGGATACCACAATCGAGTTGCCCGGATTCTGGGGATCGTAGCGCACTGACGTGGGCAAGCCGAGGCGGCAGGAGTGCAAGTTGATGCGCTGGCGCAGATAGGTGACGTCCTGCGAGGCTTCGTAGGACACGCCGGCCACGTCGTACTGGTAGATCAGGAACGTCGCAGGGTGATGATTGTCGGAGCGCAGTTCCTGCACGTCAATCACGGTGCCGTCGGTGATGCGCCCGACCTGGTCGAGCCACGCGCGGCGCTCGCGCTCCAGGTCTTCGGCCGTCTTAGGCTTGCGGCGCAGCAGAAGGTACGCCACCAGCAACACGCCGGCGCCGCCCACCACCATCGTATAGAGCCGAAGTGGAATCATGAGCTGATGAGAGGAAACGCAACCCTGGGAATGCGGCCTCGCTTAACTGAACAGCATAATGCGTAACCAGCTTTCGCGGAAGGGAGGGGTGATGACCCAAGGTGCAGACCGTGCTGCCGCGGGAAGAAATTGCATGAGTGCTCCATGTGGAACATCTGTGGAAAACTTCGCTGCTCAAGGCAATTCCATGAAATTTGGCACCACCTGCGCCCGGGTGAGCACCCAAAACTAGGCGCTGAACCCGGGCACGCGCAGGGCTCGATATTGACACATGGATATTCCCGCTTCTCCTCCTCCGACGTCCTCCTGAGCCGGGCAGGGGAAGGTTCCGACATGGGATAAATCCCTGCGGTGCGCCGGCCTCTTTCCTTCGAAGAGCGCCGGCGTTCGGCATAATGTCAAGTTTGCCGGAAGGCCAGGCGTTGAGCATCCATCTTCCCGCATCTCAACAGTCCAAAATCCGCAGTCTCAGGTGCAACGTCCGGTTTCATTGCGGCCGGCACAGAATATTCATGTTTCCCGTCGATAAAGGCGCGGAACCAGAGAAATATCCCGTCCCGACGTTCACCGTGAGTTGAATCGTCACACCGCTCGCGTTGTAGCTTTGATATGTGGTGTACACCGTTCCAGCGACCACGCCCGTCAAATTGTAGTTGTGGCTTCCATCCGCCAGTGTGATCAGGGTCCAGGTGGTTTCGCCGGTCCAGCTTCCGGTGAAAATCGTACCGTTGGCCACTCCGTTCGTGCCATTGCCGATGACCATGAACGACCCACCGGGCCCGAAGGTCCCGCCGGTCTGAATGTTCCCGCTGTCCATGGCCGCCGTAGAGAATTCCACGGTGCCCAGCATGCCCGTGATGATCTGTCCCTTTGCGTATAAGTTGTTGACCGTAGTTAAGGTGGAATTACTGAGGGTGAGCCCGCTGGCAGAACCGGAAAGCGTTCCGCCGGAATTGCCGAAGTCCACTTGCCGAGCCGCCAGGGCGCTTGCTGGCAGCAACATCATCAACATCAAAACTATTGTCTGCTTCATGGTTTTCGCATCCTGAATTGAAGTGGAGCCTGGGAACCAGTCTGGCGGGGCCGCTTACTGAACTTCTGATTGGAGAATATGGATGCAGCATGCGCCGAGGAAGTTGGCCTTCCCAGGCAGCCATCGTGGTTTGTCTGAGCTTCTTGCGACCTTTCTGTTGGCCGTGCCCGAGGTTCGACTTTGACTCACGGATTCCCGTCCCCAGCCACTTTTCTTCTTCCGATGTCGTCCTGCTCCGCCAGGGTGAAGGATCCGGCGTGAGATACATCCGCAACCCAGGATCCCTCGGCCGGTGGAAGAATTCTGGATGATGTCGCGTAGGGCGACAAGCCCACTCGTCGGCACCGTCCGCGGCGGCCCGGGTTAGCGAAGAACGGGCGCGATGGCGCCTGCAGATTTTACTGCACGTTGACCACAAATGCGGCCGACGGGATGCCGTTGGCCACCACGTACAGCTGGCTGACACCGGTTGTTAGGAAGATGTGCAAGAAAATGCAGTTCCTTCGCTCGCATAACCATGCTGTTATGAGCGGTTTGGCGATTTCGTTGCATCTATAATCTCCGCGACTGGAGGACATGACTTGGGTGCAGGTGACAGCAACGAACTCGTATCCCTCTTGCGTGCTCGGTTTTCCGAAGACGCGATGCTCGAATTGACCGAGCGGCTGGTGGCGGTTCCCTCCGAGAATCCTCCCGGAAATCACTACGAGGAATGCGCGCGCATTCTGCTTTCCGAACTGAACCGCCTCGGATTCGACGACGTAAGACAGGAAGGCGCCTGCGTGCTCGCGTCGGCCGGATCTGGCGCGCGAATCCTTTACTTCAGCGGTCACTACGACGTGGTTCCGGCCCAGAGGCGCGATCAGTTCCAGCCGCGCATCGACGGCGCGAATCTGTTTGGCCGCGGTTCCTCCGACATGAAGAGCGGCCTGGCGGCGATGATCCATGCGGCAGCAGCGGTGAGAGACGTAGGCTGTCTCAACAGGTGCCGCATCGGCATTGTCCTGGTGCCCGACGAGGAGACCGCGGGACCGCGCGGGTCGCGAGATCTGGCCGTGCGCGGACTGCTGGGCAAAGATGCCGCCGGCATGCTGACGCCCGAACCGACGAGCGGCGTGGTGTGGAACGCCAATCGCGGGGCCGTCTCGCTGCGCGTGACCGCGCGCGGCAAGGCAGCGCACGTCGGCCGGCAATTCGAAGGCGTGAACGCCTTCGAGCGCACGTTGCCGGCCCTGTCACGCCTGGCCGACATCAAGCGGGAGGTCGAGCTCCGCGAAACCGCGCAGAACATCTCTCCTGCGGCGGCGCGAAAATCCATTCTGCTGCTGGGTGGCCGTGTGGAGGCGGGCACCAATTTCAATGTCACTCCCGATTTCTGTTCTTTCACCATCGACCGGCGCCTGAATCCCGAAGAGAGCTTGCAAGAAGAAAAACGCCGGCTGCGCGATGCGCTCGATGGCCTCGAGATCGAATTGTTGCAGGAGGAGCCTGCCGCTGCAACTCCCGCCGACCATCCGCTGGGCGTGATTTTGTCACGTCACATCACCGCGGTGACGGGAAAGCAGCCGAACTTTGAGATGTGCCCTGGTCTGCTGGAGACGAGATTCTACGCGGCCCGCGGCATTCCCGCCTTTGCCTATGGGCCGGGATTGCTGACGGTCTCACACGGGCCAAACGAGTTCGTCCCCATTCGCAATATCTCGCAGTGCGCGATGATCTACGCCCTCACCGCGGCGGAGATGTGCGGGTAAACCGGGAGAGGCCGCCGCTGAGTGCGAGTGGCCGCAACCCTAATGCCTGGCTGGCACCGCAGTCCCCGCTGCCAATGTTCCCAGAGTAGCTTGCGCGCCGTCACTTTTGGCTTGCGTGGGAGACAAAGCGCCGTCCGGCCCCTTGGTCTTCCCTGCAGCAATTGGCATGTTGGGGACGGTTTCGTAGGCATAGCCTGTCAGGTTTGCTACCAGCGGCTTTCCGCCCACGTTCAGACGAGCCCAGCCGTAGTGAGTTTCACCATTGATCTGGAACTTCAACCCCAGATAGCGGTTCTTGACGTCACCCCACTTGCCACGGATCTGGAACTCGGTACCGATGAAGGTAAACAGGGAGGCCATCTTGCCGCCGCGGAATGCTCTACCGCTGCCGATGGAGTCGCCGGCTTGCAGTGCTGAGGCTTTCCCTCCGTACCCCACTACTCCGTTGCTCAGGTTCGCCGGCCTGGCGAACACGAGTGAAGTGCCGCCGGACTGGTCAATGCTCTGTCGCGCGACTTCACGGATGAGGAAGTCGGTTGTACCGTCCGCGTTTAGATCAAGCGCATAGCTGTTCAGGCCGCCTATCGAGATCAAGACGTTGGTCGGGGTGTAAACGATCTCGCCTTCGGCCGGTTGAACCAGGGCCAGCGCGGCCACACCCGCCGCACCGGCTGCGCGGCAATACATGTTAAGCCGTTCACGGAATTGGTCAGAAGAATGAGCGCAGGTCGGGAGAGGAGATACGTTGGGCTTCATGGACCCACCTCGTCGGTCAAACATTATGCTATCGCGGCTCGAGAGCGTCAATTCCGCGTTGCTGCTTGGCAATAGAAGTTTTGCCAGTAAGCGCCTGATCTGCAAGAGGGCGTGTATGGACATTTCCCCTCTCGACGCAAAAGGAGAAGGTATTTGCTTTTCGTCCAACCCCCATAGGTGAGAGAAGACGTTAGGGGGATTGCAGCAGATCCGGCACCCTCCGGCAATGGGCTCGATCTTCCGAGTGCCAGTCAAGAAAACAAACTAGCCTGCACCGCGACACGATTCAGCTGATCCGTCATTGGTAACGGCGTAAAACGTTCCCCATATCCGAGGGTGATTGACTTCTCGAGATCAAGCACAGCGGGGGCAGGAACGGGTACACGATGCACGAAATTAGGTCACTTGCTTCCCCGGGCTGCCGAATCGCGCGGGGCCTTCTTCACGAGTGTCCGGCTAGCGGGGAAATCTCGCCCTGATCGAGTCCAGAATCTTGCCGATCTACTGCGATGGGGGCTCTTCTTGCCCCACCTTCAAAAAGTACTCCGACGCCGTCTCCGGATTCCAGTACGCATTACCCGACAACGCAGGATAGCTCGGACGCTTTCCCCCGAGCACGGCATCAATCACCTCAGGGTTTACGTCGTGCGGGGAAAGCACTGCCGCGACAGTTCCCTTCTGATCCACGATCACCGCGTGCGGGATGCCAAAGGCAAAATATGACTTGTACACCGACAGATCCGTATCCAGCGCCACCCAGGCATCGATCGGGTGCTTCTTCAGAAACCAGGCAACCTTCCGCGGATTCTCATGGCCGACGGCGATAAACTGTACCGCTTTGCCCTTATAGCGAGAAACCATTTCATTGAGATGCGGGATGTCTGCCACGCATGGAGGGCACCAGGTTCCCCAGAAATCGAGTACCACCACTTTCCCCGTCAAGGTCTTCCAGTTCACTTCACTCGGTCCCTGCACCACAAACTCAAACCCGAGCGCCGGTGCGCGGTCACCGGGCTTTAATGCATCGGCTGGCACTTGTGTGAGCTGTTGACCCGTTGCATGGCCGGAAAGCGTAATTGAAACCAGGGCCATAGCCAGAATTACGACGATACCGCTCCGGTCCCTCATAGGGCTGTCCTCCATCGCGTGAGACGCTTGAGAACCGGTATCGTGAGCACTTGCAAACAGTACCTCAATGCCCGAGCGGCGTGGTCCGGAGGCGCGCCGAGAATGTGAGGCAACCGCCGGTTACTAGGTAGCTGTTTCCTGGGCCGTCACTATCCCCTGCTCGGTCCACGCCCCCCCGTCAAGCCGCGCTTCGGCTCGTGCCCCCCCGCCCGACGCCGCAAGCTCTCCGATTCCGTTTCCCACTATGTTTAGCGATGAAGTAAAGACGCAGGAACGCACGACTCTCCGTGCGGGCGTGAGGCGAGCGCCGGGAGTCGACCGCGCCAGCTGTATGGGATTGGAATCTCCGCCAAGCGGTATGCACTGTTCACTCGCAAGGGCTGGAGTGTAAGCCGGTCGAAGCAAGCGAACATGGGCCGGGTTTAACCATGGGGCGATTGAGGGGCGAGCTCTCGAATGCGACACAGCAGATGGATCAGCAACGGTTGGCTAATGTTGGTGCGAAAAACGATGAGCCTGCCTTACAACGAACCCGACTGGTTCAAGCTTCCGCTTATGAGGCGCGTTGCGATCAGTACACCGAATGTCATAAAGGCTCTGCGAAAACTAAACTACAACCAGGCTGGCCCATACAATTTCGTGTTGTCGCCGGTTCTCGCAAACCTGACAGATGAACCGCTCTTCTTGCTCGGTCGGTTCGTAAAAGATTCTCGCGGATGGGAACGATGCCGTACGTGAACATCTAAAGGCCGCATCAAAGCGCGCTGTTAAAAGTGACAGTTGAATGACTAAGCTACCCGGCCTTAGACTCGCCGCGGCTACGGCCTATCAATGATTGCGTCAGACCGTGGAACGAGCTGCAACGTTCAAAGACTCAAAATGAAAGCCTTCCGCTAAAGATCGGCGTAGGCAAGCCTTCAAGCGCGCGGCCATTTCGATAAAGACCAGCGGGAGCTCTATTACGTCGATCTCGATCGATCCGAACCGAAGGACGTTGCTAGGGAGAACCCTGACAAGCTTCAGTCAATCATCAAAGCGTGGTACGAAGAGGCCAACAAGAACATGGTGTTCCACTGGACGATGGCACTGCTCTCGAACTGGTCAATATCGAGCGGCCCTCGGATGAGCCGCCACGTGAACGTAGTGAGTGCCCACCGAACTGTGCGCGAAGATCACGCCCGACGCGTTGGGATCGGTGATCTCGATGCTCGCGAGAGTTTTGTAGGAAAGGGCCGCGGACTTTGACGGCCACCCCCTCGGGAACCGGAGCGGAGTTCGCATAGTAAAGGGTATCCTGTTGATCGACCCCATGAAAAAAATGACTCCCTAATGAAAGGAGAGAAGGCCATGCTTCGAATTGCATCTGATAAAACGACTGCGTGGAGTACCGGGAAAGCTTTGCTTTGCCTGATCCCTGTTGTGCTCCTAACTCTCCCCCTGTTCGCTGCCAACAAGCAGAAAGATGAAGACACACTTCGGAATGCCAATCTCGTGCTACAAGACATGCTTAACAGCAAAGACATCTCGCCGGAGGTCTTGAACAAGGCTTCTTGCGTGCTCATTCTACCCGATGTCAAGAAATTCGGCGTCGGCGTCGGCGGCAGCGGCGGTCGCGGTCCCTTGCTCTGCCGCGGTGGCGCCAGCTTCAGGGGTAACTGGTCAGCCCCAGCGATGTATTCGGTTGGTGGTGCTAGCGTCGGTCTGCAGGTAGGTGGCTCGTCCACCGACTTCGTGCTTCTCCTCATGAATGAGAGGGTTGTGAATCAGGTCCTGAATGGAAAAACCAAGATGGGCACCGATGCGACAGCGGCGGCGGGTCCTGGAGCCACCGCAGCAAGTGCGTCAGACGCCGACATCCTTACCTACGGGCGCGCCAAGGGAGTCTTCGCTGGCGTATCCTTGGGCGGCTCTTCGGTCGAACCCGACAATGACGCGAACCACCGCCTTTACGGCAAGACCTTGACCGCAACCGAGATCGTGCGCGGAAACGTTGTCAAGCCAACGACTGAAGGACAATCCCTGGTTAGCGCGCTTGACAGCAAACTGAGAGCGAAGTGAAGGTAGTCCGACGCGCTCGGCCCCCCAAATGCTCGGGTCGAGTCTCGCCGAACGAATCAAACCGCACGAGGGGAACAGAATGAGGCTCGCAACTGTCGGCTCTGGCCGGCACTTACCGCGCCAGGTCCTGGGACTACGCGTTAGGGCGTAACCCCATCCCCTTGTGCATGCGATCGGCTACCGCTTCTTCCTTTATCCAACACTTCACAAGTGAACCGTAGTTTTCTAGATCCAACCCTGGTCACGCTTGTAGATCGATATTCATCCATCTAACCCTGTTTTTGCAGATGCGTTAACCTCCAACCCGTTGTGGGGCACAAATTTAAAGTAGTCTGCTCCCTGATCCCGCGTCTTTTGATCCCTGGCTCTTGGTTGCCGCCTGCTTCCGTGCTTCAACCATGGTTTTGTGCCTATCTTTCTATGGGTGCTGATGATCAGTATTGGTATTAACTCGAAAGCAGAGGGGTGGCCCCGTTTTTCCCCGCTGCTACACTACCTCCGTCCTCGTTTGACGGGAGTGGAGCGCACCGTAATAATTCGGCCACCCCGTAATGTGCGAGTTAATACCAGTAATGAAAAAGTAATAGCGAGCGCGGAGCGCGCGATTGGCGTACGGAGGGCGTCGCGCTCCGAGGCGGAAGCACGGACGATCTCCCTGCGGAGTGCTGCGCGATGCGCGGAGCGGCGATCGGCGGGGCGGGCGCATGGACGAGCTCCGTGCGGCGGGCGGCGAGCGGCGAAGCATTTTGAGCGCTATCGCTGTTGGCGACATCTACGAGCGGAAGATGACTATAAGGAAGGTTATCGCAACGACTGCAACGATGAATGAGGTCGCCAGTGTGAACGGTCTTCACCACAGGGGCATCCAAAATTCATTTCCGGTAAGACTCGTGACTCGGATTCTCCCTGCCCGCATTTCTGGTCGATACACCTGAAGGAAACCGCGTACCGCAGCAGCCAGAATCACGATCATCCCAATTCCCGTGAATCCATTCTGACTCGTCACGGTTTTGAGCGCAAACGCCTTGCTTTCGACAGAGTATCGGCTAATGGATGGGAATTGCCTGACCGTTTTCGATCTTGAAGGCCGTAGCGTCGGCATTAAGGGTCGAGCCGGATTCGTCCGTCGCCAGAACGCTACCAGTTGCATTGATTGTCTTGCTCGTCGCGTCGTAAATAACCTCGTTCGCTTGAAGCGAGAAACGGTTGTAGGTGACGAAAACTGGATCGTTGATCCGGGTTTTCTCGCCTGTGTAGAAGTGCCTCTCATCCGATGCTTTGTGCTGAGCGTACCGAATCCAGACTTTAAAAGGCACTCCATCGCTCGAAGGAACTGGGAAAGAATCTTCCCGCCAACACAATTGTTTCTTTGCTGATTCCCACTCCTCAAGAGTCAGAGTCACAGGTCCACCATCGCTGCTGACAATCGTTAGGTCGCAAGTGCGCTGAACCGGGAGTGTGGAATCAAAAGCCACGGTTTTCGATGAAGTCACACGAAACAGTTCTCTTCGATAGGGTCTGAAGCCGAAAACCTGAGCCGTCATTGAGTAGTTGCCGAATGGAGAGAGTAGTTGCCGAATGGAGATCGGTTTCGTAAACGCCACGTTCGTTCGTGCTTAGGGTCTTGTTGAATTGTGGGTTCGTGAAAGCGATCTCGGTTTGTGGAATTACGGCAGTCCAAATGCAGGTGACCCAAGAAATAGGAACAATAGCAACGCTGAAACGGCAGAGAGCATTTTGCGAGCTACTCGACACCATTTTATGCCACCTTTAGACAGATGGCGGAACATCCGCCGGCGCATTTGCGATAGGGCCCTAGGATTTCTCGTCAATTACCCCGGTAGAGCCCTCCACTCTAGTTGAAGTTGAGGGTCAGCAACCGGGAGTGTAGCAGGTGGATCCGAAAAAATTTCTCGGCCAATAACACAGCGGGGGATTTGCTGTCCCCGGCCATCGCTAGTTTTCGAAACTGTTACGGAGCCAGGCTTCCGCCGAACATATCTTCGTTCTTCGCGCCCTTGCGAGAATCGGTCCACGAGAAGCGGAACGCACCGGTGGAGTCCACCGAGACTCCTTGGTAGTCCCCATACTGATTTGCGTCAGGGCCGGCGACGGTTTCATTCGATTGCGCGCTCGTGTAACGCTTGTTTGGTTTCCAGGTCGTGCCACCGTCCGTGGAGATTGCGACATAGCGATCAGTCTTCTTTGAAGATGGATCGCGACGCGTGTCATAAAAGCAGACAGCTACGTTTCCATTGGTCGCGACCGTGATTTGGTGGTGAAAATGATAAGCGTTCACTGTGTCATCGTTGACTTTAGTTTCGGCGGACCAAGTCGAACCACCGTCGTCAGAGAAACGTATATAGACGTTCGTGTTGCTGTTGGTCGTATCCATGTCGGTATAGGACGCATACAGTCGGCCAGCATGTGGGCTTCCGGCGGGTGCGACCGTCGTCATGGGGTAAGGGAGGATACCACGAACGTTCTGCGGAGGAATGAGCACAAAGAACGAGGTGGTGTTTAAACGGTAATTGGTCACCACAGTTGCTGTGCCAAAGGTTGCCCCGCCATCAGTCGACTTCGCCGACCAGATTTTCTTCCCTTCGAAGTCTTCCCAAGACGCGTAAACGGTACCGTCAGGCGCGGTCGCTACGTTTACGCCAATGGTCGGATTTCCTTTGGCGATCTGGGTGCTGCGCATCCAGTTCGTCTTGCCATCACGCGAAAATAGCACAAAGGGGGCATTGTTGTTCTGGTGTTAACTCGAAAACTACGGGGTGGGACACTTTTTCCCGGCTCCTACACTACCCCCGTCCTCGTTTGACCGCATTTTCCGCCCACCTGTAAGATCAAAGATTCGGCAATCACCACTCGGCCTTCGGCATTCCGCCATTCGCGATGGGCGCAATAAGGGGTGAAAACCCGTGGCAGGCTGACCGCTGGGAGCTGGTTGTGTTTCCTATGTCCCACGAACTTCCCAAGTCGTATGAGCCAGGCGCGATTGAGGCGCGCTGGGCCGACTACTGGACGCGCGAAAAGCTGTTCGACGTGGCCACGCCGCGCGCGGGCGACTCGCGCCCACGCTTCAGTTTGCTGCTGCCTCCTCCCAATGTGACCGGACGTCTGCACATGGGCCACATGCTGAACCAGACGCAGATGGACATCATCATCCGCTGGCATCGCATGCGCGGCGACGTCACGCTCTGGCTGCCGGGCACCGATCATGCCGGCATCGCCACGCAGATGATGGTCGAGCGCCAGCTTTCGAGCGAAGGCAAAAGCCGCCACAAGCTGGGACGTGAGGCTTTCATCGAGCGGGTGTGGGAGTGGAAGCGGCATTACGGCGGCGCCATCCTTGATCAGATGAAGCGCCTGGGCGCTTCCGTCGACTGGAATCGTGAGTATTTCACTATGGACGACGGTCTGTCGCGCGCCGTGCGCGACGTGTTCGTCCGCCTGCACGAAGACGGGTTGATCTATCGCGGGAAGTACATCGTCAACTGGTGTCCGCGCTGTGGCACAGCGATCTCCGATCTCGAGGTGAAGCACGAAGAGGTGCCCGGCAAGCTCTACGAGATTCGCTATCCCGTGGTGGGGACGAAAGAATTCATCACCGTTGCGACCACGCGCCCGGAAACCATGCTGGGCGACACCGCGGTTGCGGTGAATGAGAAAGACGAGCGCTACAGGCATTTGCACGGCCAGAAGGTGCTGCTGCCGCTGATGAATCGCGAGATTCCCATCATCGCCGATGAGCTGGCGAATCCCGAATTCGGTACGGGCGCGGTAAAGGTCACTCCCGCGCACGATCCCAACGACTTTCTCGCCGGATTGCGCCACAGCCTGACGCAGATCGACGTCATGGACGAGCACGCGCGTATGAACGAGAATGCAGGCCCCTATAAGGGACTCGATCGTTTCGAGGCGCGAGCGCGCATCGTCGCCGATCTCGAGGCCCAGGGATTCCTGGTGGCGGTGAAGGAGCACACCATCGCTCTCGCCAAGTGCCAGCGCTGCAACAGCATTGTCGAGCCGCGGCTGTCGCTGCAGTGGTTCGTGAAAATCGATCCCCTGGCCCGGCGGGCGATCAAGGTGGTGGAAAACGGGTACATCCGCTTCACCCCGGAGAACTACCAGCAGATTTATCTGAACTGGATGTACAACATCCACGACTGGTGTATCTCGCGGCAGTTGTGGTGGGGGCACCGCATTCCCGCATGGAAGTGCGGGGATTGCGGCGAGATGATGGTGGCGCGGGAGACTCCCGCCAATTGCTCGAAATGCCGCGGAGTGCGGCTGGAGCAGGAGTCCGATGTGCTCGATACCTGGTTCTCATCGGCTCTGCTGCCGTTCACCACGCTGGGCTGGCCGCAAGCCACGCGTGACTTGGAAATGTTTTATCCCACGTCGCTGCTCATCACCGGGTTCGACATTCTGTTCTTCTGGGTCGCGCGGATGATCATGATGGGCTGCTGGTTCATGATGCCGCCGCACAACCCGCATGTCGCAGGAGAGAGCTCCGGCGAGGAGGCTCTGCGCGCGAGCGTGCCCTTCCGCGAGGTTTACATTCACGCCTTGGTGCGCGACGCCGAGCGGCAGAAGATGTCGAAGACCAAGGGCAACGTGCTCGATCCTATCGAAGTGATCGAGAAGTACGGGACCGACGCGACGCGCTTCACCCTGGCCGCCATGTCTTCGCCGGGAACCGATATCGCCTTCAACCCCAGCCGGACGGACGGGTATCGCGCCTTCGCCAACAAGATCTGGAACGCGGCGCGCTTCATGTTCATGAACGTGGACCGGGCAGAAGCGGCGGGGGTGTGGAAGCTGAATGAGCTGGACAGTAAGGCGGGCGAGTCGTCCGCGTCCCCATCGACCGCTGCAACGTCGGCCTTGCTCGAAGACCGGTGGATTTTTTCGCGCTTTCATCGGGTGGCCAAGGAAGTCAACGACGCGCTCGCAGCCTATCGCTTCGACGATGCGGCGCGTGCGATCTATGACTTTTTCTGGGGCGAGTTCTGCGACTGGTACATTGAACTGGTGAAGCCGCGCCTGACCTTCGAAGCGGGCAGGGACGATCCGGCGTCTTGCATCGCCTGCGGGAACCTGGTGGCGCTGTTTGAAGGCGCGCTGCGCCTGCTGCATCCCATCATGCCCTTCATCACCGAGGAAATCTGGCACGCGGTCTACGATGGCAAGCCGCCGCTGGCTTCGATTGCGCTGGCCGCGTATCCGCAGGCCGACGAGAGGCAGTTCGACCTCGAGGCTGAAACCGACATGGCGGTCCTGCAGGACCTGATTGTCAGCGTGCGGAATCTGCGGGCGGAATTGAAAGTCGAGCCGAAACAGAAGGTTCCGGTCGAAGTGTTCGCCGGGGACCCGTTGGTCCGCAAACTGATCGGACGGAATCAGGGAGCGGTCGAGCGCCTAGCGGGTGCGGAGAGAGTAACGTTTGCGGACCGCCCGCTGACCATGGCGGCACGGCATACGGCGCGATTCGATGTCCGCGTCGTATATGAAAAGAAAATTGATTCCGGGGCTGAGTGCGAGCGTCTGAAGAAGGAACTGGAGCGCATCGAGAAAGAAATGGCGAGCGGCCGGCGCCAGTTGGCAAACGAACAGTTTCTGGCCAAGGCTCCGCCGCAGGTTGTTGAAGGACTCCGCAAGCGGGCCGGGGAACTGGCGGTGTTGCGGGAGAAGACACAGGGGAAGCTGGCGGAGATTGGATGTTAGCTTCCCGGAGGTGGCCGCCGCAAGGCGCGGCGGCCGGACGGACGGGCCCGGTCTCACGCGAACAATACTGAATTCATGGACTGGAATAGCCGGCGAATTACCGCCATCATCGAGAACGCGCTGAACGAGGATCGGGCCACGCACGACTCCACCAGCTACGCCTGCATCGAGGCCAACCAACGCGCCTCAGCGACCATCCTCGCCAAGGAAGACTGCATTCTTTCCGGGATCGGCTCCGTTTCGCGGATTCTCGACGTCTACGCCCTGCTCGACGGCGCGGTGACTTCCCATTACGAAGTCACGACGCATCCCGAGATTTTCGATGGCATCCGCCTGCACAAGGGACAATCGATCGCGGTCATTCGGCACAATGGGCGCGTGATTCTCTCCTGCGAGCGGGTGATTCTGAATTTCATGCAGCGGCTGAGCGGCATTGCCACGCTCACCCGCAAGTTTGTCGACGAAGTTTCCGGTACCCGGGCGCGGGTGCTCGATACGCGCAAGACCATCCCCGGCTTGCGCGTGCTCGACAAATACGCGGTGCGCTGCGGCGGTGGGCAGAATCACCGGCTCGATCTCTCCGACGGCATTCTCATCAAGAACAACCACATCGCGCTCGCGGGCGGGATTGTGCCCGCGCTGGAGCGTGCCATCCGCAACCGGCGCGGCTCGCAGCCTATCGAAATCGAGGTGCGCACCCTCACCGAACTCGATGACGCGCTGACCCACGGGGCGGAAGCCATCCTGCTCGACAACATGTCGGTCGAGGATGTGCGTCGCGCGGTCGAGCGCTGCGCGCGAGAGTCGCGTCGCATTCCGCTCGAGTGCTCGGGTGGCATCAAGCTGGAAAATATCCGTGCCTACGCGGAAACTGGGGTGGACTTCATCTCCGTGGGCGCCCTCACCCACTCGGCGAAAGCAGTGGACATGAGCCTTCGAGTGCTGCCCGATTAATCGTCGGTCATAAGCCAAAATCTCTGCCCGAAAAGCAGCCTCGCCGCGCGATCCTTACGCGTCCTTTGCGGTCGAGAGCTTGCCTTAACGAGGTCCTCTGACCGGGAAAGGTTTGGCTGACGAGCAACGGCCGAAGACCGACGACTGTTTATAATGTCCGCATCAAAAGCACGGCTCCAAAGCGCGCGCCGGCGGCCGACGGGCGAGGGCACCCGGCTTCACACACTCCGCGGCGCACGGACGCGCGCCTGGGACGCATTGTCCGCCTGCTCACCCGGCACGCAACCGTCGTCGTCAGCGGCACCAAGATCGCCGACGAGATCGGAACCAGCCGCTCGGAAATCTGGCGCCTGGTCGAGCAGCTGCGCGCGCTGGGAGTGGACATCGCCGGCCATCCCGCCACCGGATACCGCCTGAAATCCGTGCCCGACCTGCTTCTCCCAGACATGCTGGCGCCGCTCATCATGCGCACGCTCTTCAGCAAGAACGTTCATCACTACTACAAGATCGGCTCCACCAACGGAGCCGCCATGGAAGCCGCCGCCGGCGGCGCGCCCGAGGGCACCGTGTTCCTCGCCGAGCAGCAGACCGCGGGCCGGGGCCGGGGCGCGAACAGCTGGGTATCGCCGCAATCCACAGGGATCTATTGCTCCGTCATTCTGCGCCCCGCACTCCCGCCCTCCGACGTGCTGATTCTTTCTCTCGCCGCCGGACTCGCCGTACGCGCCGCGGTGCAGCATGTGGACGCGCGCGTGAATCCCGACTTGAAGTGGCCCAATGACCCGCTCATTGACGGCAGGAAATTCTGCGGCATCCTCACCGAAATGAATGCCGAGGCCACCCGGGTGCGCTACGTGGTCGTGGGCATCGGTATCAACGTAAACCAGGAGAGTTTCCCCGCCGAACTGCGCGAGACCGCGACCTCGCTGCGCCTGGCCACGGGAAGGGAGTGGTCGCGGATCGAACTGTGTGCGACGCTGCTAAAATCGCTCGACCGCGAGTATCGCGCTTTGCTGGAGAAGCCCGAGGCGCACGCTTCGGTGCTCCAGCGTTTTCAGGAACATTCCTCGTGGGCCCAGGGACGCCCGGTGCGCGTCGAGGAGAATCCGGGATTTGAAGGCATCACCGAGGGACTGGATGAGCGCGGCTTTTTGCTGGTGCGAACACCCCATGGCCTGCGCACAGTGCTGAGCGGGACAGTACGCGCAAAGTAAGGCCGCGGTTTAACCAACGGAGGACCGGTCTCACCGCCCGTCCACCGCGAAGTGATCTCCGCGCCCTTTGCGGTTAAGCTGTTTGCCGGCTGACGCCGAGCTGCAAACGGCAACGGGAGGGCACACGGCTTCAGGCGTGGCGATACGGCACCGGAGAGTTGGCGGCTTCAGCCGCTGAGGAAAGCATCAAGTAAGCTATGCTTCTGGTTCTCGATGTCGGCAACACCAACACGGTGCTGGGCGTCTTCGCGCGCGCGGCCAAGGTTCAGGGCGAAGAACTGCCCGCGGCTGAACCGCACTACGAACTGCTGGTCGCCCACTGGCGCGTGGGCACCAATCCCTCGCACACCCTAGACGAATACGGCGTGCTGTTCCGCAACCTCTTTGCCATGGCCAACCTCGAGCCCGCGAAGATTAACGGCATCGTGATCTCTTCAGTCGTACCGCCGCTCGATTCCACCTTGCGCCAAGTCTGCGAGCGCTACTTCAGCACCAAGCCCCTGTTCATCGAACCGGGTGTGAAAACCGGCATGCCGGTGCAATACGAGAATCCTGCCGAGGTAGGAGCCGATCGCATCGTCAACGGCGTGGCCGCATTCGAGAAGTATGGCGGTCCATGCATCATCGTGGATTTCGGCACCGCCACCACTTTCGACTGCGTGTCCGCCAAAGGCGAATACCTCGGCGGCGTGATCTGTCCCGGCATCGGCATCTCGGCCGAAGCGCTGTTTGAGCGCACCGCCCGCCTGCCGCGGGTGGATATCTGCAAGCCGGCGCGCATCATTGGCACTAACACCGTGGGTAGCCTGCAGTCCGGCCTCTACTATGGATATCTCGGGCTGGTCGATGGCATCCTCGACAAGCTGCTTCCCGAACTGGGCAGAGATGCGAAAATTGTAGCCACCGGCGGTCTGGCGCCGCTGATCGGGCCAAGTTCGAAATACATCAAGCATGTCGACGAGTTCCTCACCCTGCAAGGCCTGCGCATCATCTGGGAGCGCAATGCGACGGCGAAGACGCAGCCGGGCAAGACCAAAGGCGCGGTTTTAAAGGTCGATCCACCCGCCAAGCCCTGGCCTGCTCCCAAGCCCCGCACGCGCTGATTTTTCCGTGGAAAATTATTTCAATTACTTTACTGAGATCGAGGAGCACTTCCAGCGCCGTTTCCGAGGCGCGCTGCTGCTCTCGACCGTCGATTGGGCCCTGATCGAAGTCTGGAAAGACGCCGGCATACCGCTGGCCGCCGTGCTGCGCGGCATCGACGCCACTTTTGAACACCACGAACAGCGCAAGCGAAAGACCCGCAAGGTCAACACCCTGGGCTACTGCGCGCAGGAAGTCCTCGCCGCCGCCGCGGAAATGAAAGAAGCCGCCGTGGGCGTGGCGCGCGAAGAGACCAAACCGCAGCGCGGATTTCAGTCCGCGGAGATCGCCTCCTTCCTCGCACGCAGCGCCGCTCAGGTGGAGGCCGCGAAACTGCCCGCCGCCAGCGGCATTTCCCTTATCCCGCTGGCGCGCGACACCGCCGGAACGCTGCGCCGGCTGGCAGAGGAAATCGAAGGCAAGCCCGCAGTGCACCTGGAAGATCTGGAGCGCCGGCTGACCGTGCTCGAGGAAAAGCTGTTTGCCGCTCTGCTGGCCGCCACTCCCGATGCCGAGCTGGTCAAGGTACGCGCCCAGGCTGACCGCGAACTGGCCCCATACCGCAGCCGGATGCCCGTCGAGCAGATTGAGCAATTGCTGCAGCAATACGTGCACAAGCGCCTGCTCGAAAAATACGCGCTCCCACGGCTGAGTTTGTTTTATATGTGAAGCGAGACCGAGGCCGGGAGAGACTCGCCATCGAGGATCGACGCGCGAAGCGGCGGGACGCATTGCGCGAGGGCACGGCGTAAAACGGTTCAGGAATCCATGAGGGCGGCCCTTCGGCCATGGCTGAGGAGCAAAAACCAGGGCCGCGTTTCAACGCTCGGGTTCCCGCCCGATGGCTCTGCAGGTTTCTGGCGATCAAATCGGAAGAATGTTCCCGTGACCCATAAATTCGACGCCTTGATTCTCGGAGCCGGCGCGGCCGGCCTGATGTGCGCCATCGAAGCCGGCAAGCGCTCGCGCCGGGTGGCTGTCCTCGAGCGCGCCGATCGCCCGGGAAAGAAAATCCTCATCTCCGGCGGCGGACGCTGCAACTTCACCAACCGCGAATGCCGCGCGGAGAACTTTCTCTGCTCCAACCCCCACTTTGCCAAGTCGCTTCTCGCCCGCTACACCCCAGCCGACTTCATCGCGCTGGTCGAAAGGCATCACATTCCCTACCACGAGAAGACGCTCGGCCAGCTGTTCTGCAATCACTCCTCGCAGCAGATCCTCGACATGTTGCTCGCCGAGTGCCGTGCCGCCGGAGTGCAGATTTTCCCAAAGACAGCCATTGCCGAAGTCACGCGCACCGCCGGATTTGTCGTGCGCTCGGAAAACGCCGAGTTCCGCGCGCCGGTGCTGGTGGTCGCGACCGGCGGGCTCTCCATCCCCAAGATGGGAGCGACATCGTTCGGCTACGACCTGGCTAGCCAGTTCGGATTGAAAATTCGCACTCCTTGGCCGGGTCTGGTCCCACTGACCTTCGAGGAGCAAGATCGCCGGCGCTATTGCGACCTGGCTGGCGTCTCCGCCGATGTGGTGGCTTCGACCGGCCGACACAGCTTTCGCGAGAGGATGCTAATCACCCATCGCGGGCTGAGCGGCCCAGCGATTTTGCAGATTTCCTCGTACTGGAAGAAGCCGGACCCGGTGGTTATTGACCTGGCGCCGTCACGGAACGTGACCGCGCGCTTTCGCGATACCCAGGCTCCGCGAACGCCTGCCGCGCTCAAGGCCGCGTTCGAAGGCCTTCTTCCCGCCCGTCTGGCGGCGCGCCGGCTGGAACTACATCCCCCCTCGGGATGGACGAGCGCCGCCTTGGCGGACTTCGAGAAGCAGCTTCACGCCTGGCGGATTCAACCCGCGGGCACCGAGGGCTACGAAAAAGCTGAAGTCACCGCCGGGGGCGTGGACAGCGATGAGCTGCACGCCAAGAACCTGGAGAGCCGCAAGGTTCCGGGACTGTTCTTCATCGGCGAAGTCGTCGACGTGACCGGCTGGCTGGGCGGCTACAACTTCCAGTGGGCTTGGTCCTCAGCCGCGGCGGCCGGCCGGAGTTTGTAGGAGGTGTAGAGTTGGAGGCCCGGCAAAACCTGAGAGCCTCGAGAGGGGTCGCCCGCGAGCTTTCTTATTGCTTGCCGCGCTCAGGCCGCCGGCAAGCGGCAGCATGCCCGGCACGCAGCAACGAGACAGGACGGTTCGCGTCATGGAAGGTATAATCTCCCGCTCAGCTTTCAAGAACACCGGCTTATTCGGCAATTTCTGGTTACGAGGAAACTAATCCTGATGGCCACGGTCGAGCGCGGGCGCCTGAAAAATCTCATGGAACGCGAGCAGCAGCGGTTTGTGCACGATCGTCCCAAGTCAAAAGCTCTGTTCGAGCGCGCCTGTAAGTCGCTGCTGGGTGGCGTGCCCATGAACTGGATGATGAAATGGGCCGGAGCCTTCCCTCCCTTTGTGCGGGAGGCCCAGGGCGCGCATTTCTTCGATGTCGACGGAAACCGCTATATTGACTTCTGCCTCGGCGACACCGGCGCCATGACCGGACACTCGCCTTTCGCCGTGGTGAAAGCCGCTGAAGAACAACTCCAGCGCGGAATCACCCTCATGCTGCCCAGCGAAGACGCCGTCTTTGTGGCGGAGGAATTGCAGAAGCGCTTCGGCCTTCCCTACTGGCAGTTCGCTCTTACCGCCACCGACGCCAACCGCTTCTCCATTCGCCTGGCCCGCCAGATCACCAACCGTCCCAAGATCCTGGTCTACAACTGGTGCTACCACGGCACGGTGGATGAAAGCTTCATCACGCTGAAAGACGGCGTTGCGCAGGCACGGCGCGGCAACATCGGCCCGCCGGTCGACCCGGCTGTCACCACCAAAGTCGTCGAGTTCAACGATCTGGCCGCGCTCGAGCAGGCGCTCGCGCCGGGGGACGTCGCCTGCGTACTGGCCGAGCCGGTCATGACGAATGTCGGCATCGTGCATCCCGAGCCTGGATATCACCCCGCACTGCGCGAGATCACCCGCAAGCACGGCACCCTGCTGGTGATCGACGAGACCCACACCATCTGCGCCGGGCCGGGCGGCTACACCCGCGCGGAAAATCTCCAGCCCGACTTCTTCGTCTTCGGCAAAGCCATCGGGGCGGGCGTGCCGGGCGCGGTCTACGGATTCACCCGCGAAGTCGCCCGGCGCATTCAGGACCGGCACAACCTCGAGGACTGCGACACCGGGGGCATCGGCGGAACCTTGGCCGGAAACGCTCTGTCGCTGGCAGCGATGCGGGCAACCTTGGAAAAAGTTCTCACCAACGCCGCTTTTGATCAGATGATCCCGCTTGCCGAGCGCTGGACCGACGGGGTTGCCAAGACGATTGCCCAGTTCGGTGTCCCCTGGAATGTCACGCGCCTCGGCTGCCGCGCCGAATATCAGTTTTCTCCCACCGCGGCCAAGAACGGTACCCAGGCGCACGATGCCATGGATTTCGAACTTGAGCGCTTTCTGCATCTCTATGCCCTGAACCGCGGCATCCTGCTCACTCCGTTTCACAATATGGCGCTGATGTCGCCGGTCACTGCGAAGGAGGACATAGATCACCACAGCCGGGTGTTCCGCGAGGGGGTGAAAGAATTGCTCGGCTGAGAAGGGCCGGCCTGTGCCAAGGCGTCGCCGCCCGTCGCGCCCCGGTTCCACATTGGGAAGTAGCGGTGATTTGCTATCGCTCCGGCGCCTGCGGCCTTTGCCGCCTCGATGATGTCGTTGAGTTCTTTCGGAACGGACTCTTGAGTGACCTCGATCTTCTCGATGCGCTTAGTTGTTAGTCGAACTGGAAGTAATCCGAGCAACGTGCCAGATCAAATTGAGCACGTCGGCACCGGCTACAGCACACGATGAACTGCTGGCCGTGGATGCCGCGCCGAGCGCCCCGGGGTTAGTGCGGACTACCTTTATCGGCACCAGGACAAGTTCTCCTTTACCAGACGCATGGGTCGAAAGCTCCTCTTCTCCAGCCCGAGAAACGACACCTACCTCAGGAAGAGGGAACGTTAGGTTCATGACCCGACGTCTGCCTGGAAGCTGCTGATTACAAAGCCTGTTACTTCGTACTGTGCGTGTTCTGTGCTGCTTTGCCCTGGCCCCGGAGCGTAAGAGCTTACGGGAATGCCCACCACTGCCGCGCCCGAGCGTAACCCTGCAGGACCCCTGTTTCATCGACATCGGCTCGCATTCGCTGCCCAGCCTTTACGCGAAAGGCAATGGTTGGTCCGGACATTAATGGGCCTGCTGGGGATTCAGTTGCTGTGGTTGACGTAACTGATGCAATCCCCTTGGTTTTTGAATTCCCTCGGGAAAGTAAAGAGCTGCCAACCACCATTCTTGCACTGCTCCTTACTAGTAGGCGGCCCAAGTCCCGGAGTTATGCCTACAGAGGTTGGATTCGTACCAACGGCGATGCTATCAATTACCGAGTCACTAGCGGTATCAATAACTGATACTGTATTTGATCCATAGTTAGCTACATATGCACTTGTTCCGTGTGGAGTCAACGCGATCCAAACTGGAGCCGTTTCAACAGTGATATTGTCGATAACGACGTTGCTCGCAAGATTGATTACGGAAACGGTATTGTCCGCAAAATTTGCCACATAGGCGCGATCGCCTGCCGATGAAACCGCTATCCCCGCTGGGGAAAGCCCAACCCGAATCGATCCAATTACTTTATTCTGTACGGTATCAATGACAGATACAGAGTTAGAGGCGTTATTCGTCACATATGCAAGGGTACCGTTCGGATGAACGGCGATACCAAATGCAACGTTTCTAACCTCTATGAAACCAATTTGCTTTTGGTTCACCGCATCAATGACCTGAACTCTGCCTGGAGAGCTGCCAAACGTCGAATAGGCACGGGTCCCTGTGCGGTTGATGGCTATCCCAGAGTCACCCCAAGGAAAGGTCGCAGTTATAGCATGAGTCGCCGTATCAATAACGGTGACGGTTTGTGCCCCGTCACTAGCCACATAGATTTGCGTTCCGCTTGGATTGACCGCTATTCCTGTAGGAGCTGCAGCAACTATTGTGTCAATCACCGTGTTGGTTGCTCCATCAACGACATACACGGTGGAGTCGAGATGGCTCGTCACATACGCGCGACTCGCATCTTGAGTCACAGCTATGCATTGAAGCCATTTCCAAACGGTATTGTCGCCGTTACGGTGTTGGTTTTCGTGTCAATGACCGACACCGTCGCGAAATTAGTTACATAGGCGTACGGTTGCGCGTGGATCGGAATCGTGGCTACTAGAAACAACAAAATTATCAGGCACACCCCGAGGGAGAATAAGGGATACATCGAACGGTTCATGGGCCACCTCCATCACTCCACAGATATAAGCGCTGTTTTACGGACATCTGGGTCATCGGAAAACAGCCCAGCACCACCTTCCGGCCCAGCACCACCATCAACACCCGGCGCAGTCGCGCGAAGCAATGCAGAAGATGCAAACCTATCTGGCCGCCACCGCCGAGGAAGAACTCAAGCGGATGCCGGTTCAGATTCAGAGGCCGCAGTGAAAGAATGCGCACAGTTGGCCTGTTAGGTGTTGGGCGCCGTCAGGCAAATGCTAGAAGACAACGGCTTATCAGGTAGTAGTCGAGCGCGCAACACTTGGGTCCAAAGCCCAAAGAGCTTCTGATACCCTTGTGCTTCCGTTCATGAAGCGCCTGACCTTCAGATGGCTGGTGGCGGTCGCGGCGACCGCGGGTCTCTACGGCTGCGCCAATCCTAGACCGCCGCTGCCGCCCTCGCTCGAACTGCCGCAGGCGGTCACCGATCTGCGGGCCACGCGCAAAGGCGACCGGGTCACTCTCACCTGGACCGTACCCACGCAAACGGTGGACAAGCAGAACATCCGCCACATGGGAACCACGCGCATCTGCCGCGCCGCCGGCAGTGAGATTGCCGACTGCGATCATCCCGCGGGCGAGGTTTCCGCCTCGCAGTTTCCCGTCGCCCTGCCGGAGAAAAAGAAAGGTCACAGAGAGAAGCCTCCCAGGGTCGAAGCCAGCTACACTGATACCCTGCCGCGCGAAATGCAATCGCTCGACCCAGAGGCGGTGATCACCTATGCCGTCTCGGTTTTCAACACCCATGAGCGCACCGCCGGACTTTCGAACCTGACGCAGGTGCCGGCCGTCCCAACCTTGCCGCCGCCGGCGAACTTCGACGCGCAGGTGAAAGTGGACGGAGTGGTTCTCACCTGGAGCGCGTTACCGGCGCCGCCCGAGACGCCGGGATTGAACCACCGGATTCGCATCGCTCGGCGCGGGGATGAGGACAAAGGCGACCTGGTGGCGGGTGAGGTTCCGTTGGACGCGACGACGTTTACCGACCGCGGGTTCGAGTGGGAGAAGACATACCACTATCACGCCACGGTGCTTACCGAGATCGCGCAGCCTGGCAAAGGGGAAACACTGCTCGAGGGAGAGGACACCCCGGTGGTGAAGGTTTTCACGCACGATGTGTTTCCGCCGGCCGTGCCCGCCGGCCTCGAAGCGGTGGCGACCGGAGTGGGGCAGCAGCCCGGCGTCGATCTGGTGTGGGCGCCCAACACTGAGCCGGATCTAGCGGGATATAACATCTACCGTCGTGAGGAGGGTGGGACGGCGGTGAAGATCAATCGCGACCTGGTGACGACTCCATCGTTCCGCGACGTCGCCGTGCTTTCCGGACGCAGGTACTTTTATTCGGTGTCAGCGGTGGATGTGCGCGGCAACGAAAGTGCACGCTCGGAAGAGGCGGAGGAAACCGTGCCATAGCGAAGGACTTTGATTGCCCCAGCCGCTTGTGACCGCAGTCACAGACCGTGCCCCGGTGGTTGGACGAGACTGAAAGGCGCGGTTCATGATGAAAAAATTGCTGGCAGCGGCGCTGTTGTTGATCCTGGGTTTGAGTTGGACGCCCCTGACGTTGGCCATGCTCGCTGCGGGAGCGCGTCATCGCTGTTGCGGGCGGATGCATGTGCCGATGGAGCAGTTATCGGCGCCCGCCATGTGCGGCTCGGGGCGCTGCTGCGTATCCTCCGATCGCACGACGACTCTGCCGGCGGTTTCTCCCTCGCCCCGGCAGGAACTCCAGGCCACCGGCTTTGTGCCCTTCGCCCCGGTTGAGACCACGGCCGAGGCGGCAACGCCGGATGCGGCTTCTCCCTTCCGATCATGCCTCGATCTGGGCATGATTCTCCGCATCTAGAAGGTTGTGTGCGCTCTGGCTGCGAGCGGCAACCAAACACGAACCTACTGATACGGAGATGAAGCAATGAAATTCCTGAACATCGTGATATTGATGCTGGCCCTGAGCGCGCTTGGCTGGGCCCACACTCCCACACCTGACAAAACCGCGCCGGCCCAAAGCAGGGCCGAATCGAGCTGCCCCTGCTGCCAGAAGATGGGGGACGCGAAGAGCGGCGACTCGTGCTGCGGGCATGACATGGCTGCCAAGGACGCCAAGGCGATGGCGTGTGGTGCGGGAAAAGACGCATGCATGAAAGAAGGCAAGTGCATGCAGGCCGACAAGAAGATGGCGGCGTGCGCGAAAGCCGCCTGCTGCGCAAAAGACGGAGACAAGGCGATGGCGTGCTGCCAGCAGGGGGAGTGCCCGATGGGTGGCATGAGCGACGACAAAGAAGTTCCGGTCGCGAAATAAGGGCCGAGCCCCGGGTCGGATAGCCCGGGGCCCGCTGTCTCGTCTGATTCGAGCTCAACAAATCTCTGGTTTCTCGCAATCTGTTCTCTAGAGGCGCGGCTTCGCTTGCGTCTTTTTTTTATTGCAACACAACGACGGGATGGGGGCTTAGAGGAGACGCAGTGAGGTGCATCTATCCCATGGTAAGAAGGCGAAATGCTTCTTGCCCCGGGCAGCCGAGGCTACGGGGCGTTGGGTGGCGGGCTGGCGCCGTCGCCGGATTGTTGCATGTCGTTGAGAAGCTTTCGCAGAATTTCTTCGCGTTTGTCGCTGTTCAACTCTTTCTGCAGCTCTTCGAGCGCGAGGGCGACGATATGGTAGTGATGGGCTCCGGCGTAGCGGGGGTCGGTGGTAATGTCGAGCCAGACTTTGTGCATGAGCTCGAGGTCCTGGGGGCGCATGCGCGGGGCATGAGGGCCGAGGGGATACTCGCGCACCACTCCGTTGGGCGCGTGCACTTCGAGGGTCAGCCGGGGGCGCGGTTCGGGCAGGCGCTCCCAGGCGTCTCCGGTGAGCTTGGCTTGTTCGTCGGCGGAGAGCTTGTTGGAGAGGCCGCAAACGATCATGCTCGAGTCGAGACGCTGCGCGGTGACGACGAAGGCCTCGAACACGTCGGTGCCGGGAACCACCAGTAGAGAAACGGGCTTCCCTTCTTTTTCCGCCACCGCGACAACCGCAGTGAACAGCTCCTGCTCGTAGTGATCAAAGATCTGGTCGGCTTCAAATACGTCGCTGCCGCTGAAGGAGTGTTCGCGGTGGTATAGGCGCGCGCTCATGACCACGATGTCCTGGCGGGCGGTGTTGGTGCGGGCGAGCGTCTCGCGCAGGTAATAGAGATTGCGGGGATCGCGCACGGCCACCAGGATGTTTCCGGGGCGCACGCCCATGGCGCCGCTGCCCAGTTCCTGGTTGCCGTACACGCGGAACTGGTCGACATTTTCCGGCTTTCCGTGGCGCTCGCGGGCGGTGCGGTGCTCGGAGTAGGTGAAGATGGCGAAGAAGACGATGCTGAAAATGACTCCGGCGATGGTGGCCTGGTGCTTGGTGAAGATGTTTACAATGGCGGTGGTAAACAGCACGACGGTGATAACCACCAGTCCGAATGGCACTTCGGTCTTTCCCAGGTGGAAGTTGCCGGGCACTTTCCACTCCCGGGTGCCAGGCTCGGTGAAACGCAACACCAGCACCGCCAGCGACTTCATGGCGAAGCTCCAGATCACGCCAAAGGCATAGAGGGCGGCCAGCTGGTAGACGTTGCCGCGGCTGAGGATGATGGTGAGCAGCTGCAGGCCGACGACCAGGTTGATGATGCGGTAGCTGGTGCCGTACTTGTGCTGCGGCTTCTGGAACCAGGAAGTCAGCACGCCATCTTCGGCCACGCGGTTGAGCACGCCGTTGGCGCCGACGATCGAGGTGTTTTCGGCGCCCGCGAGAATCAGCACGCCGACCAGTACAACGAATCCGTGGAAGAGGAGCTTGAGCGTCGCGGGACCGATCAGATACATGGTGATGCCGCCGATGAGGTTGGCGAAGTAATCGGGACGAACCTGATCGGGGATGATCATGACGGCGAAGAAGGAAACCAGTGAGGTGAACAGCAGGCTGTAGATGAAAATCACCAGCCCGGTTTTTTCCAGGTTTCTGAGCTTGGGATGCTCGATTTCGCGGTTGACCTGGGCGAGCGTTTCCTCGCCGCTCATGGCCAGGACCGAATGGCCGAAGCCGACAAACAGGATGACCCAGGTCAGATGGCTGAAGACCGTGCCGTAAAGCCAGCCCATGGATTCCTTGTTGATGGGAACCACCCCCGGGTGCAGCGGGTTGGGCGGAATCTGGATGGGGACGCGAAAGACGGTGAGGGTGCACCAGACGAGGAGGATCACGACCATGACGGTAGTGATAATCATGATCTGCAGGGCTTTTTCGCTGGACTCGTGGATGCCCTGGATGTTCTTCCACCAGAAGTAGATGACGATGACGATGGCGAAGGCGGCGGCGAAATGATCTTCGGAGAAGATGTAGGGGTGGTGAGTGTAGCGGCCGATGTCTTCGATGAGGCCCGCGAGATATTGTCCGGCGGAGACGGCGCTGATGGGTCCGGTGAGGACGTAATCGAACAACAGAGCGGAGACGGAGAACTTGGCCAGGGTGCCGCCCATGGCCTCTTTGACAACGCGGTAGACGCCGCCGCGGACGAACATGCTGCTCGACTCGATGTAGAGTGCTCGCACGGCGTAGCTGAACAGCATGACCGCGAGAATGAACCAGGGAGCGCTCTTGCCGATGACCTTTTCGGCGTCGCCGCCGGCGTAGTAGGCGGAGGAGGCGAGATCGGAGAGAACGATGGCGGCGGCGCGCCAGAAGGAGATGAAGGTGAGCATCACCGTGGTGGCGACGAACACCTTGACGGCCGGGCGTCTGATGGTTTCAGCAGGCGTAGACATAACTGCGCCGTTGGCGCAATCTTAGAAATCTAGCATAACAAAGGCGAAGGTTCACTCGGAGACCGGGAGACGCTCGGAAGTCCGTCGCCGCCCTCGATCGAAGGTCCGCCGATCTGTCGAGCTTCGCTTGACCGGAAGGGGAGAAGGGCGCCCGTCCCCACGTGACTTCTGCTCCGGTGATTTCTGACCCCTCGAATCCTATTTCACGATCCCCAGGGCCTTGCGGGGGAGGCGGGCTACCTCTTGTTTGGCGATCAGGAAATTGTCGGAAATGATGGAGGCCGGGTTCCCGGCGAGCCACTTGGAGATGGAGATTTCTTCAAACGTGGGGCTGTTGAACAGGGCGAAGAACTTGACCGGTTCGCTGCCCACCTGTTCGACGTAATGTCCGAAGCCCTGCTGAATGAAGCAGACCTGACCAGGGCCGAATTCTTCGGTCTGGGCGCGACCGTGGGCGCCGAAGACGGTGACGCGGGAGTGGCCGCTGATGTAGTACTGCCACTCGTCGGCGTTGGGATGCCAGTGCAGCTCGCGGAAGGCGCCGGGTTCGAGGTATTGCATGACCGAGGTCAGGGTAGTGTTGATGGGGAATTCCTTGGCGGTCACGATGCGTTCCCATCCGCCGGGGAAGCTCAGGGGTTTCATGTTCGACAGGCGAAACTTGTGTGGCGACTGCGAGGTCTCGAGATCGTCGGCGAGGTTCTCCTCGAGCGGGTTCTGGGGAATTTTTCCGGGAAGGATGTAGAGCTCTTTCTTGGGCAGGTTGGCGACGGTGGCGGGATCGAGGTTGAGATTGCGGGCGACGATGTGAGGGGGAGTGCGGGCCATCCAGTCGGTAATGCTGAAGGTGCCGAACTCGGAGAAGTGTCCGTCATCGAACCCGAGCACGAAGTGGGCCTCGTCGTTGCCGATATTCTGCAGGGCGTGGCCGTGGCCCTTGGGGAAATACCAGATGTCGCCGGGCTGAAAGATGTCGGTGGCCGACTCTCCGTTGGGAGAGATGACAGTGGTGCGGACCGTACCATTGAGAACGACGGCCCACTCGGCGGCGATGGCGTGCCAGTGCAATTCGCGGATGCCGCCGGGCTTCAGACGCATGGAGACGCCAGCTATGTGCTGAGAGGCGGGGAACTCCTCGACGGTGGCTTCCTTGGCGGAACCGGCCTCGCCCACCCATCCGGTGGTGGCTTCGAGGTCGAATTTGAAATTGGCAAGAGGTTCGTGTTTGCCGGGGTCTTTGCCGACCGGGTAGGCCTGGGGCTGCTCGGAGGCGGCCAAGGAAGGCAGGACTGCGGCACCGACGGTGACCGCCGAGGCGGCGGTTAGCATTTGACGGCGGCTCAGCTTAGGGCTCATCGGGGCATCCTCTCGGGTTTTCTTTTTGTGCTGCGCCGCGGGTCGCGCCGCTTCGCGGCTCCATCGGGCCAGGCTCGATCGGACGGGCGAGGCGCCACCTCTTTGCCCTCAGCTTTTTGGGGCCATGTAGGTGCGCGTGATGCGATCGTGCCAGCATAGCTGATCTTCGTCGAGGAAGCACCAGGCGTGGCCCAGGCCGAGGGAGACGGCGGAAAGCACGGAGGCCACAACCCGCCAGCGGCGCAGGTTGCGTGGAACCGGGCTTCCATCGAAGCGGTGCAGTTCGAGGCGCGCCAGGCGCAGGCCTGGCGTGGTGGCGGTGAACACGAGGGCGAGAAACTGGTATCCGGCCCAGAAGATTCCCGCCAGGATCGCTCCCATGCCGAGAGCGGGCGCGAGGGGGGGGATCTGGCGGGTGATGCGGAAGAAGACGTAGGCGAACACGGCACAGGCGGCGAGCACGACGATGGCGTCAATGGCGACGGCCATCATACGGCGTGACAGGCGCGCGGACTGCAGGGGAATCTCGAAACCGGGGCGCTTTTCCTCGGGCCGATCTTCAGCGGGCTCGATGAGGATTCCGCCCAGCGCCGGGGGCGGCGGGGCAACCTCAGGCACCTCAAGGATACGGGGACGATCAAGCACGGGCTCGGCGAGCTCATCGAGCGGCCGCGACGGCATGGTCAGGGGGCGGGGAAACTCGAGCAGCTTGCCGTTATCCGCTGGTGGAAGCGCGTCGGCGGGTTCCGGAGGAGCGGGCGCGGTGGGCAGTGCGAGACGCGCGGAGGGAGGGGGCGGCTCGGTTTCGTGGCGCGGAGCCGGCCTCGGCTCGGGGGGGTCGAACTTCAGCGTGAGCGAAGGATAGCGCGGCTGGTGCGGGCTGCGGCGGGCGCGGTAGCGGTTCACACGCGCGGCGACTTCGTTGCGCCAGGAAAGATCGGGTGCGGGATCCAGGAGGTCAGACTGTTCCGGGAAGGAGGGGGCGGCAGCCTGCCCCGGAGGCTCCTCACTCGCCGGGCCGTCGTTGCTCGACGCTTCCACTTCGAAGCTCGCACCCGCGGGGACGTCGGGGGCACGGGGGATGATGGGAGTGGAGGGGCCTTCGCCGGGAGCGAGCTCAAATCTGGCCGTCATTGGATGTCAGGCTGCGGTCAGGGCGATCGTCGCCTCCCAACCGTTGGCGAGGTGTTCGCGTCAGCGTGAGCGCCGGAGAGCCTGGCTTTGCCACTGGTGGCGGCGGCGTGCTAACGTCAGCTAATCCCTGCGTCCAATCGGCCCGGGGCATCCGTGCGCTTGCGATGACTTCCCGCACTCGATTCCTTATCACGGCGGCGGTGGTTTGTCATCTGCTACTGGCGCCTCCTCTAGTTACCAGCCAGTTGCTGTCGTTCGTGAATCCGTCCAGCGCGCCGCAAGAACTTCCCGCCGCTCCTTCAAATCAGCCGGGGGAAGAGATCACCATGCGCGCGCTGGAGCAGGAGAAGCAGGGCACGGTGTACAAGCTGCGCGGGCAGGCGGAGATTCACTACCGCGGCTACGTTCTCTATGCCGACGAGGTGACCTACGATTCCGCAACCGGCGAGGCGCACGCCGATGGTCACGTAGTGCTCGAGGGGGGGCCGTATGACGAGCACATAGAAGCGACGCACGCGGTATACAACGTGCGCTCCCAGAGCGGGCACTTCGAACACGTGGTGGGCACCACGGGGATGCGGCTGCGGGACACGCGGATGATCCTGACCTCGCCGAGCCCGTTCGCCTTCACCGGGAAAGTGGTCAATAAAACGTCCCCCGGGCACTACGTGGTGTACGACGGAAGTATTACCAGCTGCGAACTGCCGCGGCCGAAGTGGCTGTTCACGGCGAGGCAGGCAACGGTGGAAGTGGGGGCAAATGCGGAGATCCATCGCAGCCTCTTCCAGGTGCGCGGAGTGCCGGTGTTTTATCTGCCGTACGTGCTGTATCCGGTGGACCGTGAGCGACGCCAGTCGGGTTTCCTGCTGCCGAGTTTCGGCCAGTCGTCGACCAAGGGAACGATTGTCGGCGCAGGCCTGTACTGGGCGATGAACCGCAGCATGGACGGGACAGTGGGGGCGGAATACTTCTCGAAGCGGGGGTGGGCGCAGCACGGCGAATTTCGCGCGCAGCCGAGCGAAACCTCATTCGTGGATCTGAACTACTTTGGCGTCATCGACCGGGGTATCGGGTCACCGCCCATGAAGCAGGGGGGCGAGGATGTACGGCTGCAGGGCGAGGGGACCTTTCATCACAATTTCCGCGCGGTGGCGAATATCGACTATTTGAGTTCGTTCGTTTTCCGTCTGGCGTTTAATGAAGCCTTCACCCAGGCGGTGTATTCGGAAGTGAAGTCGCTGGGATTCTTGTCGAATACGACCAACGGCTACTCATATAACGCTTCGGTGCAGCGCTACCAGAACTTCGAGAGCACGACGGCGGGCGACGTGATTACGATTCTGCATGCCCCGAGTCTGGAGTCGTCGACGGTCGACCGGCAGATCGGGCGCACGCCGTTTTACTGGTCGTACGACGTGGTGGGCGAGGGGCTGTCGAGGAGCGAACCGGGATTCCGCACGGCGCAGCTGGTGGGACGGTTCGATCTGCATCCCAGCCTGTCGATGCCGGTGCAGTTCATGGGATGGGCGCTGCGGCCGGAACTCTCGCTGCGCGACACCTATTACACGGAGCAGCTGTTGACATCGTTTGGCACGACCCCGCTGAGCGATCCCCTGAACCGGAAGGCGCTTGAGGGCAGAATGGAGGTGCGGCCCCCGGCGCTGGAGCGGGTGTTTGACAAGGACTTTCTCGGGCGCAAGTGGAAGCATGTGGTGGAACCGCGGGTGGTGTACGACTACGTGACCGGAGTGAACAATTTCAGCCGCGTATTGCGCTTCGACGAGCGCGACATTCTCAGTAACACCAACGAGGTGCAGTACGCCGTCGTGAACCGCTTTTACGCCAAGCGCTCTTCCCAGAAAGCGGAGGACTGCGGCCCGGGAGGCATGCCGCTGCTAGCGGTGGGAGCAGCGGTGCCGCAGAGCCGGATTCCCTGGCAGCGACAGCCTCTTCCCAAGGAGATTCCCTGCCAGGCGGGCCCGGAAACGCGCGAGGTGGTGACCTGGGAACTGGCGCAGAAGTACTTTTTCGATCCGACGTTCGGCGGAGCGTTGCTTCCCGGAGTGCGGAATGTGCTGACCACGACCGCAGATTTGACGGGGATCGCTTTTCTGGTGAATGCGCGGCGCCTGTCGCCACTGATTTCACGCTTGCGGGTGAACAGCAGCAACCGGACCGACATCGAGTGGGATCTCGATTATGACTTCAAAGGTGGGCTGGTCAACACCAGCACCGTGCTGGCGAATTATCACATCGGCGAATATACCTTTGGAGCGGGAGACGCCTACCTGCGCGAGCAGGGCGACACCACCACCACCACCAGCGGTGGCGTTGCGACGCCCAGGTTTAATCAATTTCGCCTGGCCGCGGGGTATGGGCACACCAACAAGCGCGGGTTCAGCGGAGCCGCCAGCGTGGGCTTCGATGCGACCTTGAACTTCCTGCAATACGCTTCGGTCGAAACTGCTTACAACTGGGATTGTTGCGGGCTGAGCGTGGAATATCGCCGCTTCGCGCTGGGCTCGGTGCGGAATGAGAATCAGTATCGCTTCATTTTCTCGCTGGCCAACATCGGATCGTTCGGAAATCTGCGACGGCAGGAGAAATTGTTCTAGGCGGCGGTTGTGGAGCTGCCCGCCGGACCCTTCGACCGTGAGGGGCGTGAGTACGCACAGAGCTGCCCCGGGGGGGTGAGTAGGATAGGCGGGCCAGGGGCCACACTTGGTATTAGGATAGTCAGGAACATGGCTTTCTCGGCGGAACTCGAGACGAAGCGCGCTTTGCTCGAAGGGAAACTGCGCGGCTATGGCCGGACGCTGGTGGCCTACTCGGGAGGGGTGGATTCGGCGTTTCTGGCGTGGTGTGCCTATCAAGTGCTGGGTGGAGAGATGCTGGCGGTGATCGCGGATTCGGCCAGCCTGGCGCGCAGTCAGTTCGACGACGCTCTGGCCTTCGCCCGGGAGCAGGGCATCCCGGTGGAGATCATTCACACGGCGGAGATGGATCGTCCGGAATATCTGCGGAATGACGGGGCACGCTGCTTTCACTGCAAGGACGAGCTGTTCACGGTGATGGAATCGTTGCGCGCGGCGCGGGGGTTCCGCACCATCGCGTACGGAGTCAACTTGGATGACCAGGGGGACTTCCGGCCTGGGCAGAAAGCGGCAGCCGAGCATCAGGTAGCGGCTCCTTTGCTCGAAGGGGGATGGACGAAGCAGGAGATTCGCGAGTTGGCGCGCGAGGCGGGGTTGCGGATCTGGAATAAGCCGGCGTCGGCGTGCCTGTCGTCGCGTATCGAGTATGGGCGTGTGGTGACCCGCGAGGCGCTCAGCGTGGTGGAGCAGGGTGAGGACGCGTTGCGGGCGCTGGGCTTCCGCCAGGTGCGGGTGCGGCATCACGGCGAGATTGTGCGCATCGAGATCGCCAAGGAGGAGTTGCCGCGGGCGCTGGATGCGGCGATGGCCGCGGAACTGGCGCGCATTTTCAAAGACCTGGGGTTCAAGTTTGTGACCCTCGACCTGGAGGGCTTCCGCTCGGGTTCGATGAATGCGCTTTTGCCGGTAGGGGAGCTGGGGCGGGGCAGCGTCCGCTGAAAGCGGACTCGTGCGGGGTTTCCCGGCGCTTATGCGCCAGGCTGAGGAATGCCGCCGCGGCGCCTCTGGGCTTGCGCCGCTCGGATGTGTGCCGCACGCCAAACCGCACGCCAAACAAAGAACCCCGGCGACGAACCTACCGATGGTGCCGGGACGCTGGGGTGACACACTGTACCGCAGGCTTGGCCTTCGCGGATGACGTGTCGCCTGGAGAGGCCTCGCCTTACCCGTGGGCGCGCCGATGCCCGGGTTCAGCCGAGGTTGCCGGTACCGGTGGGCTCCGGGGTGCCGAGCGGCGCGGGGGGCATTTGGCGCGCGTATGAGATAATCTTCCTTACTCTCAATGTACAGGCGGTTCCTAGTGACGTTGCTCCGACGTTCGATCCTTGTCTTGCTGCTGATTTGCCTGGGTTGCTCGGCCCAGTCCGTCCCACCCGATGTGGCGATGCGTGTAGAGCGGCAGGTGCGCAGTTATTACAAGATTCCGCCCGAGGTGAAGGTCACCGTGGGCCAGTTGCGGCCGAGCGAGTTTCCCAACTATGACCAAGTCACGATCTCCCTGGCCGGGGATAACAAGAAGCAGGAGGTTGAGTTTCTGCTGGCCAAGGATGGGAAGAGCCTGGTGCGCTTCACCAGGATGGACCTGACCAAGGATCCTTTTGTCGAGGTGATGAAGAAGATCAACGTGGCGGGGCGTCCGACGCGAGGAAACCGGGACGCCAAGGTTGTGGCGGTGAACTTCGACGACTTCGAGTGCCCGTTTTGCTCGCGTTTGCACCAGACCCTGTTTCCCGAGCTCTTGAAGGAATACGGCGACCGGGTGCTGTTTATTTACAAAGACTATCCGCTGGCGACGATTCATCCCTGGGCCACGCGTGCGGCGGTGAACGCCAATTGCCTGGCGGCGCAGAGCAGCGATGCCTACTGGGATTTCGCCGATTTTATTCACGCCAACCAGAAAGACGTGAATAACGAAAAACGGGGCGATCCGCAGTCTGCCCTGCTGGACAAGATGGCTTTGCTCCAGGGCCAGAAGCACAACCTGGACATGCCCAAGCTGGAGGCCTGCATCAAGGCGCAGAATGACGATGCCGTCAAGGCGTCGATGAAGGAAGGCGAGGCGCTGGGAATTGATGCGACACCGACTATGTATGTGAACGGCCAGCGCGTGGACGGGGCCTTGCCCATCAACGAAGTGCGCGAAATCCTGGACAGCGCTTTGGTAGCCGCTGGTGTGCCGGCGCCGGCACATCCCGCGGCGACGGCGCCGCCATCCGCGGGCGCTTCGCCGCAGCCACCTGGCAAGTAGCGTGACTACAGCTGTCTTTCGTGGACGGGGCTGACTTTCTGCGTCCGACGCAATTTTGATGCATCCCACTGCGGTCCGAGTGGGGAGGTTCTATTGAAAAACCACCGTATTGTTCACTTCGTCTGGGCGGCTGGATTGACCAGCGCCGTCTTATTCTCCATCGGCTGTGGAACCCGGAAGCCCGGCGATGACGTGGCCGCCGCCGTGGACGGCCGCAAGATCTATCGCGCCGACATCGAGAAGTACTACCAGAACCAGACGGCGGGATCGGATCAGCAGCCGGTGGGCGAGCAGGCGACCAGCCTGCGGTTGAGCCTGTTGAATCAGCTCATCGACAACGAAATTCTCATGCGGCGGGCGGAAAAGCTGGGCCTGCTGGCCACCGATGACGAGGTGGAGCGCAAGCTGAACGAGATCAAGTCACCCTACACCAAGGAAGAATTCGACGTCCGCCTGAAGGACAAGAACATCACGCTGGATGATTTCAAGCGCGACCTGCGGCGCTCTCTCACTGTGGATAAAGTGTTGAACAAGGAGGTCACCTCCAAGATCAACATCACCGATCAGGACGTTACCAACTATTACAAGGAACACAAGGCGGAGTTCAACGTCATCGAGCCCCAGTATCACCTGGCGCAGATCGTGGTGACTACGGCACCGGGGCAGGTTCACAACCTGAAAAACGACAAGGCGCAGAACGAAGCCGATGCCCACAAGAAGATCCAGATGCTGCTGAACCGGCTGGAAAGCGGCGACGACTTCGGCACGCTGGCCATGAACTATTCGGAGGACAACGACACGGCGGGGAACGGCGGGGACGAGGGCTTCACCCCGGAATCGTCGCTCAAGAACATGGACCCGCTGACTCGGGAGGCGGTCTCGCGGCTGAAGCCGGGTGAAGACAGCCCGATCATTCCGGTCGTTAATCCCATGAACAAGCAGGTGCTGGGGTACCGCATTGTGAAGTTGATGGCCAAGGAGCCCGCGGGGCAGCGGGAGTTGGCCAATCCCCAGGTGCAGCAGGCCATTCGCTCTCAACTTCGCGACCGCCGCGAGCAGCTCCTGAAGGGGGCATACTACGACGTCCTACGCGACGAAGCCAAGGTCAAGAATTATTACGCGCAACAGATCCTGGACTCGAACGGGATAGTGAAATAAGCCCGCTTCCGCCGCAAGTGGAAGCCCCACCCTTCCCAAAATAAGCGATGCGAGCGTTGTAATTTGTCAGCCATCTGAGAGGCAGCAGAACTGCGTCTCTCCAGGATGCAGTAGGAGTCCGCTAGAGCGAGCGCGGCTTGGTGGTGGCGACTCCGGCAGAGTGGTCCATAAGCAAGTCCATGGCCATTCGCAGTTTGTCGTGGTCGTCGTCATCCATGGCCACGAAACGAAAAGGCTGCAGACAGCTCGAGGGAGACTCGGATTGGGCGGCCAGGACCTCAGCCATGCCGCGAACCGTGCCTTGGCTGGTCTGAAAGGCAACTTCCACGAAATCCCCCTGTTCGAGAGCCTTGGCGAGGACGAGCAGGCCGCCAGTGGTCGAAAGGGAGTACAGTTTGGCGCGAACCGGTTCGGCACCTTCGGACCGGATCGCCACCGCCACCGAGCCGCCCAGCTTCAGGCGACGCGCCCGTTTGGCCGGATTGGGTTGGGGAAAATAGGTCATGGGTAATGACTGTTTCATCCCGCTCGGGGAGCCCACCAGATTACGCGCGGACTTGTCCTCACGGTTGGCTGTGGCCCTCCGCAGGCTGGGACCGAGTTCTGTGGGGCTTGGGAGTGGGCGATGCGGCGGCGGGCAGCTAACGGTAATCAGGAGCGGGTTACAGTTGTTACAGGGATGGACTCATTCGACGATGGCGAGGACGTCTCCGGCGTTGACGGCACCGCCTTCGGCAGCGACCAACTTCTGCACGATTCCCGCCCTGGGGGATTTGATTTCGTTCTGCATCTTCATGGCCTCGACCACGAGGATGCCCTGTCCGGCTTCGACCCGGGCTTTTTCCGCGACCAGCAGGCGCACGACTTTGCCGGGCATGGGCGCGACCAGCTTTCGCGGGCCCTTTTCATCGGCGCCCGTGCCCTTGCGGCTGCGCAGGGATCGGGGATCGCGCAATTCGGCGGCATAGCGCACCGGACCGACCCACAGGTTGAGGCCGGTGGAAGTGCGCTCACGTTTGACCTCGTAAGACGTGCCGCTGATGATGAGCGAGAGCACGTCCCGCCGGGCAAGAATCGCATCCATCTGGACCTCGCGGTCGTCGAGGCGGCACTGCCAACGGCCGTCAATGCGGTCGAGTTCCAGGCGGTAGTTCTGGCCGTCGATGGTGACGTCGTAGATCATGAATTGGGCTCCATGATTTGGGCCTATCCGCTTCTGAGGCTTTCCCTCCTGCCCAGCTTCTTCCATTCGGAGACTGCGTTGGCGCCGTTGCCGGCGCCGTTGGTAGCCACGGTGGCGTCGGGCTCGAGAATCGCGAACAGTCCGGCGGCGATGGCGGCCACCCCGGCGGCTTCGCGTTTGATCTCGGGCGGTGGCGTCTTCAGCAGGCGGTCGAGGTATCCGGTATCGAGGCGGCCGGAGCGGAACCCGGGATCGCTTAAAATGCGGCGGAAGAGCGAGATATTGGTCTGGAGGCCACCCACAAAATATTCGTTGAGCGCGCGCACCAGGCGCGAAATGGCCTGCTCGCGGTCGGAGCCATAGCCGACCAGCTTGGCGAGCAGGGGATCGTAATCGATGGGCACGCACCAGCCTTCGAACATGCCGCTGTCACAACGAATGCCAGGCCCCGAAGGGGCCAGCAGCAGTGTGATGCGGCCGGGGCTGGGGAAGTAATTGTTGTCGGGATCCTCGGCGTAGATGCGGCACTCGATGGCATGGCCGCGCATGTGGATGTCGTCTTGGGTGAAGGGCAGCCTCTCGCCGGCGGCAATGCGAATCTGCAGATGGACGAGATCCAGTCCGGTGACCAGCTCCGTGACCGGGTGCTCCACCTGCAGTCGCGTGTTCATCTCGAGGAAGTAGAAATTCCTTTCCTGGTCGGCCAGGAACTCGATGGTGCCGGCGTTGGTGTAGTTGGCGGCGCGAGCCACGCGGACCGCGATTTCTCCCATGCGGCGGCGCATATCGGGGTCGACCAGGGGCGAAGGCGATTCCTCGAGCACCTTCTGATGGCGGCGCTGGATGGAACACTCGCGCTCGCCGAGGTAGACGCTGTTGCCGTGCTCGTCGGCCAGGATCTGCATCTCGATGTGCCGGGGATTGACGATGGCCTTCTCGATGTAGACTTCACTGTCACCGAACGAGCGCTGTGCCTCGCTCTGCGCGCCTTCGAGCGCCGACTTGAGCTCCCCGCGGGCAGCGACCAGGCGCATGCCCTTGCCGCCACCTCCGGCGGCGGCCTTGAGCATGACGGGATAGCCGATGCGAGCGGCGAGCTCTTCGGCTTCCTGGACCGACTCGAGCCCGCGCGAGGTGCCGGGCACGAAGGGGATGCCGGCCTTCTCCATGTGCCGGCGGGCGCGGGTTTTCGAGCCCATCATTTCCATGGAGGCGGCGCTGGGCCCGATGAACTTGATGCCGGCCTCGGCGCAGGCGGCGGCGAACCTGGAGTTTTCGGAGAGAAATCCGTAGCCGGGGTGGATGGCGTCGGCGCCGCTGGCCCTGGCAGCTCCCAGAATTTTTCCGCAGTTCAGATACGACTCGGCGGCGGCGGCGGGACCGATGTGATAAGCCTCATCCGCCTTGCGCACGTGCAAAGAGCCGCGATCGACGTCGGAAAAAACCGCCACCGAGAGTATGCCCATCTCGCGGCAGGCGCGAATGATGCGCACCGCGATCTCTCCCCGGTTGGCGATCAGGATCTTCTTGAACATGCTCAGGTGAAGAAAACCGGCGCGCGCCGCCCGGTGACTCTGGCGGGCGGGTTTCAAACCTCCCATTGTAACGGAGGGCCCGGCTCCCGCGTCCGTTCCAGTCCAGAGAAGGCGCAAACTCCCGTGGGTGCGGGTAGGTGACGGGGCGCAGTTTTTCACCTGCGGCGTGTCGGGTAGGATAGGACCTTCCGAAGGTCATTCATGGCGGCAACGGCGGAAGTGACGGCAACCCGGCGCGGGTCGAGATCGGATCTGCTTCCGCTCGGCCTGATCGCCGCCGGGTTCGCCGCGCGGCTGGCGTGGGCGCGCGCATTATTCCTCAATGCCGACGAGGCCCTGCACTATTTGCTGTCGACACAGCCGTCGTTCCGTCTGACCTATAAAGCCAGCCTTACCACCGTGCACCCGCCGATGCTGATTCTGCTGCTGCACTACTGGAGCTGGGTGGGACGGACGGAATGGATTTTGCGCCTGCCTTCAGTGCTGGCAGGGACGGCATTCTGCTGGTTGATGTACGCGTGGCTGAAGCGGGTAACGGATGCGGAGACGGCGTTGATCGGGCTCAGCCTGCTCTTGTTCTGCCCGGCGCTGATTTATGTTTCATCGGAGATACGGCAGTACGCGCTGCTGATGTTCTTCCTGGCGGCGAGCCTCTACGCTATTGAGCGGGGGATCATCGACGACTCTCCCGGCTGGATGCTGCTGTCCTCGTTCTCTCTGCTGCTGGGGCTCTCGACCCATTATTCCTCGCTGATTTTTGCTCTGGCGCTGGGGATTTACGGGTTGTTGCGGTTGCGCATCGTCAGGACCAGCGCAGCGGTCGCCGGGGTGTGGGTTGCCGGGCAGTTGGCGGCGCTGGGACTGGTCGCGTTCTATATGACCAGCCACGTGTTGCCGCTCGAGCGCACCGGGTTTCCGCAGACGCTGGCCGACTCCTATCTGCGCGGTTCCGTCTTTCATCACGGCGAGGACCATGTCCTGGCGTTCATTCTGCGCAGCAATGTGAGGTTCTTCCATTACCTGTTCAGCCAGGGGGTAATGGGAATTGTGGGGTTGCTGTTGTTCTGGACTGGAGTGGTGATTTTGTTCCGCGCACGGGGGCGCGCGGCGGGTCCGCGCCGGCCTTGTCCACGGCAGCTGGGGATACTGTTGGCCGTGCCGTTTGTGGTGAACTGCGCTGCGGCGCTCGCGGGGGTTTATCCCTTCGGCGGATCGCGCCACAACTCATATCTGGCGGGCCTGGCGATGACCGGAGTCGCGGTGGCGGTGGCACGATGGCATCCCCGGGCCAGGTGGGCGAAACCGGCGGCGCTGGCGGCCGGACTGGCGATCTCGAATTTCACGGTGTTGCCGGGCGGAGTGTACATGAAGCCACAAAACCAGAGGATCGCCCTGATGCGGCAGGCGATGGACTCCGTCGCGGGCACGCTTCCACCCGGTTCGCTGATCGTGACCGACCTCGAGGGCCATCTCGCACTCGCCTACTACCTGTGCCACAGCTACACGGTTCTACATCCGCCGTTTCAGCCGTTTTTCCGCGTGCCCTGCGGCAAGTACGAGATGATTTTTCAGGATCCCCGGCAGTGGATTTTTCGGGCAGCAACGTTCCCTGCCGACATGCAAAGGCTTCAGAAAATGTACGGTTTGGGGCCGGAGACGAAGGTGTGGTTGTTTCAGGCGGGTTTTGTGGTGGATAAAGAACCGGAGTTGCGCAGGCTGTTGCCTCGCTACGGCTGCATAGAGCCGCAGGAGTTTGGGCAGAATATCTTCTTCTGTGAAATCACGCTGGGAGAGAGCGAGAGGGATTAGAGTGGCGTGGGGTGTCGGTTGTCCTTCAGCGACTTGATCGATCTACGCGGGCGCACTGAGCGCTCGAGCGCCTAGCCAGGCTTGCGCGCCTCCGGCGCGCGGCGGGGGAAGCGGGTTCTTGCCCAAAAAGCCCGGTGGGCTTGGTCATTATCCTGCTGCAACGACGGCTTGCGCCCTGGGCTTTGTTCTTTTTCTTCGGCAGCTTCGCGGCTGACGGACGCGGCGTCCGCCCTCTGGGCGGTGGACGGGAGGGGACGCCGTCCTCCAGCGTCAAGGCGTGAGGTGAAAAAAGCCTCTTCCAGCCGGAAGAGGCTTGGCGATGCTGGAACGGAGCTTATTTCTGCTGATCCATGACGATGCCCTGAGTACCGGGCTGCTTTTCGGCCTTGGCCTTCTTGGTGGCCATGGTCTTGTCGACCCACTCGTCGGCCTTCTTCAGATCGTCCTGACGGGCCGCGGGATCGTCGCACTCCAAGTCAGCCCTCTCGCGGTACATCAGATTCATGTAGGCCATAGCGTCGTCGTAGTCGGGACGAATCGCCAGGGCTTTGGTCAGGTTGTCGATGCCATCCTGGACGTTGGCCGAGTTCTTGTCGCGCAGCATGGCGCAAACTTTCTTGTCCTTCAGCGGCTCTTCCGGCTTCAGGCCCAGCTTGGCGCGTTCTTCCATGCGGGGCTGGTAGGTCTGAGTCCAATCGATGACCCCCACCGAGTAGTACGGCTCGGGATCGTTGGGATCGGCTTCGAGCGCCTTGCGGTAATAGGTCTTGGCGTCGTCAAACTTCTTCATCTGCAGATAGATGTAGGCGATGCCTTTGATGCTGTTGATGTTCTTGGGATCGCGGGCCAGGACCTCTTTGTACTGCGCGATCGCCTGCTCCCCCATCTTGTTGTTGTCGGGAGTGTCGGCGCCCGGGATGTACTGCTGGGCATAGGCAGTCGCCAGATAGAGGCGGGCATTCAGCAGCGTGGGATCGAGAGTGACGGCATTTTGGAACTTGTCGATCGCCTCTTCGTACTTCGCACTCTTGTAGGCCTGCACGCCCTTGTTCAGCTGATCGCGCGCCCGCAGTTTGTCGCAGCCCAGGCTGGAAAACAGGGCCAGGCCCATGGCCAGCAAGGCTAGCGTTCTCACAGTTTTATTCATTGCGTCATGAATCTCCTTGCCACAGAAGTCCACGCGTAGCGCTTACGCGGGGTGGAGCGGACGCTCGGCTGCGATGAGCCGCGCGGTGCGGCAGAATCATGCATGTCACCGGGAAACCCTGCCGCGCCCGCTCCCTGACTCCGGTTCAGTCTAACCGCCGGCCTCGATCTTGGCGGTGATCAGGCCCACTTTGTCGACGCCCGCGGCGTGCGCGAGATCAATCACGTTGGCGACGTCGGCGAAGGGCACATTGTCGTCGCCCTTGACGAACATCACCTTCTCGGCGCGCGTCTTGAAGATGTCGGTGAGGCGTCCCTGCAGATTCTCCCAGGTGGTATCTTCCTGGTTGATCTTGAGAGCCGGTGCCTGTCCGGCGCCACGATCAATCAACTGGACCACGATAGTGCGGTCCGGAGTATTGTTCTTGGGCGCGTTGGGCGGGGGCGGCTGTGGTACCAGCGCATCCAGGCCCTTCGGTGTAAGCGGCGTGATGACCATGAAGATGATCAGCAGCACCAGCATCACGTCGATAAGCGGGGTAACGTTGATTTCAGCGCTCTGACCACCACCGCCCCCGCTAACTCCCATTCCCATAGTTAATCTCCTTTATTGCCTATTGCCCGCCGTTCGGCCCGCCATTCGGAGCCCCGGGGGTGGTGTTCTTTCTCTGATCGGTCAGCAGACCCAAATCGTCCACGCCCGCGGCGCGAACGTTGTCCACCACTTCGACGACCGAACCAAACTTGGCGCGCGCATCGGCGCGGACGTAGATGCGTTTGTCGGTGCGGTTCGCGATGCGGTCCTTGATCTTTCCCGTCAGCTGATCGACCGGGGTCTGGTCATTGCCGAAGAACACCTTGCCGTCGCGCATGACGGCGACGATCAGGGCGTCTTCCTTATCGGCGTCGGCCATGGGTTCCGGGTTATTGACTTTGGCCAAGTCGACGCTGACGCCCTTCTGCAACATGGGCGTAACCACCATGAAGATGATCAGCAGCACCAGCATCACGTCGGCCATGGGGGTCACGTTGATGTTGGAATTGATCTTGGCTCCTTCGTTTCGCTTTGCAATTGCCATAAAGATGTTTCTCCTGCGGTGAAGAGCGAGTCAGCGCGTCCTCGGATCTCGCCGGTCGAGCCGCCGGCGCCGGGAGTGAATCCGGCGTCGGCCGAAGCAACTCACAGAGACGAGGCCCGCAAGGAACTAGGAACGGCGCTGGACTCCCCGCCGCTTCAGGAAGTAATCGATCAGTTCGCTCGAGGAGTTATCCATCTCCACGTCGAACGCTTCCACGCGGCCGGTGAGGTAGTTGAACATCATGACGGCCGGGATGGCGACGAACAATCCCACAGCGGTGGTTACCAGGGCTTCTGCGATACCGCCGGCAACCGCGCCCAGACCGGTGGCTTTCTGTTCGGAAATACCTTTAAACGCGTTCAGAATGCCGACCACGGTGCCGAACAGTCCCACGAAGGGAGCGGTGGAACCGATGGTGGCGAGGCCGCCCAAGCCGCGCTTCAATTCGGCGTGGACGATCGCTTCGGTGCGCTCCAGAGCGCGCTTGGAAGCCTCAATGGTTTCGCCCGGGATGTCGGTGGAATCCTGGTGGGCGCGGAATTCCATCAAGCCGGCGGTGACAACCTTGGCCAGGTGGCTCTTCTTGTTGCGCTCGGCCACCTTGATGGCTTCGTCGATCTTGCCATCGCGCAGGGCCCCGGCGACCGCGGGAGCAAATGCGCGCGACTGCTTGCGGGCGGCGCTGAACGCCATAAAGCGATCAATCATGACGCCGATCGACCAGCCCGACATCACGAACAGGATGATAACCACGGCTTTCGCCAGGATGCCCATCTGCTTCCACAGCGAAATGGGATCCCAAGCGACGGTACCGCCCTCCTGCAATAGCCAGACGGCTGCGGTATGTACATGACATACGGTAAGGGTTGCTAAATTGGCTACGAACATGAGTTGCTTTTCCTCCTCAGAAACTCGTCAGATGTGAATCGCTCTGTAGCTTGTGGATCTCTGCGCTCGAAAAACAGCAGGCCATGCCGGGGTGTATCCACCACAGAGAGCGTGTGAATATGCACCTTTCGCGTTCGGTGTCTGGCCACCGGTGAGGTGCCTTGAATCCGTCCTCAGCCCCGGTCCCGACTTTCGTTATGATGGGATTGGGGGAAGGCAATCACCGCAAAACTCAGTTGCACAACACAACTGCCGGAAGCTCTAGCCCCCGGACAGGGAGAAGATCACGGTTACCTGGGTCTCCACTTCCACCGGCTCGCCGTTAAGGAAGTAGGGCTTATACTTCCACTGCTTCACGGCTTCGATGGCCGCCGGGGCCAGCATGGGATGTCCGCTCACCAACCGCAGGTTTTCGATAGATCCGTCCTTGCTGATTTCGGCCGTCAGCACCACGTTACCCTGAATGCGGGCCTGGCGTGCCAGCGGCGGATAGTTAGGTTGCACTTTGCGAATCAGCAGGCCCTGCGACACGCCTTGTGATACGCGCACGCGCTGCGGGGTCGCGACTTTCGGCACAGCGACGGGCGTGGAGCTGATGATGCCGCCAATGACGCCGCCCATCTGTCCACCCGGGACTCCGCCGGGAACGCCGCCCACGACGCCGCCCGTAGCCGCCATCGGCGGTGGGGCTTCGTCTTCCTTGATCATCTGCACCTTCTCCGGAATCTTGGTGGGGGTGCGCAGCTGACCGTTCACGATGTCGGTCTGAATCTGCTTCACGATCTTGATGGGGACCGCAGCCGGTGGCGGTGGAGGCGGAGGTGGCGGGGGTGGGGCCACCAGGAATGTCATCAACTGCTGCTTCGGCAATGCTTCGGTGAACAGCAGGGGGATCAAGACCAGAACGCCGACCAGCAATACCTGTAAGGTAAAGGAAATAACGGTCGTTACGCCTCGCTTGGTTTTTAGCCTTCCACCGGACTCGATCAGGCTGTCTTCAAACATAGGTTTCTCCTACACAGACCCTACGTACATTTAGACACCGCGCACCTCGTCTTTGCTCCCAAACCGATCGTTTGCCGTTCGCCGCTGAAACCGACCGCTGCCATTCCCCGATTCGATTCAAAATCAGCGACTTACCCCCGCCTTCGAGATCTTCTCCGGGCCCCGTCCCGAGCCGGGTTTCGCTCCCTTGACGTCCTGCGGCAACTTTCCGCTTCCCGCTCCCGGCAGCGACGGCCGCGCTCCGCGGTTGATCCGCCAATCCTGATAGGCAACCAGGATGGGAGCCGCGATGGCGATCGACGAATACGTGCCGATCAGGATGCCGATCACCAGAGCGAACGAGAAGCCATGGAGCACCTCTCCGCCGAATAAGAAGAGCGCCAGCACTGTAAGGAAAGTCAGGCCCGCGGTCAAGATGGTTCTGCTCAGGGTCTGATTGATGCTGCGGTTGACGATCTCCGACAGCTTCTCCCGCCGCATCAGCTTGATATTCTCACGGATACGGTCGAAGACCACGATGGTGTCGTTGTTCGAGTATCCGATCAGGGTCAGGATGGCGGCGATCACGGTGAGAGAAATCGGAAAGTTTCTCAGCGAGAACACGCCCACGGTGATCAGGGTATCGTGAAACACCGTTACCACGGCGGCCACGCCATAGATCCATTCGAAGCGGAAACCGAGATAGACCAGCATCCCCAGCAGTGAGTACAAGGTGGCGAGAAGGGCTTGCTTGCGGAGCTGCTGGCCCACCTGGGGACCAACGATCTCGACGTTCCTGACACCGAAATCGGAGACAAAGAAGCCCTCATGGAGGGCGGCAACCACAGCCGGGTCAACCGCTCCTTTCAGCTCGTCAATCGAAGACAAGACCCCGCCTCTGACCCGGTCGCGATAGTTCACGATGGCTTGCGCCTGGGCGGTGTAGCGCTGTTCGGCGTCGGTTCCGGCGTGGAGCGGGTCCCTGTCGAATAGAAAATTCTTGATGGTGAGGGAGCTGGCGTTGTTCAGGTCCTGCTGGCCCTGGGGTGTGTTGCTCTCGAGCGCCCTGATGATCAGCAACTTGCCGCGATCGAGCGCCTGCTCGCTGGTCTCCTGCTCGGCAAGGTCGATCAGGACTTCGTTGTTCTGGGCAGGCCCGTAGGTTTGAATGCGGGCGTTGTGCAGACCCGCACGGTCCATGGCAGCGCGGATCACCTTGTCGTCCGGGGGATGCGAGAACTTGACATAGACCAGGGTTCCGCCCCGGAAATCGACGCCCATGGGAATGCCGTGCCAGAACAGCATGGAAAGGATGCCCGCCACACTGAAGATGAGAGAGAAGGCGAGGAAATACCACTTCTTGCCCAGAAAATCGATGTTCGGATTGCGAAAAAATTCCACGCGGCTTGAACCCCTTATGGTTGCTTTCTGAACAACAACGAGCTGCGCTCGCCAGCCCGACGGCGGCCTCCGGGCCTACTTCCCCTATCCAATGCTCAACGCTTCGCCGCGCTGTTTGCGGCTGAGCACGTAATCAAAAATCACGCGCGACACAAAGACGGCGGTAAACAGGTTTGCCAGCAAACCGAAGGTCAGGGTGACGGCAAATCCCTTTACCGGGCCAGTCCCGAAAATGAACAAAATGAATGCCGAGACGATAGTGGTCACGTGGGTGTCAACGATCGTGACCCAGGCGTGACTGAATCCCTGCTCGACGGCGGAGGGAGGAGTTTTGCCGTTGCGCAACTCCTCACGAATGCGCTCAAAGATCAGTACATTCGAATCGACGCCCATACCGACGGTGAGGATGACGCCGGCGATGCCGGGCAAGGTCAGGGTGGCGCCGCTGAAGCCCAGGAAGCCGAGCAGAATGATCAGGTTCAGCAGCAGGGCGACGTCGGCATTGACACCTGCGCCGTGGTAGTAGACCAGCATGAAGATCAAGACCGCGAGCATGCCCACCGCGGCGGCCCGTACGCCGGCGCGAATCGAATCCGATCCGAGCGAGGGTCCCACGGTGCGCTCCTCGAGATATTTGATGCCTGCGGGCAGAGCGCCCGAGCGGAGCACCATGGCCAGATCCTTGGCCTCCTGCTCTCCGAAACGGCCGTTGATCACGCCCGAGTCACGGATGGGCTCCTTGATGACCGCCTTCTCCCGCACTTTATTATCGAGCACCACCGCCAGATCTTCGCCCACGTGGGCGGAGGTGAAGGCGTAGAAGCGGCGCCCTCCTTCGCCGGTCAAGGTAAAGCGGACGTCGGGACTGCCATTCTCATCGCGGCCCGCCTCGGCGGTGCGCAGATCACGGCCGGTGACGGCTGAAGCGCGGGAGATCAGGAACCACTGCTCGCCCTCCTCGCCGCCGGCGGTGCCGATATTCTTGCCCCTCATCAGCACCGAGTCGGGGGGCAGCACGCCGCCATGGGCTTGCAGGGCCTCCTGCTCGCTACCGAAAGGGCCGCCCAGCGCCTGGCGAATTTCCAGCATGGCGGTGGACTGCATGATTTCCTTTACCCGGGCGGGATCATCGACGCCGGGCAACTGCACCAGAATCTGGTACTGGCCGAGGCCATGTTCCTGAATGACAGGCTCGCTCACCCCCAGCTGATCAATGCGGTTGCGGATGGTCTCGATGGCCTGCCCGACCGCGCGATTCTTGAGCTCGGCGAGCGCCTGCGGTTTCATGGTGATGATCCAGGTATTTTCGGCGCCGGAGGTGGCGTCGTATTCCGGCAGGCGGTCGCTGATAATGGAGCGCAGATCGGAGGCGGACTCGGGCGGAACCCCCTTGATCACGATCTTGTCAGGATTGTTGACCGGGTCGGGCTTGGTGATCTCGGTGTAACTGATTTTGTGCGTCCGGAGATCTTCTTTCAGACGCTCGATGGCGTTGTCGGAATCGACGTTGACCGCATCATTGACCTGCACCTGCAGAATCAGGTGGGTTCCACCCTTGAGATCGAGGCCTAGGTGGATGCGGTCGGTCATGGCCGTCAGCAGCCCTTGCCCCGAGAAGCTCCGGGGGATGCCAAAGATGCCGTACAGGAACACCAGAAGGATTCCGATAATGAGAGCAAGCTTCCAACCGAGATTCTTGTTCATAACGACCTAATTGCCAATTTCCCATTGTCCATTGCCGGATTGGAGGTCCCGCTGGGCAATTGGAAATTGAAAATCGAAACTACTTGCCGACCGGCTCTTCGCCGGCCACGGAAACCACCGACCCGCGACTGACTTCAATCTTCAAATTGTCGGGCGGCACGCGCAGGGTGATGGCATCATCCTTGATCGAAAAAATCGTTCCCCGCAGCCCGCCGCTGGTGGTCACTTTGTCGCCGGTCTTCAAGGTGTCGAGCATGGCTTGCCACTTCTTCTGGCGCCGCTGCTGCGGCAGGATCAGGAGAAAGTAAAAGATGGCAAAGATGAAAATGAGCGGGGCAAAGCCCAGCCATCCCAGCGAACCACCGGTTTGCACTGCCAGCAAATGTTCCGCGTTCATGAAAATCACAGGCCCCAAACGGCTGATTACGGGCCTGCGCCTTGCGGCAGTATGGCCCTCGCATGTACCCCGGGAGTTCTAGTTCATCAGGTCGGACAAATCCAAAAGCCACGGGCATCGAACGGGGGTGCCCGGCTACGGTTTCAGTCGAGACCACACTTCGGAAAGCGAACGGGGACTCTCCCCAAGTGCAATAGAATGACGCACCGCTCGCATAGTGTCAAGGTAGAAGCTCAGGTTGTGGACGGTGTTCAGGACCTGGGCCAGGACCTCGCCCGAAGCATAAAGGTGCCGCAGATAGGCGCGGGAATAGCGGGCGCACACCCGACACGAGCAGTTGGGGTCGAGCGGTGCCTGGTCCCCTGCATATTGCGCCTGCTTGATGGAGATCTTGCCCTGGGAAGTGAAGAGCAGGCCGTGGCGGGCTGCGCGAGTAGGCAGCACGCAATCCATCATGTCGATGCCGAGGGCGGCATACTCCACGATTTCTTCCGGCGTGCCTACTCCCATGAGATAGCGCGGCTGGTCAGCGGGAAGGTGTTCGATGGTGGACTCGACGATCTCGCGGGTCAGGGCGCGGGGCTCGCCTACGCTGAGTCCGCCGATGGCGTAGCCGGGGAAACCGATCTCGATGGTGCGGGTGGCGGATTCTTTCCGCAGGGCGAGGTCCATGCCGCCCTGAACGATGCCGAACAGGGCCTGGGTCTCGGGCAAGCCGCGTCCGTTTGCCCGGACGAGGGCGTCCGGGCCTCGGGGATCCTGCCATGAGACCTCGTGTTTGCGGGCTTCGAAATGCTTCTTGCTGCGGGCCGCCCAGCGCAGGGTGAGTTCCATGGACTCACGCACGCGGGCCGGTTGGGCGGGATGCTCGGTGCACTCGTCGAAGGCCATGATGATATCGGCGCCCAGCGCGATCTGCGCGTCCATGGCGCTTTCCGGGCTGAAAAACAGCGGCGAACCATCGAGGTGGGAACGGAAGGTGACGCCTTCTTCCGTGACTTTGCGCAGCTCCGAGAGGCTGAACACCTGGAAGCCTCCGGAATCGGTGAGGATGGCGCGCGGCCATGACATGAAGCGGTGCAGTCCGCCGAGCGCGCGTACCTGCTCGACCCCCGGCCGCAGGTAGAGGTGGTAGGTGTTGCCGAGCAGAATCTGCGCTCCGAGATCTTCGAGCACATCCTGCGGGACGCCCTTCACTGAAGCCAGTGTGCCGACCGGCATGAAGACTGGAGTTTCGACCTCGCCGTGAGCGGTGGTCAGACGGCCACAGCGCCCGGCGCCGAAGGCGGCTTCAACCCGGAAAGCGATCGACATACTGTTCGGATTGTAATGGACGCACAAGCCTGGCTTGGTCAAGCGCGGATAATGGGGACATGCGTTCCGGGTTGCTTCCGGGCGTGCTGTCGGCTGTGATGCTTGTGGGGCCTGCCCTGGCGGCGCCCGAGCCCGCGATTCCGGCCTTGCTCAAGAGGGCGGACCAGTATGCCGTGGTCGCTCTCGGCGAGAACCACTGGTCTCAAGCCAGAGGGAGGTTCTATCAATCCCTGATAAGAGCCCCGGGATTCGCGGAGCGCTTCAATACGATCGTCCTCGAATGCGGCAACTCGCGTTATCAGGCGACGCTCGACCGCTAAAGGAACGGGGAGGAGGTGTCCCACCAGGAGATCAGCCACGTCTGGCGCGACACCACCAAGGCGGTTGGGTGGCGGCGAAACGACCGTCACCGGGCTGCTCGAGAAGGGTGCGCGCCATGCCGTCTAGGTGGTTTTGATATGGGGGCTGGATATCCAAATGATCCCGAGGTGACGTCGATTCCTCCGCCGGTGTTTTATCCGCTAGCCGGAGCCGTGCCCGTAATCAGCTCGCCTGCAGTTCGACAATCTGGCCGCGCACTTTGTCTTGTTCAATGTGAAGCCGGCCCACGCTCACCGGCCGCTGGAACCGTCGCGGGCCGGCACTTCCGGGATTGAAGTAGAGCACGCCGTTTTTCCTTTCCTGAGCGGGAATGTGGCTATGGCCCGAGACCACTACCTTGAAGCCGGCGGCTTCGGGCTTCAGCTCGAGCTCCTGAAGGCTGTGCAGGATGTAGATGGAAACGCCCCCGGCTTCGAGAACTTCCGTGAGGGAAATTTTCGTCGCCCAGGGCTGGCGATCGACGTTGCCGCGAACGGCGGTCACGGGGGCGATCGCGCCGAGCGCGGCGAGAATGCCGGGATCTCCGATGTCGCCAGCGTGGATGATCTGATTCGAGCCGCGCATGGCCTCTAGGGCTTCAGGACGCAGCAGGCCATGGGTATCGGAGATGACGCCGACGAGCATTGGCTGGCACGCACCTCCGGGCCTCTCTCGCCTGGGCAGGTCAGGGCACCTGCTCCTGAGTGTGGCCTTACACCGTCGCAGTCTTTTCCGCGATCAGCTTCCTGATCTTCGCCACGAATTCCGCCGCCGGCATGTCTTCGGTCTTTTCTTTGCCGCGGGTGCGGACGTTGACTTTGCCGGCTTCGGCTTCCTTGTCTCCGACCACGAGCAGGAAGGGTACTTTCTGGAGCGCGTGTTCGCGGATTTTGGCGTTCATCTTTTCATTGCGGGCATCGACCTCGACGCGCACGCCGATGGCTTGGAGTTGGCCGGCGACCCGGGTGGCGTAGTCGGCATGGCGTTCGCTGATGGGAATCAGCACCGCCTGCACCGGCGACAGCCATACCGGAAAGGCTCCCGCGTAGTGCTCGATCAGCACGCCGAAAAAGCGCTCGACCGATCCGAACAACGCGCGGTGCACCATGAGCGGCTGCTTGCGGGTGCCGTCTTCGGCCACATATTCGAGATGAAAGCGCTGCGGCAGGTTGAAATCGAACTGCACGGTCGAGAGCTGCCAGAGGCGTCCAATGGCGTCGACCAGCTTGATGTCGATCTTCGGCCCGTAGAACGCGGCCTCGCCGGGGATGGTCTGGTATTCGATGTTCAGTTGCTGCAAGACCTTCTCCAGCGAATGCGTGGCCATCTTCCACAGCTCTTCGCTGCCGACGAAGCTCTGGCGGTCGTTGGGATCCCAGGTGGAAAGTTCGGTCTGAAACTTGTCAAAGCCGAAATCCTTCAGCACGTCTCTGGCAAACTCCACGCAGTCGGCGATTTCTTTTTCGATCTGGTCGGGGCGGCAGAAGATGTGGGCATCGTCCTGGGTGAAACCGCGCACGCGCAGCAGGCCGTGCATCACCCCCGAGCGCTCGTAGCGATAGACGGTGCCGAGTTCGCCGAGGCGCACGGGCAGATCGCGGTAGGACCTCAGCGAATCGCGGTAAATGAGAATGTGCCCCGGGCAGTTCATGGGCTTCACCCGGTACTCGGCGTCGTCGAGCTCCATGAAGTCGAAGAAGTTCTGCGCGTAATAGCCCTCGTGGCCGGAGGTGTAGAAAAGCTGGCGGCGCATGACGTGCGGAGTGTAGACGAGCGAATAGCCGCGTTTGACATACTGCTCGCGCATCCAATCCTCCATCTCTTTGCGGATGATGCCGCCCTTGGGATGCCAGAAGATCAGCCCCGGCCCGGCGAGCTCCTGGATGGAGAACAAGTCGAGCTGCCGGCCGAGCACGCGGTGGTCGCGCTTCTTGGCTTCTTCAAGGCCGTTCAGGTAGGCGTCGAGGTCTTTCCTCGAATAGAACGACGTGCCGTAGATGCGCTGCAGCTGGGGGTTCTTCTCATCGCCCAGCCAGTAGGCGCCGGCGATGTTCAGCAGCTTGAAGGCCTTGATTCTCCCGGTCGACGGGATATGCGGGCCGCGGCAGAAGTCAGTGAACTTGCCGGTGCGATAGAGGGAGATCTTCTCATCGGGCTTGGTGAATTGCTCGATGAAGTGGCACTTCATGAAATCGCCGTCGTTCCTGAACTCCGTCAGGCCCTGCTCGCGTGGCAGGAATTCGCGCGCGTAAGGGATGTTCTGCTCGACCAGTTCCTGCATCTTCTGCTCGATCCTCTCCAGGTCTTCAGGGGTGAAGGGCGTGGGGCGGTAGAAGTCGTAGAAAAAGCCGTTCTCGGTGGCCGGGCCGTGTCCGAGCTTGGTCTCGGGGAACAGTTCGAGAACGGCGGCGGCCAGCAGGTGCGCGGAGGAATGGCGGAAGACCTCGAGAGACTCGGGATCTTTCTCGGTCAGGATGCGCAGGTCGATGTCTTTTTCGAGCGGCCGGGTGAGGTCAACCAGATCACCATTCGTCTTGGCCACCAGGGCGGCGTCAGCCAGGCGGGGGCTGATGGACAGGGCCACATCGAGAGCGGTGCTGCCTTTGGGGACGTCTTTCACGCTCCCGTCGGGGAGCTTGATGTGAATGCTGTCAGACATAGGAGTGAGCCTGGAAAATGGGCTGAAACCATCAAGTTTATTGGACCATCAGAAGAGAAGCAAACCCGGCGAGCACAGCTCGCCGCCCCGACCTTTCGACTGCGCTCGGGGCGGGCTGCGGGCATCCCCGGGCCTAGGTTGTTCGAGGCTGGGCGTACAGTTTCTCTACCGCTTCTTGCACTTTCGCCGCGAGGGCCTCCATGTCGTGGCCCTTGAGGCCGGCGGTGGGGATCGGCGCACCCACACGCATTTCGAGCGGACGGCACTGGATGTGGTAGGTGTTCATGGGCAACAATTCGTAGGTTCCGATCAGGGCAACGGGCACGATGTCGGCCTGCGCCTTGATGGCGAGGAAGAAGGCTCCCGGCATGAAGGGCTTGATTTCGCCGTCGGGAGTACGGCCGCCTTCGGGGAAAACCACCAGCGGAGTACCGGCTCTCAGGCTCTTCAGAGCCGAACGAATCTGTCCTATGGAGCGACTGGGCTCTTGCTGGTTCACACACACTTGCCCCGAGCGCCGGAGGTGCCATCCGATGATGGGGTAGGACAGCAACTCGCTCTTGAACAGAATGCGGAACTGGAAGGGAAGATTGGCGTAGAGAACGGGGATGTCCAGCGCCGAGGCATGATTCACTGCGTAGACATTGGGTCGGGCAGTATCGATCTTTTCGAGGCCGGTGACCGTGACCGGAGACCAAATCGTCTTCATGATCATTTTCGACCACTGGCGCGCGAAGTGGTGCAGGATGCGCTCCTTGTCGCCGACGAGCGACGCGGGAATCGCGGTCAGCCCCATAACCACGGTGTAGAGCCAGATCAGGGGATCGAGAAGGAAATAAGAACGGAGGCGGCTGAGGATGCCGTAACCGGGTTGTCGCGCAGCGAGCGCGCCCCGCCGTTCCGGAGAACGTACTTCGACAATTCTCGGATCAGCCTGGACCCCAGAATCGGGTGTCTTCAAAAATGCCACTTTGCTTAGATGCGCACGCCGAGATGGCGCATCGCTTCTCCTACAATGTATATCGAACCGGTCACTACGATGACCCCTTTGGAACCAGCCATGGCACGGGCGCTTTCCAGCGCCTCTGGGACTCCCTCGGATTCGTCCATCTCGGCCGCGGTACGGCTTGCCGCCGCGTGAATCTCCGCGGTGGTCGCGGAGCGGGGATTGTCGGCTCGGGTGGCAAACACGCGCTCCGCCAGGGGAAAGAGAATTTCGGCGATTTCCCCGATGGCTTTGTCGCGCATGGCGCCAAAGACGAAGATCAGACGGCGGTCTTCATAGGCCGCAGAGAGCGTGGAGCGCAGCGCCCAGGCTCCGGCGGGATTGTGCGCCACGTCGAAAATCACCTCCGGCCATTGCCCGGAAGGCGGCTGGATGTGAAACCGGCCAGGCCAGCGGGTCTCGCGCATGCCGCGTGCGATCGAGTCGGCGGTGATGGGAAAACCCTGGCTTTTGAGTTCCTCCGCACTGGCCACGGCGAGCGCCAGATTGCGCAGTTGATGACGGCCGACCAGCGGGGTTTCCACCAGGATCTGTTTGCCCAAAACTTGTAAGGGATAGCGGGAAACCGCATTTCCCGACCGGCCGGTGGTGATCGGGTACCCGGTTCCGGGAGCGACGGGGGGAACGTAGGGTACGGCGCTCACGGCACGGGCTCCGGCATCAAGAATGGCGTTGCCGATCACGTCGTTGGCCTGCGGTTGCTGCGGCAGGGTGACCACGACCCCGCCGGGACGAATGATTCCAGCTTTTTCGCGCGCGATTTCGGCGACGGTGTTGCCGAGGAATTTCTGGTGGTCGAGCGAGATATCAGTGATCACGCTGACCCGCGGCTCGACCACGTTGGTGGCGTCGAGGCGTCCGCCCATGCCCACCTCGAGCACGGCAATGTCGACTTTCTTGCGCGAGAAGTATTCGAAGGCGATGGCGGTCAGCATCTCGAAGAAGCTGGGATGCCACGGGAGTTCATCCTCGCTGACCAGGCGTTCGGCGGTGCGGTCGACGAGATCGTGAATCAAGGCGAAATCATCGTCGGGGATTTCCCGGCCGTCCAGGCGGATGCGCTCATTGATCTTCAGGAGGTGCGGGGAAGTATAGAGTCCGGTATGCAACCCCGAGACCTCGAGGATCGAGGCTAGGGTGGCCGCGGTCGAGCCTTTGCCGTTGGTGCCGGCGATCAGCACGGCGGGAAAGTGCTTCTCCGGATGGTCGAGCGCTCCCAGCAGCACCCGCATGTGGGCCAGGTCGAACTTGTGCGCGGGCGTATTCGCCAGCTCGTGCCCCAGCGCGTACATTCGTTCGACTGCGGTTTGGTAGGACACGGTTTGGTAGGACATGGATCAGGTCGTTGTCGTTCGTCGTTGGCCTTGGCCCGGCATGTTAAGGGTATCAGCTTGAGGGACAAGCTTCGAGGCTCGCGCACCGGACTGCGCCAGAACACTGCTGGAACGAACAGGCGAGCGTCTCAATGTACCGCCGGGCGAGGAAGCCGCCCCGGAGGGGGTTTCAGGCGGACGAGCTGCGGCTGACGACTCGAGACTGATCCATAAAGTCCAGCGCGCGAGCCACATACGGCTTGAGTTGCTTGCGGTGCACGACCGCGTCGAGCATGCCGTGTTCCAGCAGGAACTCACTGCGCTGGAAGCCGGCCGGGAGCTTTTGGCGGATGGTCTGTTCGATGACGCGGGGTCCGGCGAAGCCGATCAGAGCGCCGGGTTCGGCGATATTGAGGTCGCCTAGCATGGCGAACGATGCGGTCACTCCGCCGGTGGTGGGGTCGGTGAGAACGGAGATGTAGGGAACTTTGGCCTCGTCCAGACGGGTGAGCGCGGCGGAAATTTTGGCCAGTTGCATCAGGCTGATGAGGCCTTCCATCATGCGGGCGCCGCCGGAAGCGGAGACGATGATGATGGGCGTACCGGACTCGGTGGCTTGCTCGATGGCGCGCGTGATTTCCTCGCCCACCACGGCGCCCATGCTGCCGCCGATGAAGGCATACTCCATGGCACTGACGATGACGGGCCGCCCCCTCAAGGTGCCGCGCGCATTGATGACCGCGTCTTTCAATCCGGTGTCGGCCTGCGCCTGCTTCAGGCGGGAGGAATAGGCTTTCAAATCGACAAACTTCAGCGGGTCGGTCGAAACCAGCTCGGTATCGAAGATCTGGTACTGGTTCTCGTCGAGCAACTGGGCCAGGCGGGTGCGGGCGTCGATGCGGAAGTGCTTGTCGCACTTGGGACAAACATACAGGTTTTCTTCCAGATCCTTTTTCCAGATGATCTGGCGACACTCGTCGCACTTGACCCAAAGGCCTTCGGTGCGAACGGTCTTCTCGCCCGAGGTATCAAGCTCGCCGGATTGGCGTTTAAACCAGGTCATGGAATTGCTGATGGTTGATTCTTGATGCTTGATGGAGAGGCCCGGCTGCTTTGAGTACCATCAACCATCCACCATCACTAATACTCGATTCCTCTCTGCGCCATGACGCCTTTTTCGTAAGCGTGCTTGACCTGGCGCATTTCGGTGACCGTGTCGGCGATGTCGACAATTGTCGGATGGGCGTTGCGACCCGTCAAGATAACATGCACCATCTCGGGTTTGTTCTTGAGACTCTCGACCACTTTCGCCGGGTCAAGCATACCGTAGCTGAGGGCATAGTTGATTTCGTCCAGAATCACCAGGTCCCATGCTCGCGAATGAATGGCCTTGTCGGCCTCATCCCAGGCTTGTTCCACCCTACGGATGTCTTCCGGGTCGGGCTTTTCCGCTCCCACCTTCACGAAGCCCCGGCCCATCTGCTTCATGATGAACCTGTCGCCAAAAGCTTTGACGGCGTCGAGTTCCCCGTAGTGCCATGAACCCTTGAGGAATTGCAGCATGAGCACGCGTAATCCCTGGCCCACAGCGCGCAATGCGGTGCCCATGGCGGCCGTGGTCTTTCCTTTGCCGGGACCGGTATTGACGATAATCAAACCACGGCGGATATCTTCCATAACACCGGTCTCGATTGTACCTGTTTCGCGGAATGGGCAGGGATTCAGGCCGAGAACCATCCCCTGGAAGCTGCGGGGGAGATATCTCGCGGTGAGTTCTCGGGCGACAGTCCGGCGCTGCGAATCCTAGGGCATTTCGACAACCCGGGGGGTGTCCGCCTCCTGATCATCCTGGTCGGACGGATCGTCGCCGAGCAGACGTGCGGCAATGCGCAAGGCGTCGACTTCTTCCTTCACGCGTGAAAGTTGCTGCTCTTTCATGCGGAGCACTTCCCACAAATCCTTCATGACGGTAAATTCCTCTGATCTCATGTGTCCGTCTTTTGGACGCCCGGCGAAACTCCGCTGCGGGCGAGGTGCCGATTACGAGGTACGGACCTGGCCGGCCAACACCACATCAGTGCCCCAGGTGATAAGGATGACCCTTAAGTATCGTAAGGGCCCGATACAGTTGCTCCAATAAAACCACGCGCGCCAGTTCATGCGCAAGTGTCATTTTTCCCAGAGACAGTACTAGTGTTGCACCACGGCGAGTATCTTCGCTGAAGCCGTCGGCCGGGCCAATGGCGAACAAGAGTGGCTGCGGATTGCCGGCCTGATGGAGGCCGATGTATCCGGCCAGTTCCTCCGACGATAACTGCTTGCCGCGTCGATCGAGCAGGATCAGCATGTGCCGCGGACGGTCGCACAGCTTCCGCAGCGCGGCTTCATCCTTGAGTGTGACGCCTTCAATTTCCGTGTAACGCGAGATCCTCTTCAGGTACTCCTCGGTCAGGGACTGAATTGCCGGTTCCCGGGTTTTTCCGATCCAGGCGACCTTCCATTTCACACGGGAGATTTAAACACATCGCGACCCCCAACACGGCCGCGGACTAACCGGCAGGCGACGCACCAGGGGCAACCCCGTTTGCCGGGCTAAGTCTTTTTCCCCGATGCCAAAACAATGTCTGCGCTGAAGTTCACACTGCTGCCGTCGTAATAGTTGCGAATCATCTGCTGGATTTCATTTTCGATTTCAGCCCACTTGCCTTGCGGGACACGATCGAGCAAGGGGCGAAAGGGAACGGAGACCGAGCGTATGTACTCCCACACCTCTTCCGGCGATCCGGGCCAGCTCCAAGGCAGGGTTCTCCTGCTTTCCTCGGGTATGAAACCTGCGCACCGCAGGTGTTGGGAGAGCTGCCCGGATTGGGCAAAGCGAAACATGCTGACACTGTCAGGGGCCAGCAGCGGGCCGCCCACGTGCCGGTGAACGATGGCCACGGTGGACGACCAGTAGGGTTGTTCAAATGGACCCCAGGCGGCGAAACAGGCTCTCGCCCCGGGCTTCAGCACGCGATAGAGTTCCCGCAGCGCACGCTCGCAGTCGGCGAAGAACATCACACCGAAGCGGCACGTGGCCAGGTCGAAATGTTCCATCGGAAACGGAAGCTGGTGGACGTCGCCCGGCTGGGTGGAGAAGTTCGCGAGTCCGCGGGCGCGCGCTCTTTCGTCGGCGATGGCGAGCAGGTCCGCGCTGAGGTCGAGGGCCGTGACCTGCCCCAGGGGGCCGACGGATTCGGCCACGCTGATGGCTGGCTCGCCGGTCCCACTGGCGACGTCGAGCACGTTCATCCCCTGGCCCGGCGCGGCATATTCGACGAGAGCTTCGGTGACTGCCCGTCCCATCGCCGCCGACTTGGCTCTCCACTTCTGGGCTGCCACCAGACGATAGGAGGCGCCCCACCGGGTTTTGGCACATTCCGACGACACAGAAGTCGATTCCCTCGAGAAGCACAGGCCAAGAGTAAAGATGCTCAGGCTCGTTTTCGGGCCACGGCGCGTTTCCTGGGAGCCGCCAGGTCGGCCGGTTTGAGGCGCTTGGCCGACTTCCACAGGCGTTCGAGGTCGTAGTATTTGCGGGATTTCTCGGAGAAGACGTGGACCACGAAATCCACGTAGTCGAGCAGCACCCACTCCGCCTGCTTGTAGCCTTCGATGTTGTTCGGGCGCAGGCCGTCTTTTTCCAGTCGTTCCTCGACTTCGTCCGCGATCGCCTGAATCTGGCGGGGGTTGGTCCCGCTGCAGACCACGAAATAATCGGTGAAGGCGCCGGAGCCCTTTTCGAGCTCGAGGAGGGTGATTTCTTCCGCCTTCTTTTCCTGGCAGGCGTGAATGGCTGCGGAGACTTGTTTCTTCAGATCCAGTTTCTTCATGCCGTCGTCGGTCGTTGGTCCGTTGCCGGTGGCGAAGACCATATTGTAGCCGAGAACCTCGAGGCTGCGGTCCTACTGAGCTGGCCGACCAGCGGCAACGAACGGCCAACGGCGGGATGGAACTAACGTCCCGCGTACAGATTCATTTTCCTGATGTAGTCGGCCACCGCAGGGTCCACAAGCCTGCCCAAAGGTTTCCTGGCGGCAACCGCCTGGCGAATCGCGGTGGCGGAAACGGGTTGGTGAATTCCATCCAGCAGATGAACCGTTGCCCCCGCTAAGACCAGGTCACCCTTGGCCGGCTGTTTCGTGAAGGGTTTGGTCACGTGCTCGGCCGGCCTCAGCTTTTCGGGCAGCGCGTGGGCTACATCGGCGAGTGAGAACCCGGGGCGGCTCGAAACGATGAAAGCGCATTCGCGGAAAAGGGCTTCGGCCCGGTGCCACTGGGCGATGTCGTTGAAGGCATCGATTCCGATCAGAAAGAACAGTGCGTCACTTTTCTTCAGGGTGGCTTTCAGGCGCTCGACGGTGTCGATGGAGTAATTGGGTGTAGAGCTATCTCCCGCAGCGGTGGGCGCCTCCAGCAAAGATGGCACAAATGCCTTTTGGGCCGCCGTGGCCAGAGCGATCATGGCGTAGCGATGAGAGTAATCGGAGAGCGGCTGCTTTTGTTTATGGGGCGGCACGCTGGCCGGAACAAAGTGAATACGCGACAGCGAAAAACGTTCTTGCGCCGCGCCGGCCAGCGCCAGGTGCCCGCGATGAATGGGATCAAAGGTTCCGCCAAACAGGCCAATGTTCATGGTTATCTTGTCGTCCGGCCCCGGATTTTGCCGGGCCGGCACCGGCGGAAGGGGCGAAAACGCCCGGCGTTGGCCGAGGGTCGCGGCGCGGTCGGGGTTGCCTCAGAAGGTTCCTGCGTGCGGTCAGGGTCCATTTCCACAGCAAAATGAACTACCGTAACTCGCAGGAATCCCGTTCTGGGACTAGCATTTGGCAGTATGCGAGTGAAGCTCCCCCTTCTCCGCACTCGTTACATTCCTCCGGGTCGGGCCCCCATCCTCCGATACGGCGTCGCCGTTCTCAGCATCATTCTGGCCCTGATTCCCGCCCTGCTGCTTTCCGACGTGGTCGAAAGCCGCCTGGTGGTATTCGCAGTGGCCATCATGGTCAGCGCCTGGTATGGCGGCTGGAAGCCGGGCCTGGTGGCGACCTCGTTTGCCCTCACCGTCAGCGCTTACTTTTCGCTGGCCGGAGCGCAATCGGAGCACGAGTATCGCAAAGCCATCATACATCTGGCGCTGTTTGTTTTTGTGGCATTGCTGATCTGCTGGTTTAATGCCGCGCTGCGCTCGGCTCAGGAAGGCCTGTGGCGTTCGGAGGTCAATTTCCGCTCGCTGGTGACGAACGCTCCCTACGGAATCTGCCGTTGCGATTCGGCGGGAATTCTGCAGAGCGCAAATCCCGCGCTGGTCACCATGTTGGGTTACAGCTCCGCCCCAGAACTGGTGGGGCGCAACCTGGCCAACCTTTATGTCGACTCGCAGGAGTGGTTTGTGCTGGCCGACCACTTCCGCTCGCTGCAGCGGTTCACCGGCCTGATGGCGGACTGGCGGCGCAAGGACGGCAGCTCAACCGCGGTCCGGCTCTCGGGTCGCGCCATCCGGGGAGAGCACAAGCAAATCTTCTTTGAGCTGTTCAGCGAGGATGTCACCGAACATCGCGCCCTGGAGCAGCAACTGCGCCAGGCGCAGAAGATGGAAGCTGTCGGCCGGCTGGCGGGAGGCATTGCTCATGACTTCAACAACCTGCTGATGGTGATCTCGGGATACTCCGAGTTCCTGCTGGACCGCATCGGCAACGAACCGTCGGTGCGCGGGCCGGCGCAGGAAATTGCCAACGCCTCGGGACGAGCCACTTCCCTGACGCGCCAGTTGCTGGCCTTCAGCCGCAAACAAATGCTGACGCCGAAGGTGCTCGATCTCAACGCCATCGTGACAGAAAACCTCAAGATGCTCACCCGGGTGATCGGGGAAGACATTGAACTGGTGATGATTCCGGGTGCGGAACTCGGGGCCGTGAAAGCCGACCCCGGCCAGATCGAGCAGGTAATCATGAATCTCGCCGTCAACGCGCGCGACGCCATGCCGCGGGGCGGCAAGCTGACGATCGAGACCAGCAACGTTACTTTGGAAGAAAGCCCCAACCAGCACCAGGCCACCCAAAAGCCCGGCGAGTACGTGATGATCTCGATCAGCGACACCGGGGTAGGCATGAACTCCGAGACGCAGTCGCACATTTTCGAACCGTTTTTCACCACCAAGGGGCCCAAGGGCACCGGACTGGGCCTCTCCACCGTGTACGGCATTGTCAAGCAGAGCGGCGGATACATCTGGGTCTACAGCGAAACCCACCGCGGCACCACGTTCAAGATCTACCTGCCGCGCGTGACCGAGTTCGGAGAGCCGGTAACGCCTTCGCTCGATGCCGTCCGCCCCAGTACTTCGCCGACTTACGAAACGATTCTGCTGGTGGAAGACGAGGGCAATCTGCGGCGGCTGGCGCGCGAGTATCTGGAATTGCAAGGCTACCTTGTGCTGGAGGCCGCCGAAGGCGCGACCGCCATGCAAATCTCCAAGGTTCACGAAGGGCCCATTCATCTGCTGTTGACCGATGTCATCATGCCGGGAATGAATGGGCGCGAACTGGCCCAGCAACTTCTCGCGGCGAGACCCGAAACCCAGGTGCTCTATATGTCGGGCTACACGGAGAATGCGATTGGGCATAACGGCACGCTGGATGCGGGCGTCACGCTGCTCCAGAAGCCCTTTACTCTACCCGCCTTGAAAAGCAAGGTGCGGGAGATGCTCGACACACCCCTTCCCCTGGAGGTTTCCATGTCTGCTCGTGCTCAAAACTCTCCCCTGGCCCGGACCCGGCAGAAGCTTGCTTCCCCGTTCCGCGCGCAACGTTTTGCTCTTCATCTGCCGCTGAAATACCGGCTGGTGGGCGAACACGAGTGGCGTCAAGGCACCACGGAAAACATCAGCCGCTCGGGTTTACTGTTCCTCGCCGAGGAAACCATTCCTCCCAACGCGCAGCTGGAGATCAATCTGGTGTTGCCGGCCGAGATTGCGGGATTATCGGCGGCCGAGGTCGTGTGCCGTGGAGAGATCGTGCGCACGGTCTCTGCGGAAGCGCCGGCCGCGCACCCGGCGTTGGCGGCCAAGATCCTGCAATACCACTTTCAACACGGCTCGCAGATGGCAAATTAGTACCGGGTACCGAGTGGCGAGTGAAAAGACGGGCGGAGACGGGCACCTTGCCCGTCCCGCCGCGGCGCAGTGCGCCGCGGCATCCTTGTGCGGAGATCAGGATTGTGGTTCGCCGCCGGGTACTCGGTACTCGGCACTCGACAGTGAATTTCTCACTTCTTCCACTTTCTCCGCCATGGCGTACTTGAGCTTCTCGATTCCTTCTCCGGTCACGGCAGAAATGGGAAACAGGTACAGCTTTTGCTTCCGGCAATATTTCTTCAGCTTGCTGAGCTTCTCCTGGTTGGCCACATCGATCTTGGAGGCGACTATGATGACGGGCTTCTCGTCGAGGCCAGCGCCGAAGCTCGAGAGCTCACCTTCGATCACTTCCACGTCCTCGACCGGATCAGAACGTCCGCTGCCGTCAGAGACGTCGACCAGGTGCACCAGCAACCGGGTGCGCTCGATGTGGCGCAGGAACTGCGTGCCCAATCCGGCGCCGGCGTGCGCTCCCGCAATCAGACCGGGAATGTCAGCCACCACGAAGCTTTTCTCGGTCGGACCTTGGCCCACGAGAACCACGCCGAGATTGGGCTCGAGCGTGGTGAACGGATAGTCGGCGATTTTCGGCCGGGCGGCGGAGATGCGGGAAATCAGCGTCGACTTGCCGACATTGGGATAACCGACCAGTCCGACGTCGGCGAGCAATTTCAGTTCGAGACGGAAGGTGCGCTCCTCGCCGGGACGTCCTTCTTCGTGCTCGCGCGGCGCCTGATGGGTAGAGGTCGCAAAGCGGGCGTTACCGCGCCCCCCGCGCCCGCCGCGGGCAATCACGATGCGTTCATCGGGTGCGGAGAAGTCGAACACCTTCTCGCCGCTATCGCCGTCGTACACGATGGTGCCAACGGGCACCTTCAGCAGCACACTTTCGCCGTCGCGTCCGGTCTTGTTGGCGCCTTCGCCGTGGCGGCCGCGCTCGGCCTTGTACTCGGGATTGAAGCGAAAATGGACGAGGGTATTGTGGCGCTCGCTGGACTCCATGACCACGTCGCCACCCTTGCCGCCGTCGCCGCCGGAGGGCCCGCCGCGGGGAACAAACTTCTCCCGCCGGAATGCCAGACAACCATTGCCGCCGTTACCGGCCTTCACCCGGATTTTGGCTTCGTCGATAAACACAGTCGTCCGTCTTCGGGCGGTCAGCGAAACCCCTGCTTGTCCGACCGGTCTTCCTGCAATCAAGCTGTCGAACCTGCTCGGTACACATACAAAAGCCCCGGCCGGGGCCGAGGCTGGGCCGCACCGGGTGCGGCTTAGGAGATCGCTGCCGGCACTACTTCGCTTCCACGGGCTCGATCATGACGAACTTGCCCATGCTGCCCTTGTCGAGGAACTTGATGCGTCCCGTGATCTTGGCAAAGAGTGTGTCGTCCTTGCCGCGGCCGACGTTAAGCCCGGGTTTTACCCGCGTGCCGCGCTGGCGCACGATGATGGTTCCGCCCGGCACCAACTGCCCGCCGAACGCCTTGAATCCCAGCCGCTGGGAATTGGAGTCGCGGCCGTTGCGTGATGTGCCCTGTCCTTTTTTATGTGCCATAAGTCAGCTCTCAGTTGTCAGTTACTTCTTCTTCTTTTTGGCGGCCGTTTTTTTGGCGGCCGGCTTCTTGGCGGCTTGCTTCCTGGCCGTGGCCTTCGCTTCCCTGGGCGCGGGCTTGCCTTCGGCGTGCTCGGCTGCCTTTGTCGCCTTCGGCTGTTTCCTGGGCAGTTCGGGAGCCGTAAATTTCTGGCCGGCGAAGGCGATCTCGGTGATACGCACCGCGGTGAAAGCCTGGCGGTGTCCGCGCAGCTTCTTGTATTGCTTTTTGCGCTTGTAGTGGAACACGAGGACTTTGGGGCTGCGGCCCTGCTCGACCACTTCGCCGACCACGCGCGCTTCCCCCGGCTTTGCGATCTGCCCTTCGCCGCCGGAAACGGCAAGCACATCGTTGAACTCCACGGCACCCTCGGTGCCCGTGCCCTGTCGCTCGACTCGAATCACGTCGCCGGGCGCAACCCGGTACTGCTTGCCACCGGTGCGGATGACCGCGTACATAGCTCTGCCTCCGTCAAAATAAACGCCCGCCGCACACTGGCGCGATGCGGGAACCTGCTGAATTTCCTGTGCTTGCTGTGTTCTCCGCGTCGAGGCTTTCGGCGACGAAAGCGGGCGGCTCCAGAGGGGAACCGCAGGTACAGGCAAACTCGATTATTTTATCGTGCGCTATGGAAACTGGTCAAACCAAAGCGGATGACGCACTTGTAGTCTACAATGCTGCGCAACGCGGAGGGCAATCGCATGCGCAACCGTCTGTTTATCCTGCTGCTGTGCGGGCTGGCAGTCCCCACCGTTTGTCAAACCCAAGCCGCCAAGAAAAGCCTGGCGCCCGGGGCTCCCGACAAAGCCCTGGCGCAGAAGATCTGGGACGGCTGGAATAGCCTGAATCCCGACAAGACGGCGCCCTTCTACGCCAGGGGACAGCACACTTTTTTTGACGTGGCTCCGCTGAGGTATTCAAGCTGGGATGAATACGCCAGCGGCGTCAAGAAGGAGTTCGCCGACTACAAGGCCGCCAAATTCATCGTCAACGACGATCTCGAAATTCATCCCGCCGGCGATTACGCCTGGGGAGCATCGACTGTGAAGTTCGACATGACCCGCACTTCGGGCAAGCGCGAGCTGGGCCAGTTTCGCTGGACGGTGGTGTGGCACAAGCAGGACGGCCAGTGGCTCATCGTCCACGAGCACGTTTCCATGCCTGCCGAATAAGGCATCAGTAGGCTCTGACAAAAAAGTACGCGCTCATCGCGGCGCCTACCAGGATGACGAACCAGCGCACCAGGCTGGGCCGCAAACGGAGCGAATAGCGCGCTCCGAAGTAGCCGCCTAGCGCAGCGCCCGCGATCATCACCGTCGCCTGGGGCCAGAAGACAGCTTTTTTCAAAACAAAGACGATGACGGCCACCCCGTTGATGGCGCTGCCCAGCACGCTTTTCAGAGCATTCATGGCATGAATGTCGGTCATGCCGATGGCCGACAACAGGGCCAGATTGACAATCCCCAAGCCGCCGCCGAAGTACCCGCCATAGACCGCGACTCCGAGTTCGAAGACGGAAGCCCCGATGATGGCCGCCGCGCTGGCCTCGTGGCCCACGCTGAGCAGCCCGCCGCGCGCCAGTTTCCTGCCGAAGACGAACAGCAGGGTTGCGCCCGCCATGAGCCAGGGCAGCACTTTCGCGAAGGTATGCTCAGGAGTCCAGAGCAGCAAAAGGGCCCCCGCCACCCCTCCGATGAAACTGGTGATCAACAGGGGAATCATCACACGCCGGGGAACGTCGAGGCGATCGCGGAAGGCGCCTCCGCTGAAGACAATGCCCGTCCAAAGAGCGACCGTGTTGGTGGCGTTGGCGGGAACCTGCGGTACGCCGGTGAAGACCAGCGCAGGGAATGCAATGAAGCTTCCGCCGCCGGCTACGGCGTTCATGGCGCCGCCCAGCATGCCGGCGACAAAGAGGAAGATGGCGTACCCGAGATGCAAGCTCAATGTGTATCACACGGCCGGAAGAGGGAAAAACTCGCGGCGACGCGGCTCACTCCGAAACCGCCAGGGCGCGCACCGGGAAGGAGGTTCCGCCGCAAATCGCCGGGGGAACGGCGAAAAAACGAAAGCCCCGCCCGTGAAGCTGTTCCAGTCCCCGCAGGTGCTCCACGATAGGGATGCCGGCCTCGAGAAGAATGGTATGGGCGGGCCGTGCGGGATCGTTCATGTCATCGATGTTGGCACTGTCGATGCCAACGAGCGCGGCTCCCGAATGCACCAGGTGCTCTGAAGCCGCAGCCGCCAGATAGGGTCCGGAACGAAAGTAGTCATTCGCGTTCCAGCGTTTCGCCCATCCCGTGTGCAGCAACACGGCCTTTCCGCGCAGGGCAATGCTCGCGAACACGCGCGCCTCGATCGGGCCGTCCTCCGGGGCGGGAACAACCACGCCGGGAAGGTCGGCCACACGGTCGAGCGGCAGGTCGGCGAGATCGAGCCCACTCGGATAACGATGAAATGGCGCGTCCAGATAGGTCCCGGTATTGCCTCCCAGTTCGTAGGAGGCAATCTGGAAACTTGTGCCGGACGCATAGCGCGCTTGTTTTGCCCGATCGCTGTGAGCGAGGAAGACCTCAAATTTCGGTTCGGGCAAACCGGGATAGGAGGGCATACCTGGTTCCAGGCGATGACTCAAATCGACGATCATGCTCACCAGATTAGGCCGGAGGAAAGAAGGACCGCAACCGCCAGCCCGCGAAAGGCCCTCTGGTTCAGGGCTCTCCGGAGGACGGAAGACTGACGCCGGTCCTCCCGTGACCTAGATCACAGCCAAAGGTGAGGTGAGCGGTTAATCTCCGAACGTAGGGTGACGTCATGGGAACCCAACTTCATACCGACATCATTCCCCGTGTTCCTCCTCCGCTCCGCCCGATCTCTGTAGCGGCAGCCAAATCGCCACCAAAGAAGCTGGTTCGCCGAGTCGAGCCCGATCGTTCCCAGGCCTTGCGGCACAGCTTCCAGTTTGCTTTTCTGCTGCTCAACCTCTATCTCGGCGTGACATTTTACTTCTGGGTACGGCAGTTCGAAACGACTCGGTTCAGAACCTCATTAACTCGCCCCGCGGGCGTAGAAGGCTGGCTGCCAATCGCCGGGATGATGAACTTCAAGTACTGGCTCGTGACCGGACGCGTTCCGGCCATGCATCCGGCGGCCATGTTTCTGCTGATCGCGTTTGTGTCGATCGCTCTTCTGTTCCGCAAGGGATTCTGCAGCTGGCTGTGTCCGGTGGGTACGGTGTCGGAATATCTCTGGCGCGCCGGGCGCAAACTCTTCCGCCGCAACTTCCGGCTTCCCGGCTGGCTCGATATTCCGCTGCGCGGGCTGAAATATCTGCTGCTGGGGTTTTTCCTGTGGGCGGTCTCCAGCCTGTCGGCGCATGCGATCGAGGGATTCATGCGCAGCCCGTACGGCGTCATCGCCGATGTGAAGATGCTCGACTTCTTCCGCTACATCGGCGGGACCGGAGTCCTTGTCCTGGGAATCCTGATCGCGGCCTCGGTGCTGGTCGAGAACTTCTGGTGCCGCTACTTATGCCCGTATGGCGCGCTGCTGGGGCTGGCGTCATTGCTGAGCCCGCTGCGCATCCGGCGCGAAGCGTCGGCCTGCATCGACTGTCAAAAGTGTGCCCGGGCCTGCCCCTCGGCCCTTCCGGTAGACAGGCTGGTAACGATCCAGTCTGCGGAGTGTACCGGTTGCCTGGAGTGCGTGGCGGTCTGCCCGGCACAAGGCGCGCTGCAACTGTCGACCCTGCGTGTAGGCCGTCGCCCGCGCACGGTTCCGCCGTGGGCGATGGCACTGGGCATTGCCGCCCTTTTCCTGGGAATTGCAGGGTATGCGAAGGCCTCGGGCTGCTGGGAGACGCATGTGCCCGGTGACGTCTACCGCCAACTGGTGCCGAACGCGGATCAGGCCTCACACCCCATGCCCGGAGACCCGGCGCTTAGCGAGTGATGCGCTCCGGTCTACGACGTCTGGCTGACCCGGTCACCAAAGTCACGGACCTTCCCCGCCAGATGGCTGCGGGTTTCACTGCCGGCGGGAGTGAACAGCAGGGTTACCCCGATTCCAACTCCTATGCCGAGCAACACGGCCGCTGTCGTAGACAGCCCACGGCGATCGGTACCGCGCATCACCCGGGAGGCGCGGCCCAGCCGGTCTGCAGCCGTATCGTAGGTATCCTGCGCGCGATCGCTCAGATCATCCAGCCGGTCGGCGATACGGTTGCGCAGCGGATCGAGGAGGTAGAGTCCGGTTCCCATCAGCATGCTGAGGAGCGCCTTGCGATTGCGTATTTTCATGATGGACCTCCACAAGAGAATTCCTTTCTAGTTCCTTAGGATGCCGGCGGAAGGCGAAAGTTTTACGAGGCTGGAGCGGCTGGCCTGAAAAGCCGGCTTCCCGGGGGGAGTAACCAGAGCCGTAGAACTCTGGTGTGGCCGACTTACTTCGGTCATGTTTCACCTCGTCCACTCATAACGTACTGTTTTTGTGGGCCCAAGGGTGTGGAGTACGCCTGGCATGAATGGTCGCATTCTCAGGAAAACTTTGCTGGCGGCGCTGTTCTTTGTCATGGCGTCATCGTGTACTGCGCTGCACGCTCAGAAGACCGAGAAGACCCTGCGCAAGCGCGTCGCGTCGGTCGATCCCGTTTATCCGGAGCTGTTGAGGAGATCGAACATCGGTGGTGTGGTACGCCTGCTGGTGGTGATTTCTCCGAAGGGAACAGTGGAAACGGTAAACCAGCTGGGAGGCAACGCCGCGCTGCTGGAGGCCGCCGTGACCGCAGTCAAGAAGTGGAAATACGCGCCCGCCGACATAGAGACGACGCAGGAAGTCAGCATCACGTTCGACCCCCACAGCTATCACTGAGACGGGCGGTTGCAGTCCCCGTTTCCACCCAACCTCCTGGTCCCGCGCTCCTCGGGAGGCGCCGCCGGGCTGCGTGTCTCCAGCGAAAACCCGAGATTCGGCGCAGTGCGTCGCGAGGATCTACTGAATCAGGCTGCCGTTGCCGTTCTCTTCCTCGTCGGGAATCACCACCGCAGCGGCGACCCGATCGCCGGCTTCGATGTGTAACAGGCGCACGCCCTGCGCCTGGCGTCCGCTTTCGCGGATGGTCTTGGAATCCATGCGGATGATCTTGCCGTACTGGCTGATCAGCATCACCTGGGAATTTTCCGTGACCTGGGCGATGCCCACCACTTTACCGTTGCGCTCGGTGGTCTTCACGTTGATCACGCCTTTGCCGCCGCGCCGGGTCAGGCGGTACTCCGAAGCGGGAGTGCGCTTGCCGAATCCATTTTCGGTGACGGAGAGAATCAACGAGCCCTTGACGAGAAGGTCCCCATCTGTCGCGGTGGCTTCGGGAACACGGGCTTCCGCCCGGGCCGGCTGTGCCCCGGCTTCCGTCCTCTGGTCGTCTCGGGACGTGCTGGCCATACCCACGATGTAGTCGCCCTTCGCCAGGTCCATGCCCCAGACGCCATAGGCGTTGCGCCCCATCGAGCGCACTTCGTTTTCATCGAAGCGCACGGCCTGGCCATCATGCGAGGCGAGGAAGATGATCTGGTTCCCGTCGGTCAGACCGGCGGAGACCAGTTCGTCGCCCTGCTCGATACTGATGGCATTGATCCCGATCGAGCGGACGTGGGAGAAGTCCTTCAACTCCGTCTTCTTCACCAATCCGTTGCGGCTCGCAAAGAAGATGTACTTGCCCTCTTCCTCCAGGTTGCGCACGGCCAACATGGTGCGCACGGTTTCTCCGCCCTGCAACGATACCAGGTTGCCGATGTGTTTCCCCTTGCCGGCGGCGCCGACATCAGGAACTTCATACACTTTCAGCCAATACACCCGCCCCATATTGGTGAAGATCAGAATGTAGGCGTGGGTCGAGGCCACGAACAGGTGCTCGACGAAATCCTCGTCGCGCGTCTTCATGCCGGTGCGGCCCGTGCCTCCCCGGCGCTGCATGCGGTAGGTGGAGATCGGGGTGCGCTTGAAGTAGCCGGAGTGACTGACGGTGACCGCCACCTGCTCGTCAGCGATCAGGTCTTCCAGCATGATCTCGGCGGCTTCGTCTTCGATCAGGGTGCGGCGCGCGTCGCCGTACTGCTTCTTTACCTCTTCCAATTCTTTCACGATCACGCCGCGCAGCTTCTTTTCCGAGGCGAGAATGGATTCGTACTCGGCGATGCTTTCCCGGGTCAAGCCCAATTCCTTGATGATTTCGTCGATCGAGAGCCTGGTCAGGCGGTGCAATTGCAGTTCGAGAATGGCATCCGCCTGGATGGCGGTGAACGGTTTCTCGGGATCGAGCCTGGGCGGCCGTCCCGCGACGTTGATGTCAATTTTCTTGCCGGCGAAGTAGACGACCAGGTTCTCGCGGGCGGCGGCGCGGTTGGCGCTGCCGCGGATAATCGTGATCACGTTGTCGAGATGGTCGAGCGCGATCTTGTAGCCTTCGAGGATGTGCTCGCGCTCGCGGGCCTTCTGTAGCAGGAAGGCGGTGCGCCGGCGCACCACGTCGACCCGGTGATCGATGAAATGCTGGACCGCCTGCACCAGCCCCATTTCTCTCGGCTGGCCATTGACCACGGCAAGCAGGATCATGCTGAAGCTTTCCTGCATGGAAGTGTGCTTGAACAATTGGTTCAGCACCAGCTGCGGTTCGCCACCGCGCTTGAGCTCGACGACGATGCGCATGCCGTCGCGATCCGATTCATCACGGATATCGGAAACATCGTCGACGTCCTTGTCATTCACCAGTTGGGCGATGCGCTCAATCAACTTCGCCTTGTTGACCTGGTAAGGAATTTCCGTCACGATGATCGCCTGGCGTTCCTTGGTGATGTTTTCGATGGCGGCCCGGGCCCGCATCATGAAACGTCCGCGGCCGGTCTTGTATGCCTCGAAGATCCCCGCCTTGCCGTGAATGATTCCGGCCGTGGGGAAATCCGGCCCCTGCACGAACTTCAGCAGGTCGGCGAGCGTGGCCTTGGGATTGTTGACCAGGGTAATGGCCGCATCCACGATTTCCGCCAGGTTGTGCGGCGGAATCTTGGTGGCCATGCCGACCGCGATTCCGTCGGATCCGTTCACCAGAAGATTGGGGATGCGGGTGGGCAGTACGGTCGGCTCGAACTCCGTGTCGTCGTAATTGGGAGTGAAGTCGACGGTTTCCTGGTCGAGATCTTCGAGCAGCGAGGTGGCCACGCGTTCCAGGCGCGCCTCGGTGTAGCGGTCGGCCGCCGGGGGATCGCCGTCCACTGAGCCGAAATTTCCCTGGCCGAAAATCAGCGGATAACGCATGCTCCAGGTCTGCGCCAGGCGCACCAGGGCGTCATAGACGGCGAGGTTGCCGTGGGGATGATACTTGCCCATGACGTCA
>DATFTE010000053.1:0-18383 GCA_035262225.1 Terriglobales bacterium
CGACCCGTTTGGAACCATCGCCGAGGTGGAGAAGGCACTGCCGCTGGTGCCCGCCAGGACGAGGCTGGTTCCAGTCGAAGGCGTGGGGCACGACCTGGGGTTTAGCGGGAAGAAGAGACTCGACAGCCTGCCGGCAACAGCCCTGGAAAATTTCCTCTCATTCTTCGGTTAGTGGTTGGCTGTGGCGCAGCGGACTGTCCCGTCGTGGAGTCAACCTGACTCGAGAGCGCTGGTATTACCGGATAACAGACCAATACCACTCCCGGGGGGGAATGCGGAACGTCTTCGAGGACCACGGGCAGGCCCGGCGGGAGGAGTTCAGTTCACCCAGTCCGATTTCGACTCCCCGTCTTTTTTATCGTCATCGGGAACGTAATTGCCGTGCTCGTCGAAGTGGACGGTGCGGTTGTGTTTGCGCATGTAGACTTCGAACTTGCGCGCCGTGCGCCGTCGCTTCCAGCGGTAGTAGGAATTGCGCAGTCCGAAATAGTGCTCGCTGGTGCCCCGCACCAGGCCGCGGCGGGGAATGAACTTGACGTACAGGAATCCGAAGAGCAATCCTCCCAGGTGAGCGGAATATGCCACCGCCGAACCGCGTCCCGAAGATGCGCTGATGGCTTCCACCAGGGTGATAAACGCGATGCCGGCAACAAAATATTTGGCTTTCACGCTGAACGGGATGGGGAACAGCATGACCTCGCGGTCGCCATAAATTATGCCAAAGGCCATGAGAATGCCGAACACCCCTCCCGAAGCCCCGATGGTCGGTGTGGTCGGCTGCACTCCGCCGATGCCGGTGAAGGAAACCGCAATGGTCGTGAGCGCTGCCCCCACCACGCAGAAGAAATAAAACTCGAGGAATTTCTTCGATCCCCAATCCTGCTCGAACTGGGCGCCAAACATCCACAGGCCCAGCATATTGAACAGCAGGTGCAGGATGCCTTCGTGCAGGAACGAGTAGGAAACCAGCTGCCAGACCCAGCCACGCACCACCATAATAGGAATGAGCGCAAAGATGGCGCGAAAGGCGGCAAAGACGTCTTCGTTCATCGCGTGCAACAGGGTCAGGAGCAACAGGACCCCGGCGTTGATGAGCACGAGCCACTTCACCGCTTTGGTAAAGGGAGGAAGGCTCAACGAGAGGGTACGTCCGCGGTACATGAAATCGTTGTCCGCCGTCGGTTTCCAGTCCCGAGCTCCGGCCGACGGTCGGGCGTCTCCTAGTCTATCAGGGCCGAGGCCGCGGGTTCGAGCCCTGTCGTCGCCGTCATTCGCTTCGTGGCCCCACCCGGGATGTCATACCATTGGCAGAAAAGGCAGAGGTGATCATGCCGGCAGCAGATGGCACCTGGTTAATCGAGAGCGGGTGTTCGATCAGGCTCCGGTCCTAGCGTTCCGGCAAGGGCACTACGGGCAGACTGCGATGGCCGTCCTTGTCCACCGCGCGCACGGCGAAAATCACATTGTCCTTCGATTGCCGGAGCGTAGCCCGGGCAGCACTTCCGGCATCCTGAGCGTGATTCCATTCGGCGTCGGTGGTGGCACGCCACAGCACTTCGTATCGCGCAGCCGAGGGCGACGGTTCCCAGCTCAGCGTGGAGTCGTTCTCGAGTTCCTTGGTCAGCAGCCGCACCTTGGCCGGAGGTGCTGGAGCCGAGGCCAGGGAGGCGAGCGTGGCCGCGTTCAGGCGCGCCACACTGGCCACGAAGTCAAAATTCACGAACTTGGGCAAATCCCCGTATTCCCTGCCGTTCTCCGTGCGGATGTTCTGGTGCTGGTGGTCGAAGTCCTCGCGCAACTCCGTGAACCGTACGGCCGCAAATCCCTGCTGGTTGAACGAGTAGTGGTCGCCGCCGCGCAAATAGCGGTCAAGGCGAAAGACCAGCATGGGCTGGACGCCGGGCTTGTAGCTGCGACCCACGGCGGCGATATAGCGGGCGAGCTCGCGGGAAATGGAGTCGCTTTCGCCCCCCAGATTTCGCATCAGGCGCAGGTCCTTGTCGTCGGCCGCCACCGGCACTCCCTCGGAAAATACCCGGACCACCGACGGGTCCTGCTGCGGGCTACGGTCGCCGCCCACGATGTCGTTGTTCAGCACCGCTTCCAGGTTCCAGCCTTCCTGCTTGGCCAGCTGCGCGAAGTGCTTGCTTCCATTGAGTCCCTGCTCTTCGCCGGCCACGGTTAGAAAGACGATCGTCGCCGGAAATTTCAGCTTGCTCAGGACACGGGCGCATTCCAGACTGACGGCGGTGCCGCTCGCGTCGTCGTTCGCCCCTGGAGCGGCCCCGCTGACGTCAAAATTGTCGCTGTTGCGCGAGTCATAGTGGCCGGTGACCAGAACCATGCGCCTGGCGGCTTGGGGGTCGGTACCCCTCAACACCGCATAAACACTGGTGATTTCCGTGGGCTGCGGAATCCGCTCGGCGGGCGCCTCAGTGAAGCTGTCGGTCTCGACTTCCAGGCATCCACCACAGTCCCGGGAGTAGCTTTCGAACTGGCTCCGGATCCACTGGCGGGCGGCGCCGATGCCGTGACCCGCCGCAATCGAGGCGGGATCCTGGGCAGAGAGCGTGGAGCGCGTTCCGAAGCTGACCAGCTTTTCGATGGTGGAGCGAATGCGCTCGGGGGAAACCTGTTCGAGCGCAGCGGCAATCCGCACATCAGGCGGACCCGCATCCAGCACCCCTTGCGCGCGGGAGGGAAGCGGGACGAAAATGAGAACCATTACAACGGGAATAAGAAGCGCGGTTTTCCACGTATTCATGTCGATCCGGTAAATCTGCGATGTAACCTCCAATTCCAGTGCGCCGGGCAGGCTTGCAGGCGGGCGCGAAACCTGCCCATAATTACGAAACCGGGAACGACGTTTTCGCATCAAGCCCAACGTGAGCTCGACCGGAATCCGGGGGCTTGACCTGCGCCGGGAGAGAATCTAGATAATATCAGGGGTGTCATAGCGACGGAGGCAATTATGATCTATTGTCCAGAATGCGAAAACGACCTCGACATTGAGGAAGACGAAATCGATGAGGGCGAAATCGTATCCTGCACCGAGTGTGGGACCGATTTCGAAGTCGTGACCGTCAATCCCGTGGAACTGAAACCCGTGGACGACGAGGAAGTCGACGAGGAAGAGGAAGAAGAGGAAACCGAAGACGGTGACTATTCCTAGGCCCGGTCGAACCTTCTCTGTTTCCGCCTCATTCCCCCATATCTCGCGTGCGTTGCTCACCGGATTGCTGCTTTGTGCCTGCCTGGGCTGGTCCGCCGACAAGAAACCAGAGAAACCCTATGCCTTGATCTACGGCACGGTTTGGGGTCCCGATGACCGGCCGGTCTACGGAGTGACCGTGCGTTTGCGCCGCGATGGCGACAAGAAGCCGAAGTGGGAACAGTATTCCAATCATCAGGGAGAGTTTGCTTTCCGGGTTCCGGCGGGCAAGGCCATATACTATCTCGCACCCGACCCGAAGACCCTCAAGCTCTCTGATGGCAACAGGTTGCAGCCTGGGGACCCGGTGAAGGTCGAGGTCGAAAACGATGAGCGGGTGGATACCGGATTGCATCTAAAGAAGTAAAGCCGCAACGATGCAGTTTGGCCGCGAAGCTGTGTAGCGGGGGAGGACGTTATGCGGAAAAGCCTGACTGTAGCGATGTTGCTGTTCCTGGTCGGCCTTGCGGCCACAGGAAGCGCCTTCGAGAAGAAGGACAAGGGGGATAACGGGCGGCTGCTGACCGGGCGCGTGACCGATCGTCAGGACAACCCGGTGCCGAACTCTGTCGTCTACCTGGCGAATCCCCGGACTGGGGCCGTGAAAACCTTCATCGTCGGAGCAGACGGGACTTACCGCTTTCCTTCGCTCTCTCCCAACATTGATTACGAAGTCTATGCGCAATTCAATGGCAAGAAGAGCGACACGAAAACCGTGAGCCAATTCGACAACCGTCCGCAGGTGAATATCAACCTGAGAATTGACACACGATAGTCCCGGCTTTCCGCATCCGCGGTCACAAAACAAAAAGGCTGCCTGATTCCGGCAGCCTTGCTCTTCCTTGAAGCCTCAGTTCTGATCGTTGCTTGCCCGCTTCCACGACATCAGCTCGCCAATGGTGGAGCCGCCAGTCGAAGAAACTGGCTGCTTGTAGGCTTCCACTTCCGAACGGGAAGCCTCTTCACCGACCGCGCGGATGCTGAGTCCGACTTTTTTCTCCTCGGGATTCATCTTGATGATCTTGAAGTCGTGCTCGGTGCCCGGCTCCAGATGAACCGGCTGGCCGTTGCCGTCCACGGCTTCGGAGTTGTGGCAAAGCCCTTCGATGCCCTCGGCGATCTCGACAAACGCCCCGAAGCTGGCCACGCGCAGCACCTTGCCGTGCAACACATCGCCGATATGGTGCTGGGCGAAGAAGGTCTCCCAAACATCGGGTTGAAGCTGCTTGACACCCAGCGAAAGGCGTCGCTTGTCGGGTTCTATGGCCAGCACCACGGCTTTTACCCGGTCGCCTTTCTTCAGGACTTCCGAAGGATGCTTCACCCGCTTGGTCCAGCTGAGGTTGCTAACATGAACCAGGCCGTCGATGCCGTCTTCAATCTCGATGAATGCCCCGAAATCGGTGAGGTTGCGCACCCGGCCTTCCACCGTGGCGCCCATGGGATATTTCTCGTGCAGAGCATCCCAAGGATTGGCCGCCAGCTGCCGCATGCCGAGGGAGATACGCCGTTCCTGGGGGTTCACATTGAGCACCACGCAATCCACCTGGTCGCCGACGTTCACCAGTTTGGAGGGATGCTTCATGCGCTTCGACCATGTCATCTCGCTGACATGCACCAGGCCCTCGATGCCCTGCTCCAGTTCGACAAACGCGCCGTAGTCGGTCACGCTAATGACACGCCCGCCAACGTGTGCGCCCACCGGATAGCGATGCGCCGCGTCCAGCCAGGGGTCGGGAGTAAGTTGCTTGAAACCCAGGGAAACACGCTGCTTGTCCTTGTCGAACTTCAGCACTTTCACCTGGATCTGGTCGCCCACATTGACCAAGTCGCGAGGATGGGTCAAACGTCCCCACGACATGTCGGTGATGTGCAACAGGCCATCGATCCCGCCCATATCCACGAAAGCGCCGTACTCGGTGAGGTTCTTCACCACGCCGGTCAGCACCGCGCCTTCCTCCAAGTGCTCCATGGTCTTGGAGCGCTTTTCGTTCTGTTCTTCCTCCAGCACCTGCTTGCGCGAGACCACGATGTTGCCGCGCTTCTTGTTCAGCTTGATCACGGCCACGTCGAGCGCCTGGCCCTTGAGCGCGTCCAGATTGCGCAGCGGCCGCAGGTCCGCCTGGGAACCCGGCAGGAAGGCCCGCGCGCCCAGAATGTCGACCGTCAGACCGCCTTTAATCCGTTCTATGACCTGTGCCCGGATCGGCTTCTTTTCGTTGTACGCCTTCTCGATCTCATCCCAGGCTCGCAAGCGCTGCGCCTTCTGGTGCGAGAGGTTGATGTATCCTTCCTCCGTCTCGCCTTTTTCGCGCATCACATCGATTTCATCGCCCGGCTGAAAGCGCGACTTTCCCTCGTGATCCAGCACCTCTGAGAGCGGCAGCATTCCTTCCGACTTGGCGCCAATGTCGACTACCACGTGCGTCGGGGTCAGCTTCAGCACCGTGCCGCGGATGACATTGTCATCGCCGGCAGCTTCTTCGGTCTCGCTGGTGTAATTCTCGAGCGCCACCGCGAAATCATCGCTGGATGCGCTCTTGGACTCTTCCTGCGCCCGAGCGGCTTCGCCCGGTTGAAGCGCCGCCGCTTCCGGCATCGGGTTTTCCGTCCCGCTCGCAGTTTGCGTCGGTTCGGCTACTGAGGTTGAGGTTGGGGAGTCGAAATCGCGGGCAGTGTTATCGTCGAGCAAGGTCATAGCCTCTCAGGTGTACTCTCGCTCCGCGGCGAGATGGATACGGGTTGTTTCTCCTGCGGACTGCTGGCGTGAGTCTTAGGTTGTGTTGAGCCCGTTCTGGCGAACGAACTTAATGACAATCCCAGCGGTCGGACTGCTAAAAAGCGAACCCGCTCCAAAAGGTTAACTCTTTGACTATAACAACCGCTTCCAAACAGTGTCAAACCCCATGCCAGCAATCTTTTCAACCGCCTGAGAAAGGGGCGCTTGTCCGGATCGTGGACTGTTACAGAACGATGAAAGGCCGCCGCCCGTGCGTTCCGAAACCCCCTGCCTTCTGCTACTCTGCCGAGCCATGGACTATCTCTGGACTCCCTGGCGTTATGCCTACGTCACCCACTCGGTGAAAACATCGGGCTGCATCTTCTGCGATCTGCTGAAACTGGGTGACGACGCCAAAGCGCGCATCGTGCACCGCGGTCAATCCTGTTTCATCGTGCTCAACACTTATCCCTATACTCCCGGCCACGTCATGATTGTGCCCTATGAGCATGTGGATGAACTGCGCAAACTACCGACTCACGCCGCTCATGAGATGATCGAACTCTCCCAGAGGATGGAAGACATTTTGCACCAGCTCTACCACCCCGATGGCATCAACCTGGGGATGAATATCGGAAAGGCGGCGGGCGCCGGCGTGGCCGGCCATATCCACATGCATGCCCTGCCGCGCTGGATGGCGGATTCCAACTTCCTGTCGGTCGTGGGCGAGACCCGCATCCTGCCCGAATCCCTGGAATCGACTTACAAAAAAATCAGCACCGCACTCCAGGCCTGAAACCGCGACGCCACCCTGAGCGATGGGCGAGGAAGCCAGGGTTTCGCTCAGGATGGCGTGTTTTCCTGCGGGTCGGGAGAACTACTGCGCGGTGACACTCCCGAACCGGCCGTGAGCGTAGGCGCTCGGACCGGAGGTGAAGTAGAGCGTGTCTTTCAGTCCGCCCTGACCGCCATTGCCGAACATCAGGCCCCACAGGCCGGGAATCTTCAACACCCCTCCCGTGGAGGTATTCAGCTGTCCCAGGAAGGCGCCCGTCGAGGGATCGAAGGCATTGATCGTGCCATCCCCCAGGTTCCCCACCAGGATGTCGTTGCTGAAGGTCCCGAAATTCGCGGTAGCCAATGCCAGCCCCCACGGGGCATTCAGCGTCCCTTTCATGGCAAAGCGCTTGACGAAGTTGCCGTTCAAGTCGAACACGTTCACAAGGCCCAGGCCCTTGCCCAAGACCGCGTCCGTCTTGGTTGCATTCTGCTTGGCGTAAGCCACGTAAAGCTGCCCGTTGATGTTGCGAATGTTGTGCGGAGCGAATCCCGTCGGTAAATATGGGTCGGTGAAGCTGCCGGAGAGGGTGGCGGGTTTGAAGTTCTGGTCGTACACCTCCACCTTGGCCGAGAAAAAGTTGCAAACGTAGAGGAAATTGGCGGTGCCGTTGTTCGCCAGTTCCATCGCCTTGTACACGGCGCCCGAACTGGAGTTGTTCACGGCCACGACCGCCACCGTGGGATTCACGGACGGGTTCCAGCCGGTAATGACTCCATCTTCACTGTCAAACAGAAACAGTGCCGGCCCGGACTTGCCGTTCTGGGTGATGGTAAAACCGGTCGTGCTGTTGAACACCGTGCCGGTCGGTGTTCCGGCGCCCACGCCCGTAGCCGAGGGGATCGTGACCACTAGCGACTGCGGCACGCCGGTGGTGTTGTAAAGAGTCGAGACGCCGGCGTTGTTATCGGAAACCCAGAAATCGCCCGTGGCGCTGAAACTGATGCCCCAGGGATTGATGAGATTGGGATCGGTGTTGGGTGCCTTGCCGGACTGGTCCGCTACCAGGAAAGCGCCCTTGTACGACGCCGCATGGGCCGTCGAGGTAACCGCCAGTGTTGCCCCAAGTGCGACCAGCAAAACCCAGAGCTTCTTCATACCACTGCCTGTAAGCATGTACATGCCTTCTCCTTCTGATTTCGGTAAAAGTGAGGTTCGTTGCTGCTTGCCAGCCCAGAGGTGGCTGGCGTGTCCCGAGCGAACCCAAGCATAGGGAAGCGCTCGAACTCGATTGTCAAGAAGATGTCAATAAATTGTCGTTTTTTTCCGCAGGTTGCAGCAAGCGCGGGACTTACGGGACTTATTTCCCGAGGCGAATTACTCCAGGAGCTCTTCCATCTCGCTTTCGCCGATGACCGCGACCCCCAGTTCCCTGGCCTTGTCGAGCTTGGAACCGGCCTCGCTTCCCGCCACGACGTAATCGGTCTTTTTGCTGACCGAGCCCGAAACCCGGCCTCCGGCATCCTCGATTTTCTTCCTGGCCTGGTCGCGGGAGTACCTGGTGAGCGTTCCGGTAAGTACAAAAGTCTTTCCCGCGAGCTTGGTGCCCCGCTGCTTCTTCTTTCCGCTGAAAGTGAGTCCCGCATGGCGCAGGCGTTCGACGAGTTCGCGGTTTTTCGGCTCACGGAAAAATTCCCCGATGCTCTGGGCAATGCGCGGCCCCACCTCGGCCACCTCCTGCAACTCCTCCTCCGAGGCGGTCATCAGCGCGGACAGCGATCCAAAGTGTTCGGCCAGGAACTGTGCGGTCCGCTCTCCGACAAAACGGATTCCCAGTCCGAAGATAACCCGCTCCAGCGGCAACTTCTTGGATGCCTCGATTTCATCGAGCACATTCTGCGCGGACTTCTCCCCCATCCGCTCCAGTTCGAGCAGGTCTTTCCGGGTCAGCTTGTAGATATCGGCGACATTCTTCACCATCCCCCGGTCGGTGAGCTGATTGACCAGGGCGTCGCCCATGCCTTCGATGTTCATCACGTGGCGGGAGGCGAAGTGAAGAATGGTTTCGCGCAGCTTGGCCGGACAGTTGGCATTCACGCAGCGGTAATCCACTTCGCCCTCGGTGCGGACGATGTGCGTCCCGCAAACCGGGCACCTCTCCGGCATCTGGAAATGCTGATGACCCCGGGGATGACCTTCGTCTTCGACTACGCGCGTGACCTTGGGAATCACGTCGCCGCCGCGCTCTACTTCCACCCAGTCCCCGATCTTCACCCCGAGGCGCTCGATCTCGTCCATGTTGTGCAGGGTGGCGCGGCTGACGGTTGTGCCGCCGATGGCCACCGGGCTCAGCACCGCCACAGGAGTAAGTTTTCCCGTTCGCCCCACCTGCACCAGGATGTCTTCGATCTTCGTAACCCCGGCGCGCGCGGCATACTTGTAGGCGATCGCCCAGCGCGGCGCTTTTCCCGTGTATCCCAGCTCCTGCTGCAGGGCGGTACGGTCCACTTTGATCACGATCCCGTCGATTTCATAGGGCAGGGTCTCACGCTTGCCTTCCCACTCCTCGATGAAAGCCCAGACCGCGGCAAAATTCCTGGCCAGTGTGCGCCGCGGATTTACCTTGAACCCGGCGGCCTCCAGCGCAGCGAGCGTTTTGGAATGCCGGTCGAAGTAGGTTTGCCCGTTCGTCAGCAGCATGTAGGCGAAGTAATCCAGGCGCCGCTCGGCGGTGATGCTGGGCTCGAGCTGGCGGACGGTTCCGGCCGTGGCATTGCGCGGGTTGGCGAACAGCGACAAGCCCTTCTCCTCGCGCTCCTCGTTCATCTTCCTGAAGGCCGCGAGCGGCATGAGCATTTCTCCCCGCACTTCGAAGTCCGCGGGGATGCCCGCTTTCCTGAGTTGCTCTTGGGAAATAGACAGCGGAATGGAGCGCACGGTCCGCACATTCAGTGTCACGTCTTCGCCCACGGATCCGTCGCCGCGCGTGATACCGCGCGCCAGCTTCCCGTTCTCGTAGCGCAAGGCCAGAGACATGCCGTCCAGCTTCAGCTCGCAGACGTACTCGATGTCGCTCTGTCCGCTCAGTTCGTTCACCCGCCGCTCCCAGTCGCGCAGATCTTCCTCGTTGTAAGTGTTGTCCAGCGAGAGCATGGGCGAAGAATGAGGAGCCTTGACGAATCCCTCGCGCGGCTTGCCGCCTACCCGCTGGGTGGGAGAATCGGCGCTAATGAGACCCGGATTCTCCGCCTCCAGTTCTTTCAGACGGTTCATCAGCTTGTCGAACTGGGCGTCGGGTATCTCGGGAGCATCGAGAACGTAATAGAGGTATTCGTGGCGGCGAATCTCGTCGCGCAGCTTTTCGATGTCCCTGGGCGCCATTGAAAAAGATTATATTCGGAACGACCGACTACGTAGCGACAGCCGCCCCGACCCGCGAGCCACGACGTTCCATGGTGATTCTCGAAACTCCGCGCCTCTTGCTTCGTGAACTTGTCGGCGAAGATGTCGACGCCCTCTCCCGTGTGCTCTCCGATCGCGCAACTATGCGCTACTATCCCGCGCCGTACGATCGTGCGGGTGTGGAGCAATGGATCGCGCGCAACCGCCTGCGCTACGCGAGCGACGGACACGGGCTCTGGGGAATGGTCCTGAAGCAGAGCGGGGAACTGGTCGGCAACTGCGGGCTGACGAAGCAGGAAGTAGAAGGCGAAATCCTGGTGGAAATCGGTTACCACGTGCGCCGGGATCTCTGGGGACAGGGCCTGGCGCCGGAGGCGGCGCGCGCCTGTCGCGACTATGGATTCACCCGCCTCCAGGTTGATCGGCTGATTTCGCTGATTCGCCCCGAAAATCTCCCTTCCCGCCGGGTGGCGGAGAAGAATGGCATGACCCTATGGAAGACGGTCCTGTGGAGAGGGCTGCCGCATTGTGTCTATGCCATCTCACGTCCCCCGGGCGAGTGAAGTCCGGCGCTACACCAGGTCTTCCACCTTCAACGAATTGCTTCCGCCCTTCCATGCGGCAGTGAATTCCTTCTCCACGAAGCCTGCGTCGTAATCCCGGCCCTGCGCCTTCAGAGCCTGCTCGAGGCCGTAAAGAGAACGCGGATTTCGCGGGTTGCGCTCGAGGTCGGCGCGAAACACTTGCTCGGCTCCGCTTGCGTCTCCGTTCATCAACATGACCGCTCCCAGCGATTCGCGTACGGGAAAGAACCAGTCCGGGGGCTCACCGTAATTCAGCTTGTCCTGCACCGCGACCGCCTCTTTCAGCATGGCAATGGCGCTGCTGTTGTCTTTTTTCGCGACCGCAATCTTCGCCCCCAGTACGTTTTCGGCGATCTTCATGATGTCTTTCGCCTTGTTGTTGATGGGCATGGTGAACACCACGTCCGGCGGAGTCTTCTTCTCGGCCTCGGCAACGATCCTGTACTCCGCTTCCGCTTCGGAGGTTTTCCCGGTTCCGGCCAGCGCCATGCCCCGCGCGAAATGCCAGAACACGGTCGTGGTTTGCATGGAGGGATCGGGCGCCGGCATCTTCAGAATGTCATCCCACTGGTGAAAGCGGAGGTCGACCGCCATGGGGATGGTCATGAAGCCCTCAAGCGGAGGCATCATCTTCACATTCGGTCCGACGTGGGCGGCGAGCAGGTCGGCGTTTTTCTTGGCCTCGGGATAGTTCCCGTTCATGCTGGCGCACATGGCGATGAAATGCAGGTTGTGGCTGTAGTACATCATCGGATAGATGCCTTGCGCGCCACTGGCCCGGAGGTATTGACGATCGACCTCGGCCGCCTGCTGGTTGGTCTTCACCGCGGCTTCATAGTCTCCGGTTCGGATGTAAACGTGCGCCGGCATGTGCACGATGTGTCCCGCACCCGGCGCGAGCGAGGCCAGTTTATTCGCGCCAGCCAGGGCCCGTTCCGGCGTCGGAGAAGCTTCCACGGTGTGAATGTAGTAATGGATCGCACCCAGATGATTCGGGTCACGGCGGATGACCGACTCGAGCGTCGCCACGATTTCCTCTGTCCCGGCTTCCGGGGTTCCGTCGGGATGCCACAACCCCCAGGGGTGGAGGTTCATCCCCGACTCCGCGAACAAGGTCGCGGCGTCAAGATCGTCAGGATATCTCTTGGCCACCTCGCGCATGGCATCGTGATAATCCTCCGCCGCTTTTCTGCGGTCGGCTTTCAGGTCCCCGGGAAAGCGCTTCGCCATGGCCTGGATATAGGCTTGTTCGCTGGGCGAAGCCTTCGGACTCAGGTCGACCGCCTTCTGAATCGCATCGTGCGCCTGCCGCAGGCGTCCGTCGTCGGCGGGATCGTTGTAGTTCGGACCCACCGCTTCTGCAATTCCCCAATAGGCGATGGCCAGCTGGGGATCGAAATCGGCAGCGCGCTGAAATGAGCGCGCAGCCTCGTCATGATTGAAGGCATAGATCAGCCGCAGTCCCTGATCGAAAAATGCCTGCGCGTCGGCGTTCTTGGTGGAGACGGGGTGATGCAGATCCCCCAAACCCTGCATCAGAGTAGCCGGCTGCGACACAGGGTGGTCCATGGCCGGCGCCATGGCCACATCCGCGCAGAGCACAAGCATAAGCAATACCGAGTGGCGGTAGTTCACGAGGAAGATCCTCCTGATTTGATGGTCGAACGGGTAACAGCCCTGCCTGGTTGAAGCCCCAAGGATGGCAGTAGCTTAGGCGAACCTCCGACGAGATGCAATCCTTACTGCTAATCTGTCACACGGCGAACCAGAGAGGCGGACCCCATGGCCAAAGCGGGAGCTCCTTTTGCGCTGCCCAATGCGCTGTTGCAGTCATTCGAAACCAACGAACGCATCAACCAGTATCTGATCGAGAATCTGCCGGAGGAAGCCTGGCGTGCCCAACCGCCCGAAAGCAAAGGCAGAAACGTGGCTGGTATCGTCGCTCACATGCACAATGTGCGGGTCATGTGGCTGAAGGCCGCCGCCAGGGGCGGCAAGATTCCCGATCAGCTGGATCGCTCGAGCGCCACACCCGCCCTGGCCGCGAAAGCCCTGGGGGAAAGCCACGCCGCCCTGGCCGCGGTCGTCGACACGGCTCTCAGGGGTGATGGCCGCATCAAGGGATTCCGCCCCGATGTGGCCGGTTTTGTGGGATATCTGATCGCCCACGACGCGCATCACCGCGGCCAAGTCTGCATGCTCGCGCGCCAGGTCGGGCACCCGGTGTCGCAAAAAACGATGTTCGGCATGTGGGAGTGGGGATCGCGGGGGAAGTCGTAACTTCCCATTCATCGCCCTCCACTACAATCAGGCGACGCCATGCGCAAGGCCCTGCTCCTCTACAATCCGCTCTCCGGGGGCCGGCGCGCCCGCCGCCTGGCGGATGTGGAGGCGGCTGCGGCCGTCCTGCGCAACGCCGGAGTCGAAGTTTCCATCGCCCCAACCGAAGGGCCTCGAGGATCGGCACAGCAGGCCCGGCACGCCGCTTCCGAAGGTGTGGACTCGGTCTTCGCTTGCGGCGGCGACGGCACCGTTCATGACCTGCTGCAAGGACTGGTCGGCACCGGTGCCAGCCTGGGAATCATTCCACTTGGCACGGCGAACACTCTCGCCCACGACCTCCGCCTGCCCTTGACTCCGGTTGGCGCGGCCCGTGCCTCGCTTCAGGCCTCCATTCGGCGGATCGCAGTCGGTCAGGTGGGTTATCAGGATTTCGCGGGGAACACGGCGACCCGCTATTTCACCGTTACGGTCGGCATTGGAGTGGATGCGCACCTCTTCTACCGCCTGAATGCAGCGGCCAAGCATCGCCTGGGCATGACCTCGTACTACTGGAAGGCAACCTGGCTGTGGCTCACCCACCCGCTCGAATACTTTCGTGCAGAAGTCTCCGGCAACGGCAGGTCGGGGCAGGTCTCGGTCTCCCAGTTGTTGGCGGTGCGCATTCGCAACTTCGGCGGTGTGCTGCGGGAACTGGCGCCGGGAGCGTCTCTCGATCGCCAGGATCTGCGGCTGGTGCTGTTTCGCACGCGCAGCCGGATTTCGTACCTCCGTTACATCATTCGCGGATTGCTGGGCACCGCATGGCAAATCGAAGGCATTGAACTGGCCGACGCCGAACGAGTCGAGTGTCCCGCTGCGGCGCCGGGACAGCGAGTCTTTGTCGAGGCGGACGGTGAACTCCTGGGTACGCTGCCCGCTGAAATCTCGATCTTGCCCGACGCCCTGAACTTATTGGTGCCGTGAGCGCCGCAGATCCACCAGCCTGGCCCGCAGCTGCCGGCGCCGGAGATAACCGCCCACCATCGCCGCCGGGGCGATGATCAGGATCGCGGAGAGCTGCGTCCACCTTGATTCCCCGGGGGATTCTGCGACAAACGAGGCGGCGCCAACGGCGGCGATCAGAGTGGCGACGGCGAAAGCGTGCTCGATCTCAAATCGTCCCGCGACGAGCGCCGCCAGGTATCCAGCGAGCACCGCGAACAGCAGGCTGTACAGGATGGTCGCTGCCATGAATCCAGGGCTCGCAGGCGCGTGCGGGTCACGGCCCGAGAGGCGAAACCATAGCAATGCCGTAAAGGCGAATACCAGGTATCCGGCTACAACTGCAGCAGCGCTGCGCAGCACAAGCGTGGCTCCGGCAGAGGAAAATACATGGGAAACGGGTCATGATAACCCCGGAGGGACGGGCCGGGACGGTTTTCTGTGCTCGCTCGACTCCCCCTCCAAATTCATTTCCCTGATTGGCGTTCGAGCTGGCGGTCACGATATGCTTCTTAATTCAACCGCTGAGGGCCTGCGCGAACTTTGGAACCCGTTACTCACTTTCTGACTGGCGCCTCGATCGGCCGCGCCGGGCTGAATCGCAAGAGCGCGCTGGCTACCGCTACCGTCACCCTGGCCGCCGAGGCTCCCGACCTCGACGTCATCGGGCGCTTCAGGGGCTCGGTCTTCGGATTCGCCCATCATCGCGGTTTCACCCATTCCTTTCTGGGGTTGCTTCTGGTTTCCTCTGCCACCGTGGGCGTGGTCTATCTGGTCTGGCGGCTCCGCGGCCGCAAAATCAAGAATCCCGATCTCCCCCCGCGCTGGGGGTTGCTGTTCCTGTTCGCCTACCTGGCTGGTCTCAGCCACATTCTGCTCGACTTCACCAACAACTACGGCGTGCGGCCCTTCTGGCCTTTCTCCGAGCGCTGGTACTCCTGGGACATCATGTTCATCGTGGAACCGGTGATGCTGATCCTGCTCGCCGGCGGCCTGGTGCTGCCGTCTTTTTTTTCGCTGATCCGTCGCGAAATCGGTGTGCGTGGCCAGGGGCCGCCCGGACGCCTCGGCGCCACCCTGGCGCTCATCGGCATCGTCGCTCTGTGGGGCCTGCGCGATTTCGAACAACGCCGCGCGGTCAGCGCCATCGAAGCCCGCACCTTTCAGGGAGTCGACGCCATGCGCTTCTCGGCATATCCCATCTATTGGAATCCCTTTCTGTGGTATGGCATCGCTGAGACTCAGAATTTCTTCGCGCAGTCGATCGTCGACTCCAGAACTCCTGACGTCGATCCCCAGGACCGGATGCGCATCCGTTACAAGCCCGAGGAAACGCCCGTAACCCTGGCGGCCAAGAAATCGCGTCTCGGCCAGGTCTATCTGGATTGGGCGCGGTATCCGATCACCGAGACCGAATCACTCGACGACGGCGGCTACATCGTGCACTTTCGCGACCTGCGCTACGACTACCCTGGCCGCCTCGGGCGAAGTCCCCTGGGGGCCAGCGTCGAACTGGATCGAAACCTGCGAGTGGTGCGCGAATATTTTGGTGTTCCCGGCGGAGTCGCGCCCCACAACAACTAGTAAAAGCCTTCTGGGGACAGGAAGTCGAGCGGCGCTGCTAACTTCCTCCCCCTGCGATTCGTCTTTCAACTGGTCCGCCCCTGGAGGCTCTCATGCGCACCGTACCAGGTCGCTTCGGGTTCCTGTTCACACTGATCTTCCTCAACCTGGCGTGTGTCGCTCAAGCTGTAAAGTGGACAACCGATGTGCCCCTCGTCGACTGCGACGGCACTCCCTGTGTGGACGCGAGGTTGAGCGATGGCAGCAGCGTGCGGCTGGGTATGGATACCGGGAATGCGGTTTCCATCCTCGATACCAGGATCGCCACAGCGCTCGGCCTGAAGCCTTCAGCTCCGCCCAAACCGGGCGCCCCGGCGGGAATGTATCGTTCGGTGATTCCCTCCCTGCGTTTGGGAGAATCCACCTATCAGAACCTCGAAATCGTGGTCATGGATCTTTCCGACATGATTGGGAAGAACCAGATGCCGCGCGTGGCTGGAACCCTGGCCTACACGGCTTTCAAGGACCGCGCGCTGCAGTTCGATTTTGCCGCTCACCGCCTGCGGGTTTCCGAGGTGCTCGAAACGCCGGCTCCCTGCACCGATCCCTGTGACCGCATCACCCTCATCAAGTTCGGAGAACACGGTCCGCCCATCGTGGTCGCCCAGGGCTTCGCCATCAACGGCCATGCCGTGGCCGCGCAGATTGACACCATGTTTACCGGCTCGATGCTGATTTACTCGTCTGCCATCGAGAAGACCGGCCTCGCGATGCAGGCGAAAGCTTCCGAGGTGCGCACTTTTGCCTTCACCGATGGCGGTGTCCAGATGAAGCAGGCTCCGGTTGACTCGGAAATGTTTCACGGTTTGCGGTTCGGCCGGGGCACGGTCTACTTTCCCACTCCTGGCGTGCATGAGCCCGACGGCCTCTTCGAAGCCACGGTGGGATTGGAACTTCTCCGGGGCTCTGTGCTGACGCTCGATTTTCACAGCATGAAACTGTCGCTGCAGCGGCCCTCGTAGCCGCTTTTGTGTAGACTCTTGAGCGGAATTTGTTCGCCGGTCGTGGGAGGAGGCCATGCGTCGTGCCCTGCTGGTAGGAGTGTGTCTGCTGGGAGCGACGGCGGCCGCTGCCCAGACCTCTCTCGACGCCGCTGTCGATCAGTTCATCCGGAGGGAGATGCAGACACGCCATATTCCCGGCCTTGCCCTGCTGGTGGCGCGCGACGGCAAAATTGTCCGCGCCCAGGGATACGGGTTCTCGAACCTGGAACTCGAAGTCCCGGTGAAACCGGAGACTGTTTTTCAGTCCGGATCGATGGGCAAGCAATTCACTGCCACCGCGGTGATGATGCTGGTGGAAGAAGGTAAAGTAGGCCTCGACGATCCGCTGACCAGGTATTTCCCCGACGCGCCCGCGGCCTGGAGCCAGGTCACCGTGCGCAACCTGCTCAGCCACACTGCAGGCTTTGGAGACTATCCCGACAACTTCGACTTCCGCCGCGACTATACGGAAGACGAACTGCTCAAGATGGTCGAAGCCATTCCGTTCGCCTCTCCCCCGGGCACGAAATATGCTTACAGCAATCTCGGCTTTCTCACGCTGGGCATTATCATCCATCGCGCGTCAGGCCAGTTCTACGGCGATTTCCTCGAGCAGCGGGTCTTCCGGCCCCTGGGAATGACGTCGACCCGCATCATCAGCGAGGCCGACATCGTTCCCAATCGTGCTGCCGGGTATCGTTGGGTGAAAGGACAGTGGAAGAATCAGGAGTGGGTTTCGCCGACCCTCAACACCACCGCTGACGGAGCGCTGTATTTCTCGATCCTCGACCTCGCCAGGTGGGATGCGGCGTTGTATGCCGAGAAGCTGCTGCCGCGCTCCGCCCTCGAACAGATGTGGACGGTGGCGAAGTACAAGGACGGAATGCCCAACTCCGGGCACTACGGGTTCGGATGGTTCATTAATACCGTCAAGGGCCATCACGTCATCGAACACGAGGGCCAGTGGCAGGGGTTCAATACCAACATCTCGCGCTACCTGGATAACAAGCTGACCGTGGTGGTTCTCACCAATCTTGACCACTGCGGGCCGGGCGAGGTTACCCACGGCGTAGCTGCACTTTATGACCCTGACCTCGCGGCCGAGGCGGAACGCTAATGTCGCGGCTCCCAGCCTCGCCAGCGCGGCCACCAGCGGTCAACGTTTCGACAATATTCCTCGTAGTCGGCTCCAAATTTCTTGCGCAGCGTGGGCTCTTCGTAGAAGAGCACAAACAGATGAACCCCGGTCGCCACCGCGGCCACCGCTGCGATGAGCGCTGGATTCGGATGTCCAAAGACCACCCAGAGCCCGATCCATCCCGCGGCGAAGCCCAGGTACATGGGATTGCGCACATGACGGTAAAATCCGACTACTACCAGGGCCTGCGGCGGAGCGATGGGCGCGGGCGTGCCGTGGCCCGTCCATCCAAAATCCCAAACACACCGCAAGGCGATCGCAAACCCCAGAAGCGACGGAATCGCTCCCAGCCAGCGCCAACGCGCCGCACCCGACAGATTGACGTTGAATCCCAGCCAGCCCGGCAGCAACCAGAACCAAAGGGCAAAGAAACCTCCACCGACCAGCAACGACACCAGGGCCGAGAGCCAGGATTCAACTCGCCCGCTTCCCGGCGGCTCTGTCTTCATAGGGACCTTTGACACGAGTATCGTGAGCCTCGCAACTTGACGCCACCGCTCGCACGCGCAACAATCAACATTTTACGAGGTGCTCATGCTGGCCTACCTGTTTATCGCGCTCGCTGTTGCCGTCCGCTTCCTGCCCCATCCCTGGATGTTCACTCCGGTCGCCGCCGCCCTG
>DATFTE010000054.1:0-25967 GCA_035262225.1 Terriglobales bacterium
ATAGTCGAACTTGTGCAGCCGTACGAGAAAGGTTTGCATGCCGTCGGGCGACGACCATCCGCACTCGGCGCTCTGCCCATCGTCGATTACCGGATTGCCGCAGCTATCGACCAGATGCGGGCTTGCCGGCAGCAAACCCCACTTCTTGTAGGCATCCTCGATGGCGTTACGGCTGGTCGTGCGCAGCTCCAACCGCCACGGATCGTGCCCCATGGCGACTGACTGCTGCAATTCTTTGGCCGCCTGCCGGTCTTCCTGCCACAGCCATTGCCGCGACTCGCACACCACCGGCTCTGTCAGCGGCCGCGGACCGAAATTCTCCACCGCGCGACAGCTCTGGCGCGTCACCGTGGTCTTCGGATCGCTGTTCTTCTTGTCGGTCGGCGTCACCGTTTCCACCGCGTACGAAGTCAGCAGATCCGGTGCGATCCAACTCCCCGTCCCGTTCATCGTCCCCTGGCCCGTGTCATCTCCCCAATGCCTGCCGATCGTCGCGAACATCTGATTGGGATCGCCGGCCAGTGACGCAGGAGTCCACGTTTCCGTCGAGCACTGGAATTGTCCACCCACCGGCACCTGCGTGCGTTCCGACCGCACATCGGAAATCTGCTCAATCACCAGCAGATGACAGCAATCACCGTGGCCGAACCCGACAAACGTCTTGGTACCCGAAGCCCGCCCCGGCTCGACGCCGGCGAAAAACCTGCCGGTAAACGTCGCACTCACACGATAGTAGTGACACTGTGGCCCGTTGCAGGGCTTCAGATCGGGAGCCAGCAGCCGCTGCTGCGAAACCACCTGCGCGAAGAACTCGTATGCTCCGTCCTTGATCAGCGGCTCGGCCTGGATAAAACGGTGCCCCACCTCCGCGCCCGCATTGGTCTTCTCATCGCCATACTGCAGCCAGATGCGGTGCGCCACCTGCGATCCGCACCCCGCGCCGTGCAGAGTGAAGTCTTCGAAATCGCGGTTGGCCTCGCCGCTTACCCGGATGCGCTGGCCGTCATAGGGATTGGGGTTGCGCAGCAAATCGCACAAGTTGACCTCCCGCGGAGGCAGTTCCGGTGTCTGCCCGTACGCCAGCCCCGTGGCCAGCACCAGCAACCCCAACGAATTCCGCAGGAAACGGAAGGGTAGGTTACGCCCCATGAATACAACCATTGTAAACGTTCGGTGGAGTGCGGGGACGGGCGACCCCGCTGGTTGTGCCGTGAAGCGGCCCCACACGCCTGCAGCCCGGGCCCGCCTACTCCGGAAGGCGAAATCCAATCTGCGTCCGCGAGGCCTCTACCGGTGCCATCAATTCCTTGATCGCCTCCAGCACTTCCTGGATCGCCGAATCGTGGGACTCCAGCTTGCGCTCCAATTCTTCGATCTTGGCCGCCAGTTGCTGGTTGGTGGCCAGCATCTCGCGCAGGCGCACAAAGGCCCGCACCACGAAAACGCTCATTTCCACGGCCTTGGGCGAATTCAGCACCGTGGCCGCCATAATGGCCCCGTGCTCGGTAAAGGCGTAGGGCGGATACCGCCGCCCGCCGCGGCCCTGGTTTGAGATCACAATTTGTGATCTCAAAGACTCGTGCTCCCTGGCTGTCGCCTGGAACATGAAATCCGCCGGAAACCGCTCCCGGTTCCGTTTCACCGCCTGGTTCAGCTGCCTGACCGGAACCCCGTACAGCTCCGCCAGGTCGCTGTCCAGAATCACCTTCTGGCCGCGCAGCACCAGAATCCGCGACTCCACCCGCACCACCAGATCCTTTGTCTTGGGCATACCTTCCGAGTGTAACCCGGGTGCCACACGTTTCGTGGGTCTCGAAACGTGGGTTTCGCATCTTGGAGGTCGAAAACTGCGGCTCCAGACTTGAGGTCACAATTTGTGATCTCAAATCGCCCGCTGGATTCCACAGCGATTTTCATGTTTAACTCGAGAGCTTGAGGATTGTCATTCCGACCGGAGGCGCAAGCCGGAAGGGAGGAATCTGCAGTTTTCGCCGAATCGTTACAACCCTGAGAAAGCCGAAATGATCACTATCGTCTCCGGTCTACCCCGCTCCGGCACTTCGCTCATGATGCAGATGCTTACCGCCGGAGGCCTCACGGCGGTTTCCGACGGCGAGCGCCGCGCCGACATCGACAATCCCAAGGGATACCTCGAGTGGGAACGCATCAAACAGCTCCCCAAAGATCCCTCGCTCATCAACGAGGCCGAGGGCAAGGTCGTCAAGATCATTTCGCAGCTGCTTTTCTCGCTGCCCGCCGGCCACGACTACCGCGTCATCTTCATGCAGCGTCCTCTGCCCGAGGTCATGGCCTCGCAGGACGAAATGCTGCGCCGCCGCGGCACCTATGACGCTGCCGTCGACAACTCCGCCGTCGTCAACGCCTTCCGCGACCACCTCTACAAAATTCACTCCTGGCTGAGCAGCCAGCCGCATATGGCGGTCCTCCGCCTGCCCTATCACGATGTGCTGAATCAACCCAGGGAGTCATCGGAGAAGATCAAGGATTTCCTGGGCGTGGAACTGCACCTCGAAGCCATGACCCAGCAGGTCGACCAAAACCTCTACCGTCAAAGAAAGAAATAATCAGAAAACGATTCCGGGTGGGGACGGGCGTCCTCGCCCGTCCCCCCTGCCTACTTCCGCCTTGTCAAAGCTCCCGAAATTGTCCTCGAGGAAGGCCATTCCGTGCGGGCTGACCATTCGCGTGACGATGTTCGTCAACCCGCCGGTCGACAAGTCCAGCTTCGCGACCGAAGTCGGCGCCGCCGAATACGCCGCGAACGGCGCAAAGATATTCCTGGTGGCGTCCTGACGCAATGATTTCAATCGCCGAAATATCACCATCTACGTGATGCTTACTTCCGTATACGTCCCATACACCTCGCGCAGCGCGTCGCAAATTTCGCCCACGGTCGCGTAGGCTCGCACCGCGTCAATGATGTACGGCATCGTGTTCGCTGGAGAAATCTCGCCATTCGAAGCTCTCGGTTCCTGCGCCGTAGCTTTCTTCAGGGCTTCGAGAGCACGAGTTGCTGCGTCGTTCGACCGTCGCGCGCGCAGAGCTTTCAGCTTCGCCTCCTGGTGGCGGGCCACGGTTTCGTCGATATAGAGAATCTGCGGCGGCTCTTCTTCAATCGCGAATTCATTCACCCCGACGGTAATCTTTTCATTGGCCTCGGCGGCGCGTTGATACTGGTACGCGGCTTCAGCAATCTCTTTCTGCGGATAGCCGCGCTCAATCGCGTTGACCATGCCGCCCATGGAGTCGAGCTTGTCGAAGTAATCGAATGCGCCTTTTTCCATGTCGAGCGTGAACTTTTCCAGGAAGTACGACCCGCCCAGCGGATCCACAGTCTGGGCGACGCCCGACTCATAGGCGATGATCTGTTGTGTACGTAAGGCGATACGCGCCGCTTCTTCGGTAGGCAGCGCCAGGGCTTCGTCGTAGGAATCGGTGTGCAGCGATTGCGTCCCGCCCAGCACCGCCGCCAATGCCTGAATCGCCACGCGCGCAATGTTGTTCATCGGTTGCTGCGCGGGAAGGGAAACGCCCGCGGTTTGCGTGTGGAAACGCAAGAGCCAGGTGCGCTGGTTCTTGGCCTTGAATCTTTCTTTCATCAGGCGATACCAGATCTTGCGCGCCGCGCGGTACTTGGCGATCTCTTCGAAGAAGTCGTTGTGCGCGTTGAAGAAGAAACTCAAGCGCGGGCCGAACTCGTCCACCTGGAGTCCGCGCCGCCGCGCCCACTCGACGTACTCGACCCCGTCGTAAATCGTAAATGCCAATTCCTGCAATGCGGTGGAGCCGGCTTCGCGGATGTGATAGCCGCTGATCGATATGGTATTGAAGCGCGGCGTGAACTTAGATCCAAACTCAAAGGTATCAATGACCAGGCGCATCGAGGGCGCGGGGGGATAGATATATTCTTTCTGCGCGATGTATTCCTTGAGTATGTCGTTCTGAATGGTGCCGGAAACCTTTTTCCAGTCGGCGCCCTGCTTCTCGGCCACAACTAAGTACATCGCCCATAACACAGAGGCCGGCGAGTTAATCGTCATCGACACTGTCGTTTTCTCTAAGTCGATGCCGTTGAACAGGATTTCCATGTCTTCGAGGGAATCGATGGCCACGCCGCACTTGCCCACTTCGCCTTCGCTGGCGGGATGATCGGAGTCATAACCCATCAGCGTGGGCAGGTCGAACGCAACCGACAATCCGCTGCCGCCGTGATCGAGCAGATACTTGTAGCGGCGGTTGGTTTCCTCGGGTGAGGCGAAGCCCGAGAACTGCCGCATGGTGAACAGCTTGCCGCGATATCCCGTGGAGTGAATGCCGCGCGTAAACGGCGCCCGGCCGGGATATCCGAGATACTGATCGTAACTCCAGTCTTCAGGAAGGTCAGCCTGGGTATAGAGACGCCGGATAGGAACTCCGGAAACCGTTGTATAGCGCGCGTTGCCGTGGTCATCGAGGTTGACGCCGGTGGGTTCGCCAATCGGTTTTTCGGGATTCTTGTCTAGCGCCGGCGCCAGCGTCTTCTCGCCCCATTCTTTTTCGCTGGCCGAGGGGTGGCGTCCGTCAAAGACATCGGCAATCGGGCTCTCGGCGACAGTTGTCTTCGGTTTTTTCTCCGGCATGTTCACCCCGTGTCAACCCTTCATGATACGGCATATCGGGCGGGGTCAAAAGCGCGGACTCAATGAGCGGTGGCGCGGTGGGTCGTGCCCGTGGGGCGGCCCACCTACTTCCGGGCGCGCGTCATCTCCCATGCCTTGGCGTATTTCCACGAGACGTAGACCGCGTGGTAGAGGTGCAGGAGCAGGCCTTCGCGGCCGTCCAGGAATCCGAGGCGGAAGATGTAGTTGTAAATGAATGTCGCCATCGGACGCAGGACGACGGCGATCGAGCTGAAGCCGCGGTATCCCCCGGCGACGGCCATCTCGGCGCCGAGCGTCGAATAGCGGTTCATGTGCTCTATGTAGCTCGAGAGAGTGGGATAGGCGTGGTGAAGGAGGGCGCCGCCGAGTTCGCCGGCGACGCCGCCGTCAAGTCTGGCATCTTCATGGACCGCGCGGTCTTCGAAGCGGGCTGCGCCCTTTTGAAACAGGCGAAGCTTGGGATCGGGCCAAAAGCCGCCGTGCCGGATCCAGCGGCCGAGGAAGAAATTCTTGCGCGGGATGCGGAAGCCGCGCGAATCCCCACCTCCTGCCTGGATCGCGGTTATGAGTTCCAGGCTGACTTCTTCATCCGCATCCAGGCTCAGAACCCAGTCTCCCGTTGCTTTTTCGATCGCGGAGTTCTTTTGCGCGGCGAAGCCTTTCCAGGGTTCTACGAATACTTTGGCGCCAAAAGATTTTGCGATCTCCAGGGTGCGGTCTGTTGAACCCGAATCGACGACGATGATCTCGCCCTGGCCGTTCTCGATGAGCGGCTGCACGCTGGCCAGGGTGCGGGCAAGGTTGGCTTCTTCGTTGCAGGTGATGAGGACGACGGAGAGGATCACCGGGGGCTTCCTCCCAGGGGCAGGGGAAAGCCGGCGGAGATGCGCTCCGCTGGTACGGGCGAGGCGCCGGTTTCGGCATGGTCCGCCCCCACCCGGCCTGAGACGCTGGTGAAAAGCCTCCGCCGCCCCGCTCCGCTCAACGGGCGAGTTCCTTCCCGCGTGGTTCGAGGTGGGGTCGAGAAAAAGCCAGCGAAACTCTGCTCCGCCGGGCAGACGGGGATCTCTGCCGCTGCGCGAGATGGCAACGTTCTCACGCCGAGAGAATAGCGTGTTTCAACCGGGGCTGGGAATTGCCGGTTGGTTTCCGGTGGTTTCGCTCCACGAAGCCCTACTCGTGCGCTCTGCTTTTCCCGACTCGCAACGCTCGGCCGACGAACGCCCAATCCTGCGCCGTGCCGGGCTCAGGATGACGGCCAGGCGGTGGTTCGGGCGACGCGGGACGAGTGAGGTGGCCCGTCCTCCATCCGACATCCGAGTTCCCGGGTCTAGGGCATGCCCTTCGGCGCCGGCATGACCGATTGCACGTCGGTACGGGGGGTGATGAACGGGGCGCTGGGCATGTGTTCGACCTCTCCGCGTATGGCGTCGCTCATGACCACGCCGGCGCGGTCGAGCAGCAGGCCGGTGGCGCGATCGAGTTCGACCTGCGACTTCTCGTAAGCGGCCATGGCCGAGACCAGATTCGATTCCTCCATGGTCAGCGTGGCCTCGTTCTGCAGGACCGCGGTCGACGTGGAGACTCCGGCGGCCAGTTTCTTCTGTTCCGCGTCGAGCGTCTGGCGGGCGAGTTCGACGGCGGCTTGCGCCGATTGCACGCTGGCGCGGTTCTGTTCCACGTCGAACTGCGCGTTGCGGACTTCGATGCGCACCTGGTTTTCCAGCTGTTGCAGGCGCACCTGCGCCTGGCGGTATTCGAGTTCCGAGCGCACCTGGTTGGCCTGCGCGGTGCGGTTGCGCACCGGGATGTTCAGGGTCAGACCCACGCCTTTGTCGGGGGCAACCGAGGTGAACATCTGCCTCAGCGTGTTGCCGTAGCTGACCGGGCCCCCGTTGCGGAAGGGCGGGGCGGCGCGGGCTTTATCGAAACAGAAGCTGGTGGGAGTGGCGGGGTTGCAGACCGTGACCAGCGGGTTGACGTCGCCGCCGATGCCGTCTCCGCCGTAGTAGGCGAACAGGTTGAGCGCAGGCAGCATGGCATTGCGCACGGCTTTGATGTTCAGGTCGCGGCTGTTCAGGTCGATGCGCGATTCGACCAGTTCGGCGCGGTGCTGCAGTCCGTCGTTGATCAGGTCCTGGGTGGGTACCACGGGCTCCTGTTCGGGAAGCTTCATCACCGAGGTAGGGATGACTTCCGCGCTGGCGAGAATGGGATCTTCCAGATTGCGGCTGAGAGCGTTTTTCATCAGCAGTTCTTGCAGTTCAAGGTTGGTTCGGGCCAGGGTGAGCGCCTGCTGATCGGTCGCGACCGTGGCTTGAGCGCTGACGACCTGAATGGGCGGCAGGGTTCCGAACTGCACTTGCCGCTTGTTGTCGGCGAGGGTGCGCTGGGCGAAGGCCAGGTTGTCCTGCTGCACGCGCACGTTTTCATAGGCGTAGACCAGATCCCAGTAGAGGTTTTCGATCTGGTCGACAGTGGTGATGACTTGCAGGCGGAAGGCAACGTCGGAGATCTCGCGGTTGTTTTTGGCGATACGGATGAAGCGGGTATTGGGAAGGAAGCCGAAGCCTTGCAGCAGTTGCTGGGTGAGGCGGAACTGGAATCCGGTGGCCAGGTAGGGCGAGTAAGTGGTGGTGGGATTGTTGCTGGTGGTGTGGGTGTTGTTGAAGGCGGCGATGATGTTAGTGCCCCAATGCAGGCCCTGCTGGTAGCCGAAGGAAGCAGTGCCGGTGTTGGTGTTGATGATGCCGGTGGGCACGGGGCTGAAGATGGTGGTGGATTCGGTGAAGGCGCGGTCCATTTGCAGAGTGCCGGTGAGGATGGGATCGAAGCTGGTGATGGTCGATCCCAGACCGAGCGTGGAACTGACCAGGCCGTTCGTGCCGGTGCCGACACCGCCCGCAGCGACGCTGGTCCCGCCGGTGCCCGATCCCACGGTGCCGCTCAATCCGCCAACGCCGCCGCCGGGGGTGTTCTGCACCACTCCGGTGTTGACGCCGAGAACATTGGATCCTGCCTTGGAGCGCAGGATGTCGGTATCGGCGATGTTGAGGTTGTAGCGCGCCAGCACCAGGTCAAGATTGTTTTCCAGGGTGAGCGCGATCGCGTCGTTGAGCGAGAGCAGAAGCCTGCCGTCGTGCAGCAGTTGTTCCATGCGCGAGCTGTTGCTGAAGTTGGGCGGCGGAACATGCTCGGGCGCAAAGGGCGCGATGGGATTGGGGAAGTGGGAGCGCGGCCGGGAGTAGTCGCGGGCAAGGTATCCCTGCGCGGTGGGCGCCGGTTGCGGAGTTTGGGGCAAGGGGGTGTTCTGCGTCCAGGCGGCGACCGAGAGAAGTGCGGTGAGCGCGTAGGAGCGGACAACGGATTCGAGAGAAAACATTGGGGATCTCCTTACCGAAGATGGCAACAGCGTTCATCAAGCAAAATCCGAGCGCGGGCCGCGGGTTCGGGATGATGTTTGGGCAAACGTCTTCCTAGGGTAGCGGGTGGCGCGGCGCGAACATTGTAAAGATTTGTGGGATGAAGTGATGGCGCGAAAGCTGGCGGAGCTTCGCTTCGCAGGACCGACTGGGCGCCCGTCCCCATCCCAGCGAGAGCAGCGCAGGCGGGCCGAGGGCGCGCCCGCCTGGCGACAGGCTGCTTGGATTAGTGCGGCTGTTGGGGTTCCGGGGCGGGCTGTTGCAGCTGCTCCGGTTGCTGTTTGGGCATCATTTCCTGCAACACCTGGCCCGATTGTGATGGCATCACCGACTCGGGGTTGGTGCGCGGAGCGGCGTAAGGCACGTTGGGCATGTGCCTGACCTCACCGCGGAAGGCGTCGTCCATCACGATGCCGGCGTGGTCGAGCAGCAGGCCGGTGGCACGGTCGAGCTCGACGCGCGCCTTCACATAGGCAGCCTGGGCGGACACCAGGTTCGACTGCGCGGTGGCGAGACCGGACTCGTTTTGCAACACCAGAGTCGAGGTGGAAGCGCCGAGATTGAATTTTTTCTGCTCGGCATCGAGCGACTGGCGGGCCAGTTCCACGGCGGCGCGGGCGGCCTGCACCGCGGCACGGTTCTGCTGCACTGCAAACTGCGCGTTGCGCACTTCGATGCGCACCTGGTTTTCGATCTGCTGTTCCCGCATCTGGGCCTGGCGGTATTCAAGCTGGGAGCGGACCTGCAGGGATTGCGACAGGCGGTTGCGAATGGGGATGTTAAGAGTGACGCCGAGGCCTTTGTCGGGTGCGGTGGAGTTGACCAGCTGGTTCAGGGTCGCGCCGTAGCTCTTGGTAGCGACGGTGGGAATGACCGGCGCGGTCGGATTAAGAGGATTTGGGCCGGAGCAGAATCCCAGGTTCTGCACGGCGGCGGGTTGATTCACACACAGGTTGGCGGGACTCTGGGCACCGCCCAATCCATTGCCGCCGTAGTAGGCGAAAAGGTCGACGCTCGGCAGCATGGAGTTACGTATGGCCTTGATGTTGATTTCGCGGTTGGTGAGGTCAATGCGCGACTCGGCCAGCTCGGGGCGGTGGGAGAGGGCGTCGTTGACCAGGTCCTGGGTGGGAATCACGGGCTCGGTTTCCGGAAAATTCATAGTCGAGGTGGGAATGACTTCGGCGTCGGCGAGCGCGGGATCCTGGAGGGTGCGGCTGAGCGCGTTTTTCATCAGTAACTGTTGCAGGTCGAGGTTGGTCTGGGCCTGGATGAGGCTCTGCTGGTCGGTGGCGACAGTGTTTTGCGCGCGCACGACTTCGATGGGGGCGAGGGTTCCGATCTGCACCTGGCGCTGGTTGTCGGAGAGCGTCTTCTGGGAGAAGGCCAGCTGCTCCTGCCGCACCTTGACGTTTTCATAGGCGAAGACCAGGTCCCAGTAGATGTTTTCGATCTGGTCGACGGTGGTGATGATTTGCAGGCGGAAAGCGACGTCGGAGATCTCGCGGTTGTTCCTGGTGAGGCGGATGATGCGCTGATTGGGGAGAAAGCCAAAGCCCTGCAGCAGGTGCTGGGTGAGACGGAACTGGAATCCGGAGTTGAGCAGAGGGCTGTAGCTGGTGAAAGGGTTGTTGGTGGTGGTGCGCGTGTTGTTGAAGCCCACCAACATGTTGGTGCCCCACTGGAACCCCTGGTTGTAGGCGAAGTTGTAGGTATTGGTGTTCTGGCTGGAGACGGGGATGCTGAAGGCGCTGCCGGAAAGGATGTTCGCGTGATCCCATTGCATTGTGCCGGTGACGATCGGATCGAAGCTGGTGATGAACGATCCCTGGCCCAGGCTGGTGCTGACCAGGCCGTTGGTGCCGGCGCCGATGCCGCCGGGAGCTGCAGTGGTACCGCCGGGGCCGGAGCCCACCGTGCCGCCCAGTCCGCCGACGCCGCCGCCGGGGGTGTTCTGTACCACGCCCTGGTTGGCTCCGAGGAAGGTGTTGGCGCCGGCTGTGGCGCGCAGCACGTCGGTGTCGGCGATGTTCAGGTTGTAGCGGGCGATGCCGATGTCGAGGTTGTTCTCGAGGGCGAGGGCCACCGCGTCATTCAAGGAAAGCATGAGCTTGCCGTTCTGGAGCAGCTGATCGATGCGTCCGGTGTTGCTGAGGACGGGCGCAGGGATCGGGCGCGGCCTGTAAGGGGCGATGACGTTGGGGAAGGCGCGGTTCGGTCTGGAGTAGTCGACCGTTTCAAACGCGCGCGCCGGGACGTTCTGCGGCTGCGGGGTCGCCGGCGGGGCCTGTTGTGCAGCGCAGACGAGCGCAGTCAGGGCCACGGCCATCAGGGGGCGGACGAGTAAGGTCATAGGGGACGTCATACCAGACAAGGACATTCGTTCATCTCCACGCACAAAAAGTGCGTCATTGAAAGAGTGCAGAACTCCCGCGTCACCAGGGTGATACGCAATGGGTAAGCGCCAGGTTTCATCTTTCTGGCGGGCCCGCGGCGAACGACCAAGGGACTCGCTCCGTGAAAACTTGGGAAGTGCCATAGTATAGCTGACGCAGCGGCCGGATTTCCGGGTTGTGACGGAAGCCAGGCTGAGGCGACGAACGCCTCTATAGCGAACTGAGCGCCGCGGGATCGCATGCGCAATCTCAAACTGACGCTGGCTTACGACGGCTCGGAATTTTCAGGATGGCAGGTGCAGCCCGAAACCGCGACGATCCAGGGCACGCTGGCATCAGCTATTGGACGGGTGACCGGGGAAAATGTCTTGCCCCAGGGATCAGGCAGAACGGACGCGGGGGTGCATGCGCTCGCTCAGGTGGCGACGTTTGCCACCGAGTCGGTGATTCCGGCAGAGAACCTGGTGGTGGCGCTGAACGATGCGTTGCCAGCGGCGATCCGGGTGCTGCGGGTGGAAGAAGCGTCCGCGGAGTTTCACGCGCGCCGCTCGGCCCAGGCGAAGACCTATCGCTACCGCATGTATCGCGGGGGGATTTGTCCTCCGTTTCTGGCGCGGTATGTGTGGCACTATCCGTATCCGCTGGATGAGGCGGCCATGGGCGCGGCGGCTGAGTTGGTGGTGGGGGAGCACGACTTCACTTCCTTCGCCGCGGTCGATGCCGAGAAGGGCATTTTCCAAAAGGGGCGGGAGCCGAATGTGCGGAGGATTTTTTCTTCTTGCTTTGAACGCCAGGGGGAAGAATTGGTGTACACGGTGCGGGGCAACGGATTTCTTCATCACATGGTGCGGAATTTGGTGGGGACGTTCGTGCTGGCGGGCAAGGGGACATTGGCTCCTGGGGATATTTCGCGCATTCTCGAGGCGCGGAATCGAGCCGCGGCGGGGGCGACAGCGGCGGCAAGTGGGCTGTATTTGGTGGAGGTAGAGTACTGAAGAGGCTTCCGCCGTTGCGCGGGTGTCCCGCTTAGTCCCGGTGGACAGCCGAGCCGGCTGTCGCTGCGTGGGATGATGAGTGGATATGGCTATGGATGTCGAGAGGGCGGCGCGGACGGTGGCGTCGGTGAATCCGGCGACGGGAGAGACTTTGCGCGAATTCGCATGTGCTTCCGGGGCCGATGTAAAGGCCGCGGTGGAGCGCGCACGCGTGGCGCAGGCGGGGTGGAATGCGCTGGGAGTAGCGCGGCGGGTGGAGATTGTGCGGCGGTTCCAGCGGTTGCTGTACGGGAAGAAGGCGGATGTCGCGAAGCGGATCACCGCGGAGACGGGGAAGCCTCGCGTGGAAGCGCTGCTGACCGAAGTTTTGGTAGCGCTGGATGCGGCGCGCTTCTGCGCTGAAAACGCCTACGCTTTCTTGCGGGAGGAAAAAGTTCCGCACGGCAATCTGGCGATGAAGACCAAGGCGGGGCGGCTGGTGCGCGAGCCGCATGGGGTGATTGGCCTGATCTCGCCGTGGAATTATCCGTTCTCCATCCCGTCGACAGAAACATTAGCCGCGCTGGTGACGGGCAACGCGGTGGTGCTGAAGCCTTCGGAGTTGACTTCGTGGTGCAGCCTGGAGCTGGCCTCGCTGCTCTACGCGGCTGGCGTCCCGAAAGAGATATTCCAGGTGGTCGTGGGCGACGGCCCGACCGGCGGCGCGCTGGTCGAGTCGGCGATCGACAAGCTGGTGTTCACCGGGAGCGTGGCCACCGGCAAGCGTATTGCGCAGGCCGCGGCGGGACGGTTGTTGCCGGTGGTGCTGGAGTTGGGTGGGAAAGACCCGATGCTGGTGCTCGACGACGCCGATATCGAGATTGCGTCGAGTGGAGCGGTGTGGGGGGCTTTCGTGAATGCCGGGCAGGCTTGCTTGTCGGTCGAGCGCTGCTACGTACATCGCAGCTTGTATCCGGCGTTTCTCGAAGCCTGCGTGCGCAAGGCGAACGAGCTGCGCGTGGGCAATGGAATGGAAGCGGAGACCGACGTGGGGCCGATGATCCATGAGCGGCAGTTGCGGCTGGTGGAAGCGCAGCTGGAAGAGGCGCGGGCGCAGGGCGCGCGGGTGCTGGCGGGCGGCGTGCGGCTGCGGAGTCTGGGAGCGAATTTCTTCGCACCGACGGTGCTTGCCGAGGTGACGCACGAGATGCGGGTGATGAGGGACGAGACCTTCGGACCGCTGCTTCCGGTGATGGCTTTTGATTCCGACGAAGAGGCGGTGCGGCTGGCGAATGATTGCCAATACGGCCTGGCAGCGAGCGTGTGGACGCGGGACCGCGCGCGGGCAGAGCGGCTGGCGGCGCAGATTCAGGCCGGGACGGTCATGGTGAATGACACCATCTCCTGTTTTGGCATCAGCGAGGCGCCGCACGGCGGCGTGAAGGCGAGCGGAATCGGGCGGACGCATGGGCGGTTCGGCATGGAAGAGATGGTGCGCGTGAAGTACGTGGACGCGGACCGCATGCCGGGGATGAAGAAAATCTGGTGGTATGGCTACGGGGAGGCATTCGCGCGGCAGATGGAGGGATTTGTGGATCTGCAGTTCGCGCGCTCATGGGGGGCGAGGCTGCGCGGGATGGTGCGGGCAGGGAGTGCGGTGGGGCGGAAGCAAGTGTAGCGCATGGTTATTTTTCGGTTACGCGGTCGCCGTGGCTGGGCGGCTGTGAGATCACCAGGAAGCGCAGCGGACGCGAAGACCGGTTACGGATCTGGTGCCGGGTGCCAGGTGGGATGTGGAGGCCGTCCCCGGGCTGGAGCACCGTGGCTTGTCCTTCCCTCTCCATCTCGGCTTCGCCCTCGAGGATATAGAAAAACTGCTGCGCTTCGAGGTGATGGTGGCGCACTTCGGCGGTCCCGGGCGGCATCGACTCTTCGATCACGCTTAGCGAACGGTTTTTCACCAGATGCCATCCCTCGCACTGGTTTCCCCACTGGTAGTGTTCGGCGTTTTCGCGGCTGATGGACATGCGTATTGCCTCTCCGCGTTAAGAGTGTAATCCTGTGCTTATGAGCGAGTCTTCGAACAGTCGTGCGTTCTTACGGCATGCGTTGGCTACCTTGGCTTATCGCGGGGGGAAGGTTTTGCGGGATGCGCCGGAGTCGTTTGCTTCCTACACGGCGGGCGATGGCGGACGGACGGCGGCACAGATCGTGGCGCATCTGGGCGATCTGATGGAGTGGGCGCTCTCCATGGCGGAGGGACAGCAGCGCTGGCGCGATTCAAAACCGCTGGCCTGGAAAGACGAGGTGGGGCGGTTTTATTTTTCGCTCCAGGCGTTCGACGACTACCTGGCGTCGGAGAAACCGGTGCAGGCCCCGCTGGAGAAGTTGTTTCAGGGTCCGGTGGCGGATGCGCTGACCCACGTGGGGCAATTGGCGATGATGCGGCGAATGGCGGGAGCGAAGATCAACGGCGAGAATTATTACGCGGCGGACATGGTGGCGGGGCGGGTGGGAAGGGAGCAGGCGGCGCCGAAGCGGGAGTTTTAGGGCTCGCGGCCCTCGCCGCCTGGCCCGAGGAGCGCCGAGACGGGTTCCTGACGGCCTTGGGGAGTACGCGCGAGATCCCTCGCTCCCCCGGGGCGGGGTCATGGAAAATGATGGTTCGGGTAGAATTGCATCTGTAGGGCGAAAACCAGCCGCAGGTTGGCGGCTTCTGCTTGGGGTGAAACTCTTTGGCGACTTCGACGGCGATTCCTCAGATTCCACATCACAAAGTGAAAATCAAGAAAGTCGGGCAGCGTTCCTGCAACGAAAAGGACGAGAAGGGAAAGTTCTGCGGGGGACACTTGAAGCGCTGGTACTACACCGCGGATGTGGTAGAGCAGAAGTGCGGCGACGTGGAGAAGGCGCTGGGCAAGGACGCGGAGATCTATCGTTGCGAGAACTGCAAGACGCTGTACTTGCCTAATCCTGAGGATGTGAGCGGGATTAATGTGGCGGGGAAAGGATCGATTTCGGTTTTCGGGTTGACCATTCCGGGGAAAGAGAGGTAGGGGAGCGAGCGGAGCCGGGCTGCGCTCGGGCTGGGCCGAAGAGGACGCCCGCCCCGGGCGCAAAATATGGACACGCGAGACTCCCCTTTCCCCCAGCCCTCCACACGATCCGGGACAGCCGGGGCGGTTGTACCCTACACGAGCATTTATGAAAGTTTCCGAGCTTATCTACGATTGGAACCGGATTCATGCGCAGTCGTTGCGCCCGGCGGGGCCTGTGCTGTTGAACGACGAGACCTTGCGCGACGGGCTGCAGTCGCCTTCGGTGCGGGATCCTTCGATCCACGAAAAAATTGAAATTCTCCAGCTGATGGAAGCGCTGGGGATTAACTCGCTCGACTTGGGATTGCCGGGAGCAGGGCCGCGGGCGGTCGAGCATGTGACGGCGCTGGCGCGCGAAATCGTCCAGCAGGGGATGAAGATCCAGGCGAACTGCGCGGCGCGAACGCATGAGAACGATATCCGTCCCATTGCCGAGATCGTCCAGAAGACCGGGTTGCGGATTGAGGCGGCGACGTTTCTCGGGTCGAGCCCGATCCGGCGTTACACGGAAGGGTGGAGCGACGACTTCCTGCTCGAGACCACCGAGAAGGCAGTGAAGTACGCCGTGTCGCTGGGGCTCGATGTGATGTACGTGACCGAGGACACGTCGCGTTGCGATCCCGAGACGGTGAAGCGGCTGTATGACACGGCGATCAACCACGGCGCGCGGGCGATTGTGATCTGCGATACCGCAGGACATGCAACCCCGATGGGGGCGTTCGCGCTGGTGCGCTTTATTCTCGACGAAGTGGTGAAGCCATCGGGCGTGAAGGTGCGGGTCGACTGGCACGGGCACTGCGACCGCGGGCTGGCGATCGCCAACTCGATGGCGGCGCTGCTGGCGGGCGCCGACTGCGTGCACGCCTGCGCTCTCGGAGTGGGTGAGCGGGTCGGCAATACCCAGATGGATCAGATGCTGGTGAACCTGAAGCTGATGGGTATTGAGCCGTGGGAGCATCAGGATTTGACCAAGCTGAAACAGTATTGCCAGGCGGTGTCGCGGGCGACGAGGGTGCCGATTCCGGCGAACTATCCGGTGGTGGGGGAAGATGCATTCCGCACCGCGACCGGGGTGCATGCAGCGGCGGTAATCAAGGCCTATCGCAAGAACGACCTGGAACTGGCGAACACGGTGTATTCGGGGGTGCCCTCGCACGTGTTCGGGCTGCAGCAGGTGATCGATATTGGCCCCATGAGCGGGAAGTCGAATGTGTATTTCTGGCTGGAGCGGCACGGCTTCACGATCACCGAGGAGTTGGTGGAGCGCATTTATAAGCTGGCGAAGGCATCGGATCATACCCTGAGTGAGGTGGAGATTCTGGAGTGCGTCGAGACCTCGGGCGCGAGTCGCCCGCAGTGACCGGGCTCGGCTGCGTCGTTTGCCGCCCAGGCAAAAGGGCGGTGGGGAACTCTTCTTTGGCCTCGGCTCACGCCGTGCTCTAGTCGGGGATTCGTAAGGATGCGCACTTCCTGACAGAACCTCCCGGTAACGTTACCACCCTGATGTAATCGGCGGTCCCGCCGAAGCTAACCCCAGGTCTCTGCAATGCGTTGTAATATGACGGATTAGTTCCCATGGCACTCAGTTCGAGAGCAGAAGTGTCGGAAGCGTTTCCTTCCGCGCAGCAGGAGGTGACGCGGTTGTCGGCGTTGCCGGAGATTCGTTCAGCCTTCGCCTGGCTGCGGGCGCAAGAGCCGCAGTTCGCGCACTGGCAGCTGGAGGTGGCGCGCATCGCGGCGCCTCCGTTTGGGGAGACGGCGCGCGGGCACTGGCTGCGGCAGCAGTTTACGGAACTGGGGCTGGAGGATGTGCGCATTGATGACGTGGGCAACGTGTTTGGGGTCCGCCGGGGACTGGGCAAACGCTACGTATCGCTGAGCGCGCATATGGACACGGTGTTTCCCGCGGGAACGCCGCTCAACATCCGGCAGCAGGGAAGCCGCTTGTATGGGCCGGGTGTTTCCGACAATGGCGCGGGGCTGGCGGCGCTTTTGGCGACGGCGGCCACGTTGCGCGCCGCCGGGGTGAAGCATCATCTGCCGATTCTGTTTATCGCCAACGTGGGGGAAGAAGGCGAAGGCGACCTGCGGGGAATGCGGCACATTTTTTCGAGTTCGCCGCACAAGGACGCCATCGTGTACAGCGTGGTGCTCGATGGAGCGGGCGCGGACACGATTGTGGCGGAAGCGCTGGGCAGCCGGCGTTTTGAAGTCATTGTGCGCGGTCCGGGCGGGCATTCGTGGAGCGACTTTGGAGCGCCAAATCCGATTTTGGTTCTGGCGCGGGCGATTCAGGAGTTTGCTCACACGCCGGTGCCGTCGTCGCCCAAGACGACCTTCAACATAGGAGTGATCCGCGGGGGAACCTCGGTGAATTCGATTCCCGAGTCGGCGAGCATGCGGGTGGATATCCGCTCGACCTCGATGACGGAGATGGAGCGGCTGGAGGCGATTCTGCGGCAGGCGCTGGATCGCGCGATCGAACAAGAGACGCTGGCGATGGAACGGCGTTCGACCTCGCAAAGGCGTCCCTTCGGGCTGAGCTGTGAAGTGGTGGTGATCGGGAATCGTCCGGCGGGGGAGTTGGATTCGAAGGCCCGGATTTTGCAGGTGATTCGCGCCGTGGATTCGCACCTGGGAAACGTAGCGCAGGTGCAGCGCGCCTCGACCGACGCCAACATTCCGCTGTCGCTGGGACGCGAGGCGATCGCCATCGGAGGGGGAGGCGCGGGGGGCGGAGCGCATACGTTGCAAGAGTGGTTTGACTGTAGCGGGCGCGAGTTGGGACTCAAGCGGGTTCTGCTGTCGTTGCTGGCGCTCGCGGGAGTAAGCGCATGAACATGAAACTGGCGCTGTTTCTGTTTAGCATGGGGGCCATCATGCAAGCGCAAGAGCCGGCGGCCAAACCCAGGGCGGACGCGATTTTCATTCACGGCAACGTGTATACCGGGCTGCCGATTTCCGCGACCTATTCGGAGATCAGGCGGGCGCAGGCGATTGCCGTCCGCGGCGACCGGATTCAGGCAGTGGGCGAGGAAGCGGAGATCCTGAAGCTCAAGGGTCCGGAGACCGAGGTGGTTAACCTCGAAGGCCATTTCGTCATGCCGGGATTCAACGACGCGCACTTGCATCTGGCCGAGGCGGGGTTTGAGCGGCAGAGCGTGAACCTGGTGGGAGCGAAGTCGCTTGAAGACTTTCGCGACCGCATTCGCGCGCGGGTGGCGGCGGCGGCGCCGGGGGAGTGGATTGTGGGCGCGGGCTGGGACCAGACGCTGTGGCCGGTTAAGGAACTGCCCAGCCGCTGGGACATTGACGAAGTGACGGTGGATCACCCAGTGTTTTTGCAGCGCGTGGATGGACACATTGCCGTGGCCAACACGCGGGCGCTGCAGCTGGCGAGCATCACCCTGGCGAGTCACGATCCTGACGGCGGCAAGATTGATCGCGACTCGAGCGGGCAGCCTACGGGCATTCTACGGGAGACGGCGCGGGAGGCGGTGGAGATCGTGATTCCCAAGCCGACGCACGATCTGCGGCGGCAGGCGATTGAGGCGGCGCTGCACGACTTTGCGCGGTGGGGCGTGACCTCGGTGCAGGATTTTTCCACCTGGGACGATTTTCTGATCTATGAAGAGATTGAACGCGACGGGAAACTGACGGCGCGGATTTCCGAGTGGTTGCCGTTTAACGATCCCATGGATACTCTGCAGGCGCATCGCGCGGCGCACCCGCTGTTCGACAACATGCTGCACACCGGGATGCTGAAGGGGTTCATGGACGGTTCACTCGGTTCGCACACGGCGGCGCTCGTGGAGCCCTACGCGGATGAGCCTAACAATTTCGGGTTGCCGCAGTATGAGCAGGTCAGGCTGGACGAGATGGCGAAGGAGCGTATTGAGGCGGGATTCCAGATGGGTTTCCACGCCATCGGCGATAAAGGCGTGCAAATGGCTCTGGAAGCTTTCGCGGTGGCCGAGAAGGACGCGCGCGAGAAGAGAATCAAGGCACTGAACGGCGGAGAAGATTACCGCTTGCGCATCGAACACGCGCAGGTGACCAGCCCGGCACAGATTCTTAAGTTCAAGGAAGAGAGGGTGATTGCTTCGATGCAACCCTCGCACTTGCTGACCGACATGAACTGGGCAATGGACCGGCTGGGCGAGAAGCGGGCGGCGCACTCTTACGCGTGGGCGGACTTTCTGAAGAAAGGCGTGCCCCTGGCGTTCGGCACCGATGACCCGGTGGAGCCGGTGAATCCATTCCGCGGGCTTTACGCGGCGGTGACGCGCAAGAGCGAAGACGGGAAGAAGGAATACTTCCCGGCGGAAAAGTTGAGCATGGAGCAGGCGATCGCGGCCTACACGACGGGAGCTGCATTTGCCGAGTTCGAGGAGAAGGAGAAGGGACTGATCGCGCCGGGAATGCTGGCTGATTTTGTCGTGCTGGACCTGGATATCACCGCAGCCGCACCGCCTAAGATCCTTGAGACCAGGGTTTTGCGGACGGTGCTCGGGGGCAAGACGGTGTACGAGGCGAAGTAAGGCAACAGGCAAGGTCAAAGACTTTAACCGCAAACATCACTGAGAACTGTCACAGAGGGCGCCAGGAAAAACCTCACGCTGGGCCAATCTTCCGCGGCTTCAACCTTTCCACCCGGAAATCGCTGAGGCCTTTCGCGACCCGCCGGGAAAACCCATTATTGGACTCTCGATATCCGCAACAACACTTTTTCCCGGCTTTGCGTCTAACCAGCAGGCTGGCCAACTCGGGCCGCGACTGGCTGCGGGTGAACGGGTATAATCGGGGGAGTTCAAACAGCGGAGGAAGTGTGTCTATGCAAGAGCGCGGAAGCGCTATCTGGATGCGCTGGAAGGCAAATCGCCTCGCGTATACCCTCACGATTCTGGCCACTCTGGCCGTCGGTATTCTGATTGGAACCGTTATCTCGCAAGGCGTAAAAGGGCAGGAGAGCAAGAAAGCGGCTGCCGCGGACCCCGCCCCGCTGAGCGTTCCGTCTCCCCAGTCGCTTTCGAGCCAGTTTACCCAGATCTCCAAGCAGCTCGAACCGAGCGTGGTCAATATCAATACCGAATCGACCATCAAGAACCCGCATCGCCGGCGCACCCCGGGCGGCGATGACGACGAAGGCGGCGGGGGCGGAAGTCCATTTGACGACTTTTTTGACCGGTTCTTCGGCGGACAGGGTGGACAGCAGGGGACGCTGCGCGAGCGATCGCTGGGCTCGGGCGTAATCGTCGATCCCAAAGGATACATCGTGACCAACCGCCACGTGGTCGAGAAGGCGGACCGGATCCGGGTAAAGCTGCAGGACGATCCCGCCGGTTCGGTGGGGCATGACGCGAAAGTGATCGGGTCAGACCAGGAAACCGACTTGGCGGTGATCAAGATTGAAACTGACAAGGCGCTGCCCGTCGCCAAGCTGGGGAACTCCGACAGCATGCAGGTCGGCGACTGGGTGCTGGCCATTGGCAGCCCCTTCGGATTGCAGGAGACGGTGACGGCGGGAATCGTGTCCGCCAAGGGACGGGACATTGTGCCGGGGCGGCAGTTCCAGTCGTTTATCCAGACCGATGCGGCGATCAATCCTGGCAACTCGGGCGGACCGCTGGTGAATATGGCTGGGGAAGTGATTGGGATCAATACCGCGATTCTGACCGACACCAATGCCTATGCGGGCGTGGGGTTCGCGTTGCCATCGTTGACCGTCCGGGAAGTCTACAACCAGTTGATTGGCTCGGAGCACCGCGTCGAGCGGGGCTCGATCGGGATCATGTTCAACGCCCAGGAGAATCCCGCAATTACGCGGGTCTACGGGGCAGGCTCCGGGGTAACGATATCGGACGTGACCGCGGGCAGCCCGGCGGATCAGGCAGGAATGAAAGTGGGCGACACGATTGTCTCGGTCGACAACCGTCCGGTGAAGAACGGCAGCGAGTTGGTGGCCGACATTGCTGCGCGCAAGCCGGGATCGAAGGCGGTCATCGGATTCATTCGCAATGGCAAGAGGCAGGAAACTACGGTAACCGTGGCGGATCGCGCGAAGCTCTTTGCCGCGCGCTTGGGCGAAGATCAGGAAAACAGTGATCACGCCAGTCCGAAAGAGAGCAAGTTAGGGCTGAACGTGCAGCCGGTCACGCCGGAACTGGCCGACAAGCTCGATGTACCGGCCAGCAAGGGCGTGATCGTGAAAGACGTGAAACCGGGTTCCTTCGCCGATGACGTAGGGTTGACGCGCGGCGACATCATCCTCGAAGTGAACAAGCAAGCCGTGAACAGCGAAGACGAGTACACCCGCGCGACTTCCGCCCTGAAGAGCGGACAGGACGTGGTCTTCCTGGTGCGTCAGAGGGGCGCTGGCCGGCAGGACGGTACGATCTTCCTGGCCGGTACACTTCCGTAACTATGCGACCTACACCTCCGGGACTGGCATCGGGTTCGTCAATGAACGATGATCTCTGTGTCAGGGCCTTGTGGGGAGCGAGCAATTTGTTGTATGATCCTCGCCCTTGAGCATCGAAGGTTGGTGCAAGTAGTTCTAAATCAGATAGATAGATTGCAATCATTGGGAGCGGTCTTGAATTCGGTTGAGTCTATGACGGGGAAGTGGGTGGCGGCAGGCTGCGTCCTGATGCTCGGGGCGGGGCTCGCGTTCGGTCAAAGCGCGACAACCTCGGGTAATAAGAAGAAGTCGGGCCACAAAACCTCGGCACACAGCAAGAGCAAGCATTCGAAGAAGAGCGCCAGCTGGAGGCGCGGGCAGCAGAAGATCGATCCTCAGCGCGCCCGGGAAATCCAGGAGGCACTGATTCGCCAACATTACCTGAGCGGAGACGCCTCGGGACAATGGGACGACGCGTCGCAGAAGGCGATGGAGAAGTTCCAGGAAGACAATGGCTGGCAGAGCAAGATGGTTCCCGACTCACGGGCGCTGATCAAGCTTGGGCTGGGACCCGATCACCAGCATTTGCTCAATCCGGAAAGCGCCATGACTTCTCCGAGCCCGGTACCCTCGAAAGACGATCCTGGCCGTAACCCTCCGCAGAAGTAGAAGTTCCACATCCAGCAGGCGGTACTAGAGGCCTCAGGCGGGCCGAGATAGTTTGGGCTTGGCGGCCCGGGTGAACTCGTGGGCCCCCCTTTATTCATTGGTCCTTTGGTTCGCCGCCGCTGCTGAAAGCTCCTTTTCCGGATTTCCGTATCCTCCCAACGACTCCTGGGCGGAGTTGAGGGCGGTTGGGTTTTGCTGTCAGTCGCTTCCCGAGACGACATCTGCCCTCCACCTCGGCTGCCCAAGAAACGCCAGGCACGAGCCTAGCGCCGGGAGCCGAGATCGTTGGTGACCGGGTCGGGGAAGTAGGGTAGGGGCTGGCCGTGGACCACGGCGCGGGGGTTGTGGTCGACCAGGGCCTGGGCGAGATCTTCGCTGTAAAGGTCGGCAACCAGATCGCGCGCGGCGGAGAGCTGGGGCTTGCGGTGCTCGGTATCGTGAGCGTCGGTGGCGAGGATATGGACGGCGTTCCGATCGAGCAGCCAGCGGGCGGCGCGCATGACGCGCTCTCCCCAGTCTCCGGTGAGAGCGGAAGCGGTCATTTGCACTACGCATCCCTGCTCGACCCACTGCAGCACCCGTTGCGGGCTTTGCTGCAGAATGGGGTTGCGCTCAGGATGAGTAAGGATGGGAGTGATTCCCTTGTCGCCCAGCTGGGTGAAGCATTCGTTGATCTGCTGGGCGATGCTGTAGTTGCTCAGTTCGACCAGGAGATAGTTCGTGCCCTCGATGGTGTAGTTGGCGGGGCGGGCGAGGACGTCCTGCAGATTGTCGTAGGACAGATGGAAGTCACAGCCCAGGGAGATTCCGGGCGCCTCGCCGATCAGGGTGCGCAGGTGCTCAACGAGACTCGCAAGATAAGACCGGTCATAGTGGTAACGCGAGTTGGCGTGGGGCGTGACCACGGTGTGCTCGATGCCATCGTCAGCGGCCATGCGGCACATGGCGGTGGATGTCTCCCAGTTCCGGGGGCCATCGTCAACTTCGGGGAGAATGTGACAGTGGATATCGATCACGGCCTGTGAGTTGATTGTGGCAGATTTGGGGTGAGCTGTCAGCTATCAGCTCTCAACCGGCAGTGGGTTGATCGCAGGCGGAATGCGGGGCCTTTCTCGAAGAGTCGGGTATCGGCGTGGAAGCGCTCGGACTGGAGGCTGTTTCCGAGCGGGACGAGCGTGGCGGGCTTACCGGAAATAGGGCGGTAAACGGGAGCGGATTCTGGCGGATTTTCTGGTGGGAGCGCCCGCTGAAGTGCTGGCACCTCAAGTTGATCACCCGCGATCACGGGTCTTATCGCGAGCCGTTTCCTTCCCAGAAGGGGTGGATCCGAGCCGGGGAAAAGGCTTCTAACTGCAAAGGACGCCTAGGTTTCGAAAGGGCGCGAAGCAAATCAAGTTTCTTTCTCTCGCCCCCGTTGCGATCCTTCGGGTTAAAGGCTTTTACCGTATCTCGCCTGCATGAAGTCGGCGATTCCCCCATATGCCGCGGTCAGCGTTTTCTCGTTGGGCAGGAAGACGATGCGCAAATGCTGGGTTCCGGGTTTCTCCCCGAAGCCGGAGCCATGGACGACCAGCACGTGTCTCTGGAGGAGGAGTTCCTTGACGAAAACTTCGTCGCCCTCGGGAATGTCGAGTCTGGGATAGGCGTAGAAGGCACCTCGGGGCGGGACGCAGCTTACGCGCGGGGTCGAGTTGCACCACTTCACCGTCAGATCGCGGCGGGAGCGCAGCTTGCCCCGGACTTCGACGAGATGATCCTGTGGTCCTTCGAGCGCAGGTTGGATGGCGTATTGTTCAGGATGGTTGGCGCACAGACGCGCCCGCAGCATCTTGTTGACGCCGTCGACGTACGGCTTGACCTGCGATGAGTCACCGCTGATGATGCCCCAGCCAATTCTCCATCCGGGAGCAAGATAATTCTTCGAGAGTCCTCCGAAGGTGACGACTGGAACATCGGGGGCAACGCTGGCCAGCGAGATGTGTTCATCGTCGTCGAGAATCAGCTTGTCGTAAATTTCGTCCGCGAACAAGAGCAGGTTGTGACGGCGGGCGAGTTCAGCGATGTCTTCGAGCATCTTGCGCGAGCAAACCGAGCCCGTGGGGTTATTGGGATTGATCAGCACCATGCCGCGAGTGCGCGGTGTGAGCTTGCGGCGGATGTCGTCGAGGTCGGGCTGCCATCCGTCTTCTTCATTCAGATAGTACGTGTTCAGCGGGATGTCGAGCTTGGCCAGAACCGCCGAGTAGAGCGGGTAGTCAGGGCTGGGGGTGAGCACGTCTTCGCCAGGGTTGAGCAGCGCAGTCAGGCAGATGTCGACGCTCTCGCTGACACCGGAGGTGACAAAGACGTCCTGAATACTGGTGATACCCTTGCGCGCGGCCTCGCCGCGAATGGCGTCAAGGGCCGGCGTGATTCCGGAAGAAGGAGCGTAACCATTCTTGCCATCGCGCATGGCCTTGTACACGGCCTCGATGAGATGCGGCGGCGTCTGGAAGTCGAAGTTCAGGGGATCGCCGATGTTAAGGGGCAGAATCTTGTGTCCCTGCTTGCTGACTTCGGCGGCGACGCAGGCCAGGTCGCGGATGGCATAGCGAACCTTTTCCAGGCGGGACGCGGCGGAGATCTCGCGGGTTTGGGTCAGCGGCATAGACTAAGCTCCGCATAGATTCTACCCAATCTCAACCCAGAGACACAGAGGCGCAGAGAAAGACTCGCACTTGCTGGGCGGAGCTTTGGGGCGACGCTGGTCGGAGAGAAGATGACGGTGAGCGTGAGCGACGCAAGAGTGCGTCAGGGAGTCCTTTCCCTAGAGCGGGCTGGAGCGGAGGCGGGATGCCGGGACTGGTAGGGGAAAGCTCCGGGCGCGGACCCATCCACGTCGCGCTTTTTGCGGCACGGGCGGGATTCCGCGGCCCGGCCGGTTTCACCTGAAGTCGGACGAGACCTCGCCTCCATAGTGTAAGACCACGTAAGCGGCCACGCGCGCCACCGCATCATGCAGGGCACCCGTCGATCCGCGATGCCGTCCGGTAAAGACGACAAGCACGATCGGCTGATCGTTGACCCACAGGATTCCGGCATCGTTAGCGATGAAGGGCTGTCCGTCGCCAGTCTTGTGCGCAATCCGAATATTCTGGAGATACCGCGGGAAGCGGTCGTTGACCTGCTGCTTCTCCATGATGCTGAGTATCAAGTCGCTTGCTTTTTTCGAAACCAGTTTTCCGTTGGCCAACATCTCGAGCAGGCGGCCGATATCGCGAGTGGTACTGTGGCCGAAATAGATTCCGGCGTCGTAGATCGTGTGCCCGAACGCTTCCCGCACTCGCTGATCGGTGTAATTTTCAAAGGGAAAATTGACGGTCTCGTCTCCGCTGGCGTGGCGGTAGCTGGGAACGAGCGTGCCCAGCCAGGTCCGGTCCCAGTCGAGGTCTGAGAACTCGATGTAAGTGTTCGCCAGACCAAGACTGTGCACGTAGGCGGTGACCTTGTCTCGTCCGACCTTGTCAGCGAGTACGTCAGTGGCCTCGTTGTCACTGATGATGATCATCAGCGTAAGAAGGTCTTTCACGGTGGGAGCCAGGCCGGGTTCGAGAGCATAGAGCACGCCCGATGGCAGGCGCTCGTTGGCTGCGGTCAACGGAATGCGGTCGGAGAGCGAGAATTTACCTTGCTCGATCTGGTGCGTGACCTCGGCGGCGATGGCGAGCTTGATCACGCTGAAGGTTTCGAAGACCTTGTCGGAATCGAACGCGACTTCGTCGCCAGTGGAGAGATTCTTCATGTAGATGGACATGTCGCCGGGAAAGCCGGCTCGGATCTGCTCGAGTTGGGCGCGCAGGGGAGCGAGGGATTTGGTTTGGGACCAGAGTTGGGGTTGGACGAGTGCGGCGAGAAGGATGAGGCAGAAGCAGCGTCCGGAATTCATGACGCGACAGTATATGCTCAGTCTGTCATCCCTTTGAGGGCACGGTTTTCCGGATATTCGGGACCCAGGTAGATGGTTTCCCTGTAATCAGGGGCTCCCACGATGTGTCCAGTTGCTGGTTTCTGGAGTCGGCGCGCGACTCGGCCGCCTCGTAGAGGAGTGCCAGTTCCACAGAAGCAGTTCAGCCGCCAGACCTGAAGTTCTGGCGGCTGCTAACCGACCCTGTCTACCGCCACCGGCGACCTGCCAACCGCGACCGCCAACCACGAACGACCGGCGACCGCCGCTCAATCTACCCGATCGATCTGCGCTTTTTGCAGTTTGTCGGAGTAGTCCACGTAAATCGACTTCCACTCGGTGTAGAAGTCGATGGCGCCGATGCCCCCTTCGCGGTGGCCGTTGCCCGTGGCTTTGACTCCGCC
>DATFTE010000055.1:0-2643 GCA_035262225.1 Terriglobales bacterium
CTTGCGGTTGCCGAGCGGCGATTCGCCGAGGCGTTCGCCCTTCTTTCCGCGAACCTCCACGCTGTAGCCGGAATCCGGCCTTGCTTGCTTTCCGCCGATATACAGTTTCACGGTGCGGTCAATCGATGGGCTTGCCACCTCGACCACTTCGGCTTTCTTGTGAGTCTTCGCGTCAAGTGATGGTGCCCTCCGGAACCACGCCGGCTCCAGATACTCGAGCAATCCTTCGCGCCCGCCTTCCCGCCCAAATCCGCTCTCGCGGTACCCGCCAAATCCGCACGCGGCGTCAAACAGGTTCGTGCTGTTCACCCAGACCACTCCTGCTTTGATCCGTGCCGCCACATGCAGCGCCACGTTCACACTCTCGCTCCACACACTCGCCGCCAGGCCGTACACCGTGTTGTTCGCCAGTTCCACGGCCTCGTTCGGCGTTCGAAAGGTCATGGCCGCCAGCACCGGTCCGAAGATTTCCTCTTGCGCCACAATCGACGCCGGATGCACGTTGCTCAACAGCGTCGGCTTGTAATAAAGACCCCGCGACGGCATCACCACTTCCGGTTGCCAGCAGGTTGCTCCTTCCGCGACTCCCTGTCTCACGAGACGTTCGATTCGCTCCAGTTGCACGCGCGCCACAATCGCACCAATATCGATGGCCTTGTCGAGCGGCGAACCCACGCGCAACGCATTCATCCGCGCCTGAAGCTTCTTCGTCAGCTTCTCGGCGACGCTTTCCTGCACCAGTAGCCGCGAACCGGCGCAGCACACTTGTCCCTGGTTGAACCAGATGCCGTCCACCAGACCTTCCACGGCGCTGTCGAGATCCGCGTCTTCGAAAATGATGAACGGCGACTTTCCGCCTAGTTCCAGGGAGAGTTTCTTGTGCGTAATCGCCGTCGCGCGCCGGATCGAACGTCCCACTTCGGTGGACCCCGTAAACGCAATCTTGTCGACACCCGGATGCTTCACCAGCGCCTCGCCGGTGCTGCCGTCGCCGGTCACGATATTCACCACGCCCTTCGGCAATCCCACCTCGTTAGATAGCTCGGCGAATGCCAGCGCTGTCAGCGGCGTATACTCTGCCGGCTTCAGCACCACGGTGTTTCCCGTCGCGAGTGCCGGTGCAATTTTCCACGCCAGCATCAGCAGCGGAAAATTCCAAGGGATGACTTGTCCAATCACGCCGCAGGCTTGGTAGCCGCGAAACTCCTGTTCGAGCAACTTGGCCCAGCCCGCGTGGTAATAAAAATGGCGGGCCACCAAGGGAATATCGATGTCGCGGCTTTCCCGTATGGGTTTGCCGTTGTCGATCGTCTCGAGCACAGCCAGCCGCCGCGAATGTTTCTGCACCTGCCGCGCCAGCGCATACAAATATTTCGCGCGCGCAAACGGCGTAAGCGCCTGCCAGCCCTTCAACGCCGAGCGCGCCGCCTTCACCGCGGCATCCACATCGGCGGCGCTGCCTTGCGCCACCTCCGCGATGGTTTCCCCCGTCGATGGATCGGCGGTCTCGAAATACTTCCCTTCCGCGGGTGCCTTCCAGGCGCCTGCAATAAAATGTCCGAACCGCCGCTTATGCCCTTCGAGCCACCGCAGCGATTCCTTCGGATCTTCCGGTGCCGGCCCGTACTCCATGCTTTCAAACTTGTGTATGACGCTCATCTGTTCTCTCTGCCCAAATCTTCCCTCCGGGGATTCGCGAGGGTTCGTGGGTCGCGGCTGAGCCGCGGCACCAGCCCCGCGTTGGCTTTCGCTACTGACTGCCATCCTCTCATCCGCGCCTCACGCCACCGGGTGTCTGTACTCCGCCGAGTATCTCCCGGTAGCGTGGAATTCCAGTTGCCGCTCAATGTCCCCGAGCATGCTGCTTGCGCCCAGGCGGAACAAATGGGCGTGCATCCAGCTATTCCCCAGCTCTTCTTTCATCAGCGCGAGCCATTCGAGCGATTGCTTCGCGGTGCGGATTCCGCCCGCCGGCTTGAAACCGACGGCCATGCCGGTCTCTTCGGCGTATTCCCGGATCGCGCGCGTCATGACGAGACCAACCGGCAAGGTTGCGTTCACGCTTTCCTTTCCGGTGGATGTCTTGATGAAGTCCGCCCCCGCCATCATCGCCACCAGGCTGGCCTTCGCGACGTTCCGCAGTGTCGTCAGGTCTCCCGTCCCCAAAATTACTTTCAGGTGCGCTGGGCCGCACGCGTCTTTAAATGCGACGATTTCGTCGTACAGTTTCTGCCACTGCGCTCCGAACACATGCGCGCGCGTTATCACCACGTCGATCTCCTGTGCTCCTGCTTCCACCGAACGCCGCACTTCGGCAATGCGCTCTTCCAGGGGATTCAGTCCAGCCGGAAATCCTGTTGACACCGCGGCCACGGGGATCTGCGTGCCTTCAAGCGCCCTGCACGCCGTTTCCACAAACAGGTGATACAGGCATACGGCGCCGACCTGGATGTGCAGACTCTCGATTCCCAGTTTTTCCTCGATTTCCTCCTGGATCGGATGCTTCGCCTTTGCACACAGCCGCCGCACCCTCTCATCCGTATCGTCGCCCGAGAGCGTGGTCAGATCCATACACGTGACCGCCCGCAGCAGCCACGCAACCTGCCATTCTTTTTTCACCGTTCGCCGCGTCACCAGCGTCGC
>DATFTE010000056.1:0-91345 GCA_035262225.1 Terriglobales bacterium
CGGTTCCCTATGTTTGTCGGGCAAAGATACGGGAGGAGCCTATTGCCTGCTGGACGTGAGTCTCGCGCCTGGGATGGTTGTGCCCCGGCATACGCATACGCGTGAAGATGAGGTGTACTTTGTTCTTGCCGGAGAACTCGAGGTAACTGTAGGCGAGAAGACCTTTGTTCTCCGGTCAGGTGACACTCTCTTGGCCCCGCGCGACATCCCCCATCAGCTACGTAATTCTGGCAACAACACCAATCATTATCTCCTTGTATTTTCACCTTCCGGATTCGAAGAGTTCATTATGGCGACGGCCGTTCCCGCTCCCGAGAATGCCCTTGCTCCAACCGAGCCACCTGCAGTTGCCATTAAGAACGTTCATAAACTTGCCGCCAGTTTTGGGATCGTTTTCGGATGACTCATGCCAACCGCAGGCATCTCATTCTTCACGGCGTCACCGATAACCGCTTATGGGATCTCATCGTGAATGTAATAGCGCCCATCTCGACGAGGAGTGTGGAAACACTCCTCCTCGTGACACTTGCGATTGCCCTGGTTCAGAAGGTCACTGCTCGGCAGAATCATCCACCAACGTTGCAGAAACAGCTCCTTCTGAGCGCCAGTTCTTCTTGGGATGGGGAGCCATACAAATCTTATCCACAGGGCCAACCGGAGTTGTCGATCGTAAAAATCATCCTCGCGCCCCAAACTCAACTGGAGTGGCATAGTCATCCGATGCCAAGCGCTGCCTACATTGTCGCCGGAGAACTGACCATTGAGAGAAGGAGAGATGGCAAGAAGCAACGATTTTCCGCTGGACAAGCGGTCTCCGTGATCGCCAACTGTTGGCTTCGGAGTTGATTGCGACCTGGACTGCTCGTCTTTGCTCCAGAGAAAACGGCCCGGTCAACGTCATTAGCTGCCAAGGCAGTCCGTTCTCCGCAGTCCGACTTGCCGAGCAGGAATTGAGAAAAATGGCTGTATTTCGCAGCTTTCTAGGGAAACAAGGACGGGAATTCTCTGCACTTCAGACTGGGTGGCGGAGGGAGAGGGATTCGAACCCCCGGTACGGTTTCCCGTACAGCGGTTTTCAAGACCGCCTGTTTCAACCACTCACACATCCCTCCGCATCATACAAATATACTATTACCAATTGCCAAAAACGGACGCCACCCGGTCGCGGAACTGCTTTCTGGCGAGGGCCATACCACTGGCGCGAAACAGTGGGATTCAGCTCCCAGGTGCTTCTTCCGCGCTAGGTTTCACGCGTGATGCTGACCACGATCTCGCGTTCGCGAGGCCCATCGAGTTCAATGAGAACCACGCGCTGCCAGGTGCCGAGCAGGAGTTGGCCGTTTTCGAAAGGCAGTGATGTCGAGGTTCCAATCAGCGCCGACAAAATGTGATCGGGAACGTGCGCCGGATTATGCGGGTGCCGGTAGTGCAGCTTGGGCACGATCGCCTCGAAGGCATCAAGCATGTCAAGGTCGGTGCCTGGATCAAGGTCGGCGGTGGTGAGTGCCGCTGTCGTGTGCAGCACGAGCAGTTGACAGACTCCGCTGGCTTTGCTCGGGGTGAGTATTTTCTGCAGCCGATCTGTTATGTCGACCACTTCCCGTTTTTTGCTGGTTCGGATCCTGACACGCTGCATACGCCGGCATTTTTCTCCCCAAACTCGCAAGCGCGGGCACAGTCGAGCCGCACTATCCGATCTCAGTCTACGAGAAAAGGCGAAAAGGCGTCGAGCTGTGGAAGGTTTCCAGGGCCTTTTTAGTGTCCTCCAGCCACAAACCACGGGCTGAATTGCGAGGTGAGATAGAACTGAATCATCAGGGTCGCAACCTGCAGCGTAGCGGGATCGCCGGGATGCGTCAGGTCCGGATTGTACTGATATGGGAGCCAGGAGAGCCCATCGCTCCGTTTGGCCGGACCACCTGCCCAGAAATAAGGCCCCCAGGCCAGCCACGGCGCCACCGAATAACTCAAATCACCCGCGGTGGGATCAACCTGACCAGTGCGGATCTGGTTGATTTGCGCTTCGATCAGCCATTTTGTAGAGAAGCCATACTCATAGGCGAAGGGTTCGGGATTCAGCGTTCCCTGAGTGGCGTAGCCGCCGTAGATACGGCTGTGGACGAACATCTCTTTTACCTTAGGAAACTGGGTCAACGCGAAGCGGGCTGTCTCGCCCACGTCGCGCTCGTAGGCGCAGGCGTCTACCGGGGAACTGGCGGAGCATACCGTGGTGGAGGTAAGCGACTGGGTGGGGAACTCGAGCGCGTCCTTGTACAGGATGACCTGCACCTGCAGATCGGTGACACCCGCCAGTCGGATGGCCTGCGTGCACTGCGTGTAGTTGCCAAAACTGTTGTCCACCCAGCGGTCCGCGGATTGTCCGCCTTTGGCGCAGTCCACCAGGACCAGGGTTGTGTGGTTTACCTGCGGGTTTTGCGCCGCCTGCGTCTGGAAGCTTTCGGGTGAGCAGTTGCTGCGACTCAGACTGCACCACTCGATCGTCCAGTTCGACATCCCGATGCCGATGACGACGATCTTTCCGTTTGGCGAGGGATGGCCGTGAGAATCGAGCGGCTGGATCTGGCTGGCGAAGTTCAAACCGTCCGCAGCGTGGTCAGCTGGAATCACGTTCGAGTTTTCATAGAGAGTTCCCGCGAACGTACCCAGGTAGAGTTGGCCGGTTGCGAAATCGGTCAGCGGCGTCGCGGTGAAGTTCTGCGCGAAACCTGCGGACAGCAGAACCAGCGGCACGGTCCAGGCAAAAAGTGACTTCATCATGATGCCTCCGGGGGCGATCAGGGCAGTGCGGTGAAGCCTGCCATGGGTGATCCCTGAAAGAGAAACCAGCCGACGATCTGTCCGGCATTGTTGATGGCCTGCGCCTGCGTAATGTAAGAAGACGGAACTCTGATTTGCAGGTTCTGGAAGCGACCGTTCTGAAACAGAAAGTTCATAAACAGGGGATTGGTCCCCGTGATTCCAACAATTTGGCCACTGGCGTTGATACCCAGCGGTTCGGTGATCGCGTTCCTGGTCTGGATATTGGTGAACTTCCCGTTGGTATCGAGAAATCCGATCTGCGTGCCGTCCTTGGTGCCGTAGTAGCCGATGATCTGTCCGGCGTCGTTCACTCCGGTGGCCACCGTAAAGTTCTCGGTCCCGAGATTGAGAGTGGTATACGTAAATCCGTTATAGACGAAACCGTGCTGGCCGGTGGCATCAGAATAGCCGCCGACAACCAGTCCGGAATTGTTCATCCCGTACGCCTGCGTGCGGAATGCTCCGGGGACGTCGAGGGTAGTGAGCGTGCCGTTGATTTCCACGAAGCCATGGGTAAGACCCGCGGCGTCAACGTACATGCCCGCCACACCCTGGGAATTGTTGATGGACTGGATCTGGGTGAGTACAGCTCCAGGAAAGTCAATCTGCTGGTAGGTTCCCCCGACCAGCGTAAACCCGTGTGTGACGCCGGCCGTGTCGGTGTACTGCCCCGCCAGCCATCCGGAAGTATTGATGGCGCGAACCTGCGTCAGAATCGACCCTGGATAATTAATGGTGTTGTACGTGTAACCAGCGGAGCTCTGCGCGGTCGACGCGCCCGTGAGCACAAGGAGCATGACCGCAGTCAGCGAGAATCGGGACATAGGCACCTCAGCAGGGCGACTAGAAATTAAGCAGAGGTTACAGAGAGTTCATGGACGGTGCGCGAATATCAGCTAGGGAGCATCCAGGCAACACCCAGCAGCGGGAAGGATTCGAACGCGCGCACGTTTGGACCGTTCCAGTGTGATGTAGGACGAAGCATAGGACGGATTCGCTAACAATTCAAGCTGCAAACCGGGCAGCCCTTCGCCAACAGAACTACACCGCATTGCTTAGTACGATAGACTCCAGTCTTCATTCCTGCAAGAATGCCGCGATCAGTCCGACCGACCGACGCGACGGCGCCTCTGTGGCCTGCTGATCTCAACTCCGCAAAAGCCGCAACCCAGTAGGAACCGAACCGCAAGGTCGCAGCCGGGACATTTCGACCTCACTCCCCTCGACAAGAATCTCCTTGGAGAAGCGATCCGCGCTGGAAAAACTGCCGGCGTGAATGGCCCACAGGCGCCGCGGTGCCTGCTCCAGGTCATTCAGGCGGCTCCAGTTGGGGTTTCAACCCGTTTTGGGAATAACACCCCGGGATTTCGAGGGAACTGATTGCTTCCTTTGGTGCAGTTGACGCATCTCAATTTGAGCGCTTATGATTTTCGTTCGGCCTATTGAGGGGGAAGGAATAAGGTTCGCAGCCCGCGGGCTGCGTAGTTGATCCATGGACAAGAAGAGGGTTGAACAATTCAAGAAGAGGCTGGAAACACGGCAGCAGGAGTTGCGCCGCACGGTCTCACGCACCGAGCAGGACGGCCGCGCGGCGGACGATGAGGCCACCCAAGATATCGCCGACCGTGCCGCCAGTTCCTACAACAAGGAGTTCCTCTTTCACCAGAGCAATAACGACCGCCAGTTACTGAACATGGTGGAAAGCGCGCTCGACCGTATTCGCGAGGGCAGCTTCGGGGAGTGCATTTCCTGCGGCAAGGAAATCAACGTGAAGCGCCTCGAGGCAGTTCCCTGGACGCGGCACTGCATTGAGTGCCAGGAAAAATTGGAGCAGGGATTGCTCGAGGAACAGCAAACGTAGTCTCGCCTCATCTGCAGCCGCCATGCAACCGCTGGCGGCTGTTGTGTGTCAGGCACCGCCTTTTTTGACGCTCGTGTTTTTAGGCTGATAAACTTAGGGAATGTCGGCCTCGTGGCCGCCGCAGAAGGGAAGTTCGTGCGCGCAGAAACCCGTCACCAGCTAAAACAAGACAAGTTCAGCAGGGTCACCATCGACGCCGCGGAAGCGACCGCGCAATGGAGTATTGAGCATCGGTCCAAGCTCATTGCCGGAGGCATCGGCCTGGCGGTGATAGTCGCCGCCGTTCTTGGCATTTGGTACTACCTCGACCAGCAGGATCAGAAGGCCGGGGTCGACCTCAGCCGTGCCCTGCGGACTCTCAATACCGACATTCGCCCCGCGGGAACGCCGGCACAGCCTGACTTGCCCAGCTTTGCATCCACGAAGGAGCGGGCAACCGAGGCCCGCAAACAGTTTCAGGCCGTGATCGACCGGTATCCGCACACGCACGCTGCCCAGGTGGCACGCTATTTTGTCGGCCGGACCTCCGCCGATCTCGGTGACTATGCTGCAGCTGACCGCGCTTTCCAGGAAGTGGCCTCCGCCGGCAACGACGACCTGGCTGCTCTCGCCAGGCTGGCGCTGGCTTCCGTGTACCGCAGCCAGGGCCGTTTCAAAGAGGCCCTTGACATTTACAAGAAGTTGACCGAGAAGCCCACCGTCTCTGTGGGCAAGGCGACCGCGCTGCTCGAAGAAGCTGCCACCTACGAGGCCAGCAAGCAACCGCTTGAAGCCAAACGGATCTACGAGCAGGTCCAGAAGGAGAATCCCACCACCGACGCGGCGCAGATCGCAAGCGCAAGGCTGCAGGAGATCAAGTAGTCTCTCTGGTCGGCTGGGGGATCATGGTTCGGACCCGCTGAAGAGCCGGTGCCACTGTTCCTTTCCTGTGGGTGGGATCAAAGCCGGTCTCAGGTTCTCCGCTACGTGTTCTTTATGGCCCATTCCAATTAACGCCGTTGTCAAGCCGGGGGCAGAGCGCGCGAACTGGATCGCGCTCCCGGCGTCGGTTTTCATGCCCAAGGCGGTTCTCAGAGCGTCCGGCAGGCCGTAGGCCAGGCGCCCTTGATAAAGCGTGGCACTTCCCATAACCGAAATCCCCAACTGTGCTGCGGCGTCAAAAAGCGACATTTTCTCGCGCCCGGGACCCTGATTGGCCAGGCCGCATGCTTCCGGCATGGCCAGATTGAAAGGCAGTTGCAGGAAGCGGAAATGATGATGCTTGCCACCCACTCGACCTGCGATGCCCGTAATCGCGAACAGATCCAGATAGTCGCGCGCCGTCTCGCTCACGCGAAACCCATTCCAGGTGGCCATACCATAAAATCGCAGCCTTCCCGATTTCACTTGCGTTTCTAGAAGCGCGAAGGCCTGCTCCAGACGGTCATAGAACTTCTCCCGCGGGATGTCCGCCAGTTGCGATTCGGGATTGTGCAGGTAGAAAAGATCCAGCGTCTCGAACCCGAGATTGTTGCGGGACCGTTCGATCTGGTTCTCGAGATAGCGTGGCGCCATGCAGTGCATTCCACCAGCCAGTTGGGCAGGATCAAGAATTCCCGGTTCGACGTACTCCCGCATGAAATAGGCGCCTGGATCGGCGGGCATATTGCCGTCGAACGGGAGGTACCCGGCCTTGGTGCAAACGAAAACTTCCTCCCGCTCGAGCGCGTGCGACGACGTGAGCTGCGCAAGCGCGGCTCCAATGTTGCGCTCCGAGCGCTGGTGACGGTAGTTAATCGCGGTGTCGAGCACGTTGATGCCCGACGACACGGCTGCCACGATGGCCTGCCTGTACTCGAGATCGGCGCCGTCGTCGGGCTCCCCGAGGTAAGTGCCCAATCCAATCGAGGACAGCCACAAGCCCGGACTTGCCGACACAGTGCGAAAATGTCCAGCCTCCCTAAGCCTGGGAAAACGGTCGCGGTAGTGCGCGGTGCCTTCGGCGGTTGCGCTTCCATCGAGCATAAACGGCAAGTGTAGCAGCCGTTAGCTGGGTAATTGCGCGGGCCTGCTTTCCAGTGACGTCACCCCCGGCCAGCCTTCGAAAATAGAATCGAAATTTTCCATCGAGGAGTTCCATGTTCACTGGCCGATGCCTTGCCGCCTTCTGCTTATTCCTGACCTCCTGAGCCTTTGTGCAGCAGTCTACGGCGCCTGCGCCATTTGACCTGACTCGGCCCGGCACCCTCGCCCGGCGACAGCAATCAGAGCCTGGCGGATGTCGCCCGCAGGCTGCGCTCGAACAAGACCGGCCCCTGTGCAGATATATGGCCTACCGGCGTTCCGGGCGTATCAGGTCAACCTCGGAATCCAGATGTCGCAGGCCATCGAAAACCCACCTACTGTCTGGCGACAGTCGTTTCCTGGGCATTCACCGCTTGCCAGCGCTGGCCACTCCAGTGAAAGACATCGGTAAAGCTGGTGGTGCGCGCGATCGCGCCCTTCTCATCGAGGATCACGGTTTTCCCCGTAACCAGGCCCACGTCTCCATAAAGGCGAACTTTCAAGTCTTCGAAGCGGCGGCGGTTGTTGTCTTGCGCCGGGAGCGGGTGCTTGCGCAGGTAATCCAACTCTTCCCCGCGGGTCAGGATCTCGCCGTCGCTGATGATGTGCGTGAAATCTGGCGCGTAGATCCGTTCCCGCGTTTCCACCGCCGGCGAGTGGAACCATTCATCTTCCAACTGCAACAGGATTCGCTGGTCGTTTTTCGGATCGCGCGTTCCCGCGGTCAGCAGAACGCTTAGTATGAGAAACAGGCAGGCTTTCATGGCAGGCCTCTGAACAGGGATAGACGCAAAAACCTGGGCGAGGACATCCGCCCGACAACCGGAACCTGACAGCCGGGACCCACCCGGCTGAATCTAGGAGGGAACACAGCACTCTGGCCGATGGAGAAAGAGATGGCAGGCAAGAAAAAAGCAGCCAGGAAGCACAACCGTGTACCCATTCGCATCGTGCCCATGCACCCGGTGAAGGTCGCCGCTGCCGCACCGCAGCTGACTTACCGCAACGGTCCCTTGCTTACGAATGTCGAGGTGTTCACCCTGTTCTGGGGCAGCGGTTGGCAGAACGCCTTGGCCAGTGGTCTGATTTCGCAAGTCAATCAGTTTTTTTCCTACATTGTGACCAGCGCACTCCTTGACCAGCTTTCCGAATATAGTGTGCCCGGGAAAACAATTGGTCAGGGAAAATTCACCGGAACATTGACGATCGCGTCCCCGGCGCCGCCCAGCACCGTGCAGGACAGTGATATCCAGAGCCTGATTCAGCAGCAAATCAACAGCGGCGCGGTCCCACAGCCAGGGCCAAACACCCTTTATGTAGTCTTCGTTGAATCGGGCGTGACCGTCGAGCAGGGTGGCAGCGCCTCCTGTCAGTCGTTCTGTGGTTATCATGACAGTTTCGGATCGCAGATTTATTACGGAGTGCTGCCCTATCCCGACTGCTCAGGGTGCACGGCCGGACAGGATGTTTTCCGGGCGCTGACCGTCACCACTTCCCACGAGCTCTGCGAGGCGATCACCGATCCGGTCCCGGGGCAGGGCTGGTATGACGACAACGATGGCGAGATCGGCGACATCTGCGCCTGGAAAACCAAAACGGTGGGCAGCTACACAGTGCAGCAGGAGTGGTCGAATCAAGCGGGACGGTGCCTGTAGCCAGGGGAATTTCCCTTTTACATTATTTTCGATACCATGGTGGCCTCATTCGGAACCAATGGGGCCCCATGGCGGACTTCACTCTTCGTGTAAACGGCAGTGAGCGCAGGGTCACGGTGTCTCCCGAGACTCCGCTGCTTTGGGTGCTGCGCGACACGCTCGAGATGACGGGAACCAAGTTCGGCTGCGGCGCCGGCTTCTGCGGCGCCTGCACCGTTCATCTTGACGGCAACGCAGCTCGCTCGTGCTCGACGCCGGTGTCGCAGGCTGTCGGAAAAAATATTACGACCATCGAAGGCCTGTCGGCAAATGGGCTGCACGCCCTGCAACAGGCCTGGATCGCCGAAGACGTTCCGCAGTGCGGTTATTGCCAACCGGGACAGATCATGGCTGCGGCCGCCTTGCTCGCCAGGATTCCTCAGCCCTCAGACGAACAGATCACGCAGGCGATGACTGGAAACCTCTGCCGCTGCGGAACCTACGACCGTATTCGCCGCGCCATTCGCCGGGCGGCCGGAGGTGGACATTGAGCCCGCTCTCCCGCCGCGACTTTCTGACCGCTGGTGCGGCCGCCGGCGCGGGCCTGGTGATTGGCTTCTATCTTCCACGCCGCTCCTCTTCGCGGGGCAGCGATGCTTTCTCGCCCAACGCTTATCTGACGATCACTCCTGACAACAAAATCATCGTCATGGTGCCGCGCTCGGAGATGGGCCAGGGGGTACACACTTCGTTGCCCATGATTCTCGCGGAGGAGCTCGAAGCAGACTGGAAACAGATTTCCATCGAGCAGGTTGGCGCCAGCACCCTTTACGGCGATCAGACCACAGGAGGCAGCGCCAGCGTGCGGACGACATGGGACCCGATGCGCAAGGCCGGAGCCACGGCCCGGGAAATGCTCATCTCGGCAGCGGCGCTCGAGTGGGGGGTGCCACGCTCGGCCTGCAGGGCGGAAAACGGCAATGTCGTGCGCAACGGCGCCAGCCTGAGTTACGGCGCGCTGTCCCGCCGAGCATCGACGCTGCCGGTCCCAAGCGATGTTCCGCTGAAGCAGGCCAAGGATTACAAACTGGTTGGCAAGCCGCTCCCGCGCATTGACACTCCCGCGAAAGTCGAAGGCAAGGCGGAGTTCGGCATTGATTTTCGGCTCCCGGGGATGAAGTTCGCCGTGCTGTCGCGCTGCCCGGCGATCGGAGGCAAGGTCGCGAGCTTCGACGACGGAGAGGCGAAGAAGGTCCCCGGAGTATGCTGCGTGATGAAGATTGGCGACTCCGCGGTGACGGTGGTGGCCAACAGCGTTTGGGGCGCGATGGAAGGACGCCGCCTGCTGAATGTCACATGGGATGACGGCCCCAACAAGGAGCTGGAATCCGCCGGCATCCTGGAAGGTCTGAAGAAATCTCTGGGGAACAAGGCGGCGACACTGTACTCCACCGGCAACCCGGCCCGGGTTTCGGGCCGCAGGGTCGAAGCTGCCTACCAGCTGCCTTTCATGGCGCATGCGCCGCTTGAGCCGGGCAACTGCACGGCTCATTTTGAAGGGACGTCCTGTGAACTCTGGGCGCCCACGCAGGTACCTCAGGACGTGCGGGACTCGGTGGCGCAGGCTCTTGGCCTCGACCCCGATCAAGTAAAAGTCCACGTCACTCTCCTCGGCGGCGGGTTCGGACGCCGCCTGGAACACGACTATGCGGTCGAGGCTGCCCTGGTTTCGAAAGCGGCCAACGCGCCGGTCAAGGTGCTGTGGACACGCGAGGACGACATGCGCTTCTCGACCTATCGTCCGGCGAGCTATCACCAACTCAGCGCCGCCCTGGACGGGAATGGATGGCCGGTGTCGTTTTCGCATCGTTTCGCCGCGGGCTCCATTAATGGCCAGAAAGGCACGCCATCGCCCGACGGGATCGACGCCGATTTGAAAGATGAAGCGGCACTGGTTTACTCCTTCCCCAATGCGTCGCTTGAATATGTGATGACCGAAACGCCGGTCCCTTTGGGCTGGATGCGTTCCGTTTACGCGCTGCAAGTCGGATTTGCCAGCGAGTGCTTCATCGATGAACTGGCGGCCGCCGCCCACAAAGACCCGCTTGACTACCGCCTCCACCTGCTGGCGAAAGACGAGGACATCAAGTTTTTCGACGCCACCTGGCGCACCGGCCGCATGCGCGGCGTGCTGCAGCTCGCGGCCGAAAAGGCAGGATGGGGGAAAACCCTCGCCCCCGGACACTATCACGGCATAGCCTGCTTTGGTTGCTTCAGCACTTATATGGCTGAGGTCGTGGAGATCTCGATGGACAACGATCAGCCACGGGTGCACCGTGTGGTGGGAGCGATCGACTGCGGCCAGGTCATCAACCCCGGGATCCTCGAGCAGCAGATTCAGGGCGCAGTGATTTACGCGCTGACCAACGCCTTGCGGGCGCAGATCACCATCCACAAGGGCCGGATCGTCGAAGGCAACTTCGACGACTACGCGCCGATTCGCATGAACGAAGCACCCAGTGTCGAGGCCTATTTCATCGAGAGCGCCGAGGCCCCCAGCGGCGCAGGCGAACCTCCAGTGCCGCCGCTGGCCCCAGCGCTCGGCAATGCGATTTACGCCGCCACCAAAAAGCGGATCCGCGTGCTTCCCCTTGTGAGCTGATGCCGATCCTGCGACGACTCGCATGCCTGCTCCTGCTGCTGGAGCTGGCGCGCGCACAGAACCTGCCTGACACCTCGAATCTCCGTCACGGGATCAACGCCAGCAACTGGTTCGCCCAGGTCTACGATCCCAAGGGATACACCCGGGAACACTTCCAGACCTACATCACCGCTCAGGATATCGCGCTCATCCGGCAAATGGGATTCGACCACGTGCGCCTCAGCGTGAATCCCCAGCCCATGTTCAACGCCGGACATGCTGACCAGCTGCCCGCCGATTACCTGGCCTATGTCGACACGGCGGTAAAAATGATTCACGATCAGGGTCTCGCCGTCATCCTCGACATTGATCCCGAGAGCGACTTCAAGGCGAAACTGGGGAATGACGACGCATTTGTCGAACAGTTTGCTGATTTCTGGCGGGCGCTGGCACGGCATTACTCAGGCGCCGACCCGGCCCTGATGTTTTTCGAAATCCTGAATGAACCCGAGATGCGTGACCGTTTTCGCTGGTCGGGCGTTCAAGCAAAACTGGCTGCCGCCATCCGCGAGGGTGCACCTCGCCACACCATCATTGCCACTGGAGCCAACTGGTCTGACGACGATGACCTGCTCTTCCTCGAACCGCTCTCTGACCAGAACGTGATTTACAACTTTCATTTCTATGAACCGCACGTGTTCACTCACCAGGGTGCGACCTGGGCGGTGAACTACTGGCACAACGTGCAAAACCTCGCTTACCCTTCTGAGCGGGAGTCCGCTGAAAAAGCCGCTGCGGCTGTGCCGGATGAGATCAACCGGCTGTATGTGCTGCGCTACGGCATGGAACACTGGGACGCGGCCCGTATTGACATGGAAGTCGCCCAGGTGGCTGCGTGGGCCGCGCGCCGCCACGTTCCGGTCACGTGCGACGAGTTCGGCGTCTACCGCAAAGATTCGAACCCGCAGGACCGTGCCGCCTGGCTTCGCGATGTCCGCAGCTCGCTTGAAAGGCACGGCATGGGCTGGACCATGTGGGACTACAACGGCGGGTTCGCCGTGGTGACCAGGAGCGACGGGCGCACCGTACCCGATAACACGACGCTCAAAGCCCTGGGTCTCGGCATATCCCAAAACCGCTAAGTGGCTATTGATCTTCCCTCGCACGCTGCGTCACGCTTCTGAGGGAGACTTCGCATGATCATCGAGATGCGCACCTACAAGCTTAAGCCTGGCAAGCGGGCGAAGTTCCTCGAGATCTTTCGCACTCGCTCCATGCCTGCCCACGCCGAGATCGGAATGAAAATCCTGGGACCATTTCTCTCCGTCGAAGACGAGGACACGTTCTTCTTCATGCGCGGCTTTCCTGACCTCCCTTCGCGCGAGCCGATGAAAGCGAAATTCTACGAAGGGAAACTGTGGAAGGAAGAGCTCGAGACCCTCCTTATGCCGATGATCGAGAAATACGATGTAGTCCTGGTGGAAGATCCCGAACACATGGTTGCCTGGCCGCCATCATGACGGAAAATTCGCCTACCGAACAGGCAATCGCGTCAATACTCTGGTATCGTTGCCGCTTTCCGAATCCGCCATCCATGCCGACCTCGAGATTCAGTTTGCCGGTCAGACCGCGGAGCACAAGCAGGTTCCGTTCCAGTTGACCAAGCAGGGAAACAAGATGCAAATTACCGGAACCATTCCGGCGATGCTCGCGGATTTCAAGATCGATCCCCCATCGCTCCTCACCCTTCCGGTGAAGAACGAGATCCCCGTCCGCGTGGAGATGACGTGGGAATCAAAGTGAGCTGCTGTCGGGCAGGGATAACCGGAAGATCTGAATGTTGCGACCGAATGATTGCGCGCGGAGATCGTGAAACTGCGGCAGATCCCGCAATTGTCCGTCCAGGCCAACATCCCATCCCGCCTGCACGACCCAAAGGGAATCGCCGGGCTTCATCCCGAGCGCGCCCCGCAGCGCACTCTCCGTGTCCGGTTTAAGAAACGATGCGGCGGTGAAATTCCACGTCCCGGTCGACAACACTCGCAGTCCGGCGCAGCGAAAAGTGAAGAGCCCGGCACCAGGACGGCCGAAGGGAATCGGCTGCTGCTCACAGAGATAGTGACCTAAGAGCAGGCTGGTCTGGTAATCCACCAGAATCACGCTGTCAGGCGCCAGATTCTGACCCAGGAACGTCATTGCTCGTGACATGTTCACCGTACTTTGATCCGCCCGGGTCATATATGGACGATGAGGGGATCCGAACAGCGCGCTCAGCAACACTATCCCCACCGCGGAGCTCAGGGCACGAGCGTGGTTCTCTCTCGTCAGCCACGCTATCCCCGCTGCGACTCCCGCTGTGGCAAACGGCACCAGAAACGCGGACTGGCGCGTGCCGCCGTAGGGATATTTTCCCGCCACCGCGGCTCCGCAATTCAGCAGGAATGGGAAAGCCAGAAGCACCACCATTGCGAAAGACTTGCGGCTCCGCCACAACCACCCCAGGCCCGCCAGAAACAGGACGGCGGCCAAATCTCCGACAGCGAGTTGTCCGAATATGAACTGAAACACGCCGAAGCTGCGTGCAGCGACGAACAGCAACAGGTTTTCCTCCTGGCGATGCCAAATCGCGTGCGCAAGGTAACCCTCCATCGTCGAAACGCCGTGCGCGCTCAGGGCCGCTAGATGGGTCCGGTAAAGAACAGCCACGAGCGCGAGCATGAAGACCTGGCTACCGAACCACGCGGCTTTGAAGGTGGTGGTGTATTTTCCCTCCACTAAACGCAGCGCCAAATAGGCGCCGAGGACAAGCACAAAGAACAAGGCTGAATAATGCGTCAACATTGCCAATGCGGCCCAAATGTAAGCCGCGAACATCTTGCCTCCAGAGCCGGTCGCTAACGCCATTTCCGTCAGATCCAACGCCGCACCCACGAAGCAAAGCAACAAGGCGTACTGCCGCACCTCGGCAGACAATCCGATCAGCGGCGGGAGGAAGCAGACAAAGACCAGTCCCACCCACGCCGACACGGTTCCGAAGACCAGCTCCATCCAACGAAACAAGAACCAACAAGATACGGTTCCCGCAACCACGCTAGGCAGGCGCAGCAGCCACTCCGAAGTTCCGAACCCACGCCAGAAATGTAAGACGAAAATCAGCAGCGGGGGATGTGCGGTGGTCAGACTCGCTCGGTAGGATTCCATCCATGAAGGATGGTTCGCAATCTGGAAATGCAACGCTTCGTCAGGATTCAGAAACGTTCCATGCGCTGCCCACAGGCGCACCACAAAGGCGAGCGCTACCACCACTCCGGCGCACGCCCTTTCGTTCTTTGCCAGCCATTCATTCATGTGAGTCCGGAGGATACAAAGCATGAAAGATGAAAGACAACAACCGGCGTGACTCGATTCCATTGGGTCCCTGGCGAAGTTTACATCCGTTAAGGTTCGAGGCTGCTAACACGATGCCTCTGCTTGTGTGATCCCCATCACTTGACGGACGGGCATCCCCACGGTAGTATCTCTACCCAAGTTTGCTCCTTTCGGAGCAGACCCCGAATTTCATGCAGAGTGGCTGAGGGACGAGCCCTGTGAAGCCACGACAACCGGATCGGGATCATCTATCCCGGTCGTCTGGTGTCAACTCTCGCCCGGTAACGGGGGACATGAACTTCGAGGTGCCGCAGCCTTTGCATCTCGCATTTCTCTTTCCCTCTTGAATTTCCCCCGGGCCAAGAGGAATCGTCCTTCCGCCGCTCGCAGAAGCGAGTGGCCGATGAACTACGAGTTGCGGTGCCGGGAATGCCGGAAGAGCTGGGGGAACGAGCCCCGGTCGATTTGCCAAGATTGCTTTTCTCCCCTGGAAGTCGGTTACGACTATGAGGCGGTACATCTTACTCGCGAGCGAATTGCCCAACGCCCACCGAACATGTGGCGCTACGCGGAGTTGCTGCCTCTCCCGGCGAATTACCACCCCCATCTGCCGGTAGGGTTCACGCCGCTCGTCAGCGCACCCCAGCTAGCCAGCAAAATCGGCGCCAAGAGACTCTGCATCAAGAACGACGCGGTTTGTCTCCCTACCCTAAGCTTCAAAGACCGGGTAGTGGCCGTGGCCCTGGCCACTGCGCGCCGCTTCGGCTTCGAAATCGTGGCCTGTTCCTCGACCGGGAACCTGGCCAACGCAGTAGCGGCGCAAGCTGCGAGAGAAGGATTCAAAGCTGTCATCTTCATCCCCGCTGACCTGGAACCGGCCAAGATCCTGGGAACACAGGTTTTTGGAGCGAAGCTAGTGAGAATCGCAGGGAGTTACGACCAGGTCAATCGGCTGTGCTCGCAGATCGCCGATGAGCGTCCCTGGGGATTCGTCAACGTGAACCTGCGCCCTTACTACGCGGAAGGATCGAAGACGGTCGGCTTCGAGATTGCCGAACAACTGGGATGGCGTTTGCCCGACAACGTGGTCGTTCCCATGGCGGGAGGATCGCTCATCACCAAGATCAAGAAGGCCTTCGACGAGATGATCAAGCTGGGACTTGTGGATTCGAGGCCGGTGAAGTTCTTCGGCGCGCAGGCCACCGGGTGCTCTCCGATTTCGACTGCAATCAAGGCCGGAAATACTGATATCGAACCGCAGAAGCCGGCGACCATTGCACGCTCGCTGGCGATCGGCAATCCCGCGGATGGACACTATGCCATCAAGGCAATTTCGAGCAGCGGCGGCTGGGCCGAGGACATCTCAGACGCCGAAGTCGTAGCGTCCATCCAGCTCCTGGCCTCTACCGAGGGCATTTTTACCGAAACCGCGGGTGGCGTCACGGTCGGTGTCGCTCGCAGGCTCTATCAGCAAGGGCGCATCGCGCCTGAAGAAACGACCGTACTGTGCATCACCGGAAACGGTCTGAAAACCACCGACGTTTTCGCCGGCAAGTACGCTGCCGAGCCGGCGATCGCGCCCAGGATTTCGAAGTTCGACGAGTACATCGAGACACTTGATGAAAACCCAACCCCAGTGGAGGCATGACAAATGACTGTAACCGTCCAAATCCCGACAGCACTTCGCCGGCTGACAGCAGGCACAGCGCGAATTACCTGCGCGGCCACAAACCTGGGCGAACTGTTTTCGACGCTCGATACACAGTTCCCGGAGTTGAAGCCGCATCTGCGCGATGACAGCGGTGAAATCCGCCGCTTCCTGAATGTGTATGTCAACGAAGAGGACATCCGCTTCCTGGGAGGAAATGCATATGCGTTCCAGGATGGAGATGAAGTCCTGCTGGTGCCCTCGATCGCCGGGGGGGCACCGGATGACGGCAAAGGATGCCACCCATGGCTACGCGGAAGCTGAAAATCGGACTGCTGGGCTGCGGCACGGTCGGTGGCGGCCTGGTCGAACTGGTTCGCAGGAATCTCTCCCTCATTCGCCAGCGTGCCGGCGTGGAGCTGAGCATCTCGAAGATCCTGGTGCGCGATCCCCTCAAAGAGCGGCCCGATGCGGTCGATCGCAACCTGCTCACCACCCAGCCGGAAAAAGTCATCAACAACGGCTGCGACATGGTGGTTGAGCTGGTCGGAGGCATTGAGCCTGCCCGCGGATTTATTGAGCGCTCGCTCGCCCGCGGTAAACATGTCGTGACCGCCAACAAGGCGCTCCTGGCAATTGACGGATTCAGCCTGATGAAGGCGGCCGAAATCCAGAAAGTGCGACTGGGATTTGAAGCCAGCGTCTGCGGTGGCATTCCCATCATCCGCGCCCTGCGCAACGGTCTGGTGGGCAATCAGATTCACAGTCTCACCGGCATCCTCAACGGCACCTCGAACTACATCCTCACCCGCATGGCCGAGGACCGTGTTGAGTTCGACGCCGCGCTCGCCGAAGCGCAGGTCAAAGGCTTCGCCGAAGCCGACCCGACGCTGGATGTCGACGGCCACGATGCTGCCCAGAAGCTCAAGATCCTCGCGGAACTGGCCTTCAATACCCGCGTTTCGCCCGACGCGGTGGAAACCGCAGGCATTCGCGAGATTACTTCCGACGACATGCAGGCCGCCCGCGAACTCGGCTGTGTCATTAAACATGTCGCCACCGCGGAAGCGATTGGCGATGGCATCGCCCTGAGGGTCGAACCAGTCCTGCTGCCGGAAACCCATCAACTGGCCGGCGTGCGCGACGAAAACAACGCCGTGCTGGTTCACGGCGACGCAGTGGGCGATATGCTCTTCTCCGGGAAAGGCGCAGGATCGTTGCCCAGCGCCAGTGCCGTGCTCAGCGACATCGTCGATATCGCGTGCCACAAGGGAGGCTTCTTCTCCGACTTGGGGAGCCCGCTGAATACGGTGGCTCGTGACAGCGAAGGGAAGCATTACTTGCGCTTCCCGGTGGCGGACCCCAGCGCCATCGGTCCGATCACCAAAGTTCTCGAGAGAAACGGTGTATTGGTCGACCGGGCCGCCGCCATCTGGGCAAAGAGCGATGGCGCGAAGAGTCAGGTCCGCATCCTCACCAATGCCTGTCAACGGGCAGCGCTGGAAAAATCGGTGGGCGAAATCGCCGGCCTGGAACTGGGAAGCGGGAAAAGCCTTGTCATGCGTCTCTGGGCATGCCCACCGGGCTTCCCCGCGGCTGACGACATGCCCGCGGTGCGCAGAAAGACGGGCTGCGCCGGCAGCCCGTCTGGTTGAAGTCGTGCCGTGGATTACTGCTCTGCTCCGTCAATTCCCAACCCGGGCAGGACTTTGGTTTTCTCCACCCGAACCGACTTGAGGTTCTGAGGATCAATCCCCAGGACCCGCAAGATGGTGGGCGCGACTTGCGACGTCGCCACTGGAGACTTGATCGTCCGTGACGGCAAGCCGGGGAACGAAACGATCAGGCCGACGTTGGTATCGCTGTAGCCAAGTCCTCCGTGCTCCGCGTTCTTCGCCGTCGAGGTGGTGTAGATGGTGCCGTAGTTAGGTCGAATGATGAGGTCAGGGGTGCGGCTGTCCTTAAGCGGATCGTTGAACCTCAACGTCAGCTCGTTTCCGCCCAACACTTCGTCGACGAACAAGGGAAGAGCGTTGGTGTTCACGTATTCCCGGGCGGATTGATCCAGCGTCTGGTCTACCAGCCAGACTAGCGCGATGTCGTCATCGTTCACGAAGCCGCAGGGTCCGCTGGCACAGGCGTTGGCGCTGACAATGGCTTTCGCCGCAGGATTCGTGCCTCCGTCCGGTAGAGCCGCAACCAGGTCGGCAAAATGCCCCGGTTTGTTCGCCTTGACCGGATTGATCGGCGACTGGCCATGCTTCGAGGTGACGATGAACAAAGTCGAGTCGTACAGGTTCTGATCCTTGAGTGCCTGAATCATGCTCAACAGCGCTGCATCGGTCTGATCCAGTGCATATTGAAGCACCACGCTCGGCGTACCCGAACCATCCAGATAGCCGCCGGGCTGCCCGTTCAGGTTGCCATTGTCGGAAACACAACTCGCATCGTAGTTGTCGGTGATGAGCTTTTCACCCACGCTTACGGCCTGGAAGTTCATGCCGAAGACTTCCGGCACGCCCGGTCCGGGCTTGCCATCGTGGGTCAGGCCGTGGATCTCATTAATGATCCCCTGCACCTTCAACTGATCGTTCTGGACGGTGCAAACCACGCTGTGGGTATTGTCGAGTCCGTTCACGTTGGTGATCTCGGGCGTATAGAGATCGTCGACACCCGTGCCCGAAGGACCGTTGACCAGGTCATAGGCAGGATGCTTGTCTTCCCAGGCCGTGTGTCCACCAGCCGCCTTGACCACTTCAAAAATCGTATTCGTCCGCAGCGCGGCGTGAGGATAGAGCGCCACGCAGTTGCCGCTGGAATCGCGGTAGCGGGGCAGCTTTCCGGGATCGATGATATTGAGAGAGACGTTCTGCGAGTTGTAGACATCGATGCTCTCGTCGAAGACCATCATGTTGCCTGCGGTTCCGCTGCAGGTTTTGTTGGTCGGAGCCCAGATGGTACGGTCGTAGCTGACGTCGTAGAACAACCCGCCGGTTACGGGCGATCCGCCGGTCACCAGCGCGAGAAGGCCCGGGAAGGAATCGGAGAGTTGCGGAGTGTTGGCGTCGGAATACGTAATGCCATGGCTGGCGAGCTGTGCCATAGCAGAATTGGGGTGGGAGGCAACATAGTTCGCAACGTCCAGGGCATGCAGGCCATCCACGCTGATCAGCAAAACGTGACTGGCGGCCGGACCTGAGGCGAAGCTGAAAATGGAAACGACGAGGCATAGACAGACGGAGAGTGCAAAACTTCGTGTGTTCACGGGTTGAACCTCTCGCTTTGGGAATTGGTGGGAGGAGTAGACACGGAAATTGCTACAGCCTTGTTAAAGACAGATGAATTTCTGGTTAACACAGGCCAGTCGGGGGCTCAGCACCGAAACAACTCTGCCGATGAGTGGGCGAATGTGCGCTCCCGCCCTTTCCGTCTTCAGAGTGGCATGAATCGTGACTTGAAGTTGCGAACGACACCCATGAAATCGCAGTGGCCCGGCCCCGTAAATCAGAGACAGCAGCCACTGCATGAAAGGGCATCTCGTCTTTACGGCGCAACCCGAAAGATCACGCCGCAACCATAAGGAGAAAAGCAGGCTAGATTCCCGCCTTCTTCGGTACCGCCATACAGGTTCCCGTCACTGGCTTCGAGAAGTGATGCTGCGGGCGAAAATCCGTCGTGGTTGCTGAAGGCGTGCAAGGCGGTAACTTTTCCCGTCGCCGACATCTTGAAGGCGGTGCCGTAGCCCTTCGACCCGCCGATCGCCGCGGTTCCGTAGAAATTGCCGTCGCTCGCCTGTATCAGTCCGGCATAAATTACGCCGCCGTCCGCGCAGGTCCCTGTGCAAAAACTGTGGATGGTTCGGAATTTGCCGCCCGCATTCATCTTGAACGCCGTGCCCAGGTTATTGGCGCCGCCGCCATCAGTCGTTCCATAGAAGCTCCCGTCGCTCGCTTCGACCAGAAGCCCCTGTGGCGTGCTGCCGTCGGCGCAGCTACTCTGGGGGCAGAAGCTGTGCAGGGTGGTCAACACTCCGCTCGAGGTGATCTTGTAAGCCACCCCGCAGCCGCCCTGACAGGACTGACTGGTGCCGCCGAAAGCGGTCACACCATAGAAGTTTCCATCGCCTGCCAATAGCATGCCAATATAGGGCCCGGCACCATCGGTGCAATTGGTCCTGGCGCAGAAGCTATAGAGAGTGGTGAGCACGCCGCCGGGCGTAATTCTGAACACCGTCCCCTGGCTGTGCGCTCCACCCGTCACCGTGGTGCCGTAGAAATTGCCATCACTCGCCTCGACCAGCCCTGATTGCGGCATGGCCCCGTCCGCGCAAGCCGTCTGCGAGCAAAAGCTGTACAGCGTGGTCAGCTGCCCGCTGGAGGTGATCTTGAAGATCGTGCCGTCTCCCATGGCTCCTCCACCGTAGGTTTCACCGTAAAAATCGGCGTCGCTTCCCTGTGTCAGCCACTCGGGAAAACTCCCGTCGCTGCAGGCGCTCTGCGCGCAAAAGTTGTAGAGAACCGTCTCCGTGCCCGCCAACGTCAGCCTGAACACCGTGCCGTCGTTCTGCGTTCCGCCATACACCGTGGTCCCGTACAGGTTCCCGTCACTCGCCTGAATCATGGACGAGAACGCATCCTCACCGTTGGTCTGGTTAAATATGACGACGTCTTTGAAGGTTTGTGCCGGCAACCTCATCGCGCCCCCCACGCAGAACAGAACGAGGGCGCAGAGTTGGTTCGCCCGGCGGCTTCGCTGCTTCATCATCTGAATCCTCCTGGAAGTCTTGAAAACCACTGCAATGGTTCCACTGCCGTTTTCGGTTGCGCCATCTTCTGGCGGTTGCCGAGCGTATGCTTCGTACCGAACCGTCAGCCTGGCGCAGGTCAAGAAAGATGGGGTTGCAGGCGCCACCAGGGTACAGAGGGATAAGCCTCACGAACGAGACGATGACAGGCTTGCGACTTTTCGTGCATCGATCCTGGTTGCCGCCGTCAGTGGCTTGTGATGGTCCTCGGCTGCAACAAAGGACAGTTGCTGAGGGTGAACTATCAGGCTGCCGGGCTCAAGGCCGGGTAACCGCAACCGCGAGGGCTGTTGTCACCCTGAAACCCCGATCCAGAGCGGGTTTCAAAGCGGCAGTAACTTAACTTAGGAATATGGTGGAAATCAATAGTTGAGTTGTAAAATCCGATCACAAATCTCGCATCAGGCGTCAAGACCACAACTTACAAAACAAATGCGTGCCGTAACGTTGAGGCCGGTTCCAGTCCTGGTGGAAAGGCAGCTGTGCGACCGCCCGGCGATTCTTCAAGCAAATCGTTGCCTGGGTTCGAAGCCTGCGTGCGCAGTTTCACACCAGGTTCAGGCAGATTTCCTGTTGAACGCACCCTTGGATTACGATGGTGTTGAGGAAACCCGGATGTGCAGGAATATCAGGACCCTGTTCAATTTCGATCCGCCGGTGACCGAGGATGAGGTCAGGGCGGCGTCGCTGCAGTTTGTCAGAAAAATTACTGGCTTCAACAAGCCATCGAAGGCCAACGAAGAGTCCTTCCATATGGCTGTCGAGAAGATCGCAGCCATTGCGGGGAACCTTCTTCACGGACTCGAAACCACGGCTCCTCCGAAGAACCGCGAGGAAGAGGCGGCCAAGGCCAGGGCGAGAGCGGCAGAAAGGTTTGGCGGCGCGGCCCAGGCGTGAGCTTGGTCTGTCGTCGGAACCGACAGGCATCGGACTCCGGCTATGGCGCCTTCCAGTCGAGCCCGTAGATTTCCTGGCTGCTGGTGTCGCGCACCAAGAGCAGCGAATCATCGGGCGCCAGACCAGTCCACGAACCGAAGTAACCCCAGAACCGCTGTAGTCCACTCAAGCTTACCAGGCGTTCCAGCTTGTGGTTCGCGACACGAATGCGGAAGAAGGCTGGATCGCCAGTTAAAGTCGTGTCGAAATAGAGATACTGGCCGTCGTGCGACCAACTGGGATATCCCATAGGCATGCTCACCAGGTCACTCCATTGCTCGGTGGCGCGATCGAATAGCACGAGCTTCGCGGAGTCATCTGTGATTGCGGCGATCAACTTCCCATCCGGCGACCAGCGCGGCGAAAACAGTTGTGTGGAACCAGGAAGCGGCGAGGATTTCCTGCTCTCCACATCAACCGTCACAATTCCGAGATCCGAGGGCATGGTGCCCGGCGTACCGCCTTCGTGCAGGGTCAGCACGACAGACTTTCCGTCCGGAGACCAGTTGGGATCGATTCCCACCTCGGCGCCGGGGAGCAGCTCGCGGGCTGCGCCACCGCCACTGGGGATCAGGTAAGCGCGCCAGTTGGTGCTGGGCGTCCGCCCCATAAATACGATTTGCGTTCCATCCGGCGACCAGCGCGGAAGCCCCACAATCATCGATGGCCCTGTCAATTGAATCCGTTCGCTGCCGTCCGCCTTGCTGCGCCACAACGCCTGCTCCGGTACGGAGACGTACGCGATCCATCGACCGTCGGAGGAAAAGGCAACGTCAGTGGCGGAAATTCCGTTGAGATAGGGAGTGAAACCCGATCGGCCGTCGTAGCGCACCAACTCGCTCCGTGCCAGTGCTCCAACCGCAAAGATTCTCCTGCCGTCCCGGCTCGGGACCGGACCGGTGAAATTTAACGGTCCGTTGGTGAGCTGAGCCGGTATGGCGGGCTTGCCGAACCAACCTGTGCGTTCTGGCAAGGCCCATAGGCTAGACTTCCCGTCGCGGAAGGAATCAAACAAGAAGAACCTCCCGTCGACAGTCCAGTTACCGCTGGACTCGTGGGGCGTTGGATTCCAACCCGGCACCAGAGAATGAAGTCCGGTGCCGTCATTGCGGATCTCCCAGATCGCGCTCGATCCGTCTTTCGGATTGCCAATTTCAAAGCGCAATTTGCGGTCATCGGGAGAAAATCGAAGGTCAAATGCACTGCCCGCCAAGGTCGCGAGCTTGCGCGGCTGGCTGCCATCGCCCTTGGCCGTGTAAAGGTCCGCTCCCCCGCTAAACGCCATCTCGCTGCGATCGTGCGACCAGGCCGCTGTCTGTCCTGCGGAGTCAAAAAGCCGCTGCGGAGATCCCGCCGGAAGCGGCAATGCCCACAGCGACGCCAACTTGTTGGTGTTTTCCATACTGCCTACGAGAAGTGCAGAACCGTCGGCGGCGATGTCGCCAAGGAACGCATTATCGAAGGGAACTGGCAGAACAGACGTTTCCCCGCCCATGACCGAGACCTGCGCCACAACGAAATGGCTCCCCAGCAATTCGCCGAAATAAAGGCGCTCTCCGTCGGTAACGATAGGACCCTTGGGCAGCCCGTCACGGGTGATTTGCGTGTATCCGATGACCTGCGGCGGCGCGGAGGGCCTGGCTAACCAAAGGGCCAGTAGTCCGAGAATGAGAAGGGAGGGGATGATCCAGGCTAGTACACGCAGGCTCCTGCGGGTTTCCGGCCGAGCAGGTGGCTGGACAACGTTTGCTTCAGGGACCGGCGTCGGCTCTTCGGTCACAGCACCGCCGTTCACTGACCCGATGAACCGGTAGCCCCGCCGGTACAGGGTTTCGACAAAGCGAGGATTCTCGGAATCGTCACCCAGGGCCTGGCGAAGCTTCTTGACCGCACTGTTCAGGCTGAGATCGAAGTCTACAAAAGTGTCCTGGGGCCAAAGGCGCTTTTGAAGTTCTTCCCGGGTAACAATCTCCCCAGGCCGCTCGAGCAGCATGGCAAGGATCTGGAGAGGCTGATCCTGGAGTTTGATCTTGAGGCCGGACTTGCGCAATTCCCCGGCTCGCAGATCAAGTTCATAAACGCCAAACCGCACCACGCTGGGGTTGATGGAAGGTTCCGCCACAAATTTCCTATGACCTCGAAAGTCTACCACTGTCGAATCGGGAATTCGCCGCTGGGATTCAGGTCACATTTGCCGGCCGGCCTGCTGTTTTCAACCACTTAGATAGTCAGGATTGTTTCTCGCCTGGATCACGCACACACCATTGTTCTGCCCTCGATAGAGACGGCAGAGTGTCGCTGTCGCACGGGGGCCATAACCCCGGCGTAGACAGACGGAGGATGTTATGAAGAAACAGTTGTTAGTGATCGCGTTGCTTTGGATGTCCGCAGGAACCACTCTGGTTCATGGCCAGGCAAATGGTGTGAAGGTGAATGTGCCTTTTAAGTTCATGGCAGCGGGGAAGACCTTGTCGTCGGGAGTGTATGTGCTCTCGTCGGCCCACGGCCGGGTGCTGATCGAGAACGCGCTAGGACGTGGGGTCGCCATGGCGCTCGCCAACGACGTCAGCGGGCATTCAAGCTTCGGAAGCGGCCAGGTAGTCTTCCGCTGTTATCGTGACGAATGTTTCCTGTCTCAACTCTGGAACCCAACCGAGCAGGTAGGACATGAACTGTTAAAGTCCCCAGCGGAAATCGAGGTCGCGAAGCGCCAACCCGGCGCCTACTTTGCGCTGCTGGGGACTGGAGCACACAAATGAAGCGCGGCGGCAGGGAGGCTATTTCCCCGCCGCTGCCGCGGCTTCCTTCACGTACGATGGAGAAAGAGTCGCCTTGCTGGTGGCAATGGGCAGCAAGGTCGGATAGAACTGTACAAAGGTCGTATCGACGGCTGCGTGCTGCGAATGGCAGGAGTAGCACGCGGCCTCGGCGGGAACCATCTTGGCGGTCTTCCCCTCGTCGAATCCAAAAAAAGCCCACTTGCCGGGAAAGCGAGCCTCATCCTTGACGTGCACCTCGCGACCCATAACATCGGGACCCTGGAAGTTTCCCGATTTATTGATCGAGCCTCGGCTCTCGGCGCCACGAGCCTCGAGCACCAACATGGTCTTGTCGGGCCAAGTGCCGGTGTTGATGAAGACCTTATAGGCTTCCGGACTGACGAACACGTTGTCGAACATGTGGTGATCCATCGACATGGCGGGGTTATAACTCATGTCAAAGCCGGTGGTGAGGTATACCCATTCCCGGTAATTTTCAGGAAACTTGAGCTGTCCGTCGCTGGTGTACTGAGGGGTATTCTGGGCGAAAGCGGCCAGGGACAAGAAGACCACCAGTTGGAGCGATGCGATTTTCATCCTGTTGGTGAGCATGCTGCGCAGCATGACATGATGCTGCCCGAAACGCCAGTTTGATGGCTGCACCTGGCGGGCGAATGGCTGCATTTTTGACCTCCACGCGCCGCAATTGGAATAGGATTCTCGGGATGAGCCGCAAGGGTAAACAAATATCTCCCTGGATGTGGATTTCATCCATCTGGCTGGGGTTGGGTTTGTTCGACGCCACCCAGACCGTCGTGGTGATGCGCTCCGAGGGCATGCACCACGCCTGGACCGCCCTGTTCTTTACCCAGGCTCTCGGCTGGCTGCCCTGGGCGCTGGCGACGCCCGTTATCGCACATCTCGGACGCAAGTATCCCCCCTTACAGTTACTGCCCCTGTCCACGTGGGTCAGGCACCTGTTCGCGTGGGCCGCGGTCAGCCTGATCGCAGCGCTGTGGGGGGCATGGCTGGAGCGCTTGCTCAATCCCTGGGCAAGCCCAGGACCTCCGCCTGGGCTGGTGCACAGGTGGCTGTACCTGTTCTACAACACAATGCTCGGGGGAACCATTCTCTACGTCATCATCCTGGTGGTGACACACCTGCTCGATTCGAGAGAACGCCTGGCCCGGGAGCAAGCCGAAACGGCGCGACTCAACGAACAGCTGTCAAAGGCACAGCTGGACGCGTTGCGGCGTCAGATTGAACCTCATTTCCTGTTCAACACTCTCAACGCGATTGCCGGGCTGATTCGGGAACGCAGGAACGATGCGGCGGTCGGCATGATTGCCGGTTTAAGCGACTTTCTGCGCCGCGTGTTGAAAGAATCCAACCGGCAACAGGTCCCGCTGGGTGACGAGGTGGAATTCCTCGAGAGATATCTGGACATCGAGAAGGTGCGGTTTGGCGAGCGTCTGCAGGTGAGCATGAACATTCCCGAGGAGCTGTTTCCCGCCCGGCTGCCGGCGCTGATTCTGCAACCCATGGTCGAAAACGCCGTGAAGCACGGCATTGCGCAGCGCGCGCAGGGCGGCGCCATCCGGATCAGCGCCTTCCGTACCAACGGCATGTTAACGCTCCACGTCTACAACGATGGACCGCCGCTGCCGGAGGACTGGGAGCGGTCCAACTCGGGAATCGGGATCGCGAATGTGCGAACCCGGTTGCAGGGTCTCTACGGGGACCGCTTCGCGCTGAGCATAAGGAATGAGGAGCTGCGCGGAGTTCAGGTGTCGGTTTCAGTACCCTGGCGGGAGGAGTGATTGGAACCCCGAACCAAACTTCGTGCGCTGGTGGTGGATGACGAGCCCCTGGCCCGAACCAACCTCACGGTGCTGCTGAATCCCGATCCCCAGATTGAGATTGTCGGCGAGTGTGGTTCGGGAATGGAGGCGCTGGCCGAGATTCGCGGGAAACGGCCCGACCTGGTCTTTCTGGATGTGGAGATGCCGGAATGTGACGGATTTGATGTGATGGAACGGCTGGGCGGCGAGATGCCTCCAGCAGTCATCTTTGTGACGGCGTACGATCAGTATGCCCTGCGCGCATTTGAAGCAGGAGCATTGGACTATCTCTTAAAACCCTTCGACAACTTGCGGTTCGAGCGGGCGCTCTGCCGCGCCAAGGAGAGGATCAGCCAGAGCAGGGTCTCGCCCCCGAGGCCGGAGCGCCTGGTGGTCAAGAGCGCCGGCCAGGTATTGTTCCTCAAGCCAGAGGAAATCGACTGGATCGAAGCCGCCGACTACTACGCCTGCCTGCACGTGGGAGCCAGGAGTCATCTGTTACGCCGCAGCATGGCCGAACTGGAGCAGGATCTTGACCCGAAAGTCTTCTGCCGCATACACCGCTCGGCGATTGTGAATCTCGAGCGGGTCAAAGGGCTCGAGCTGGGAGGAGACGGCGAACACGAGGTGGCGCTCGAAAACGGCGCCCGCCTGCGCATGAGCCGGCGCTATCAGAAACAATTGCAATCGCGGCTGGGCCTTCGGGTTTCAGAAGACGGCTAGACCGCCGGGTGTTTTTTCCTGGTGGGCTTCGGTTTCAATGACTTGACGTATTCGTAACTCAGGTCGAGGTACTTCCGCAGCTCTTTCGTGTTCCTCAATAAGTGGTCAGGTACCGTGACATATTCTCTCATTACGGCTCCGTAGGCTTCGAACAGGCGGGTGTCGTATTTCTTTAGAAACTTCTCCCGCTCATCCTGCGGGAGCCTGAGCGCCATAACACCCGATGCGCCCATCAGGGTGAACATGTGCCCGTTCAGCGAGGTGTAGGCGTTCGCGTCACCCTTGCGCTCAATGCCGGGATGGGTAGAGAGGACCTTTTCGTACAGCGTCAGTTTGTCCGCGGGCATCGCATTCTTCTTGGCGGGAGTCATCATTAACCTCGTGCTGGGCGAATTGTATAGCCTGACGACTCCGCGAGTTGTCAGCGGCGCTTGAGGGCTTCGAGTTCGTCGAGGGTGCGCGGCCAGTCGGATCGCAGCAGGCGCGAAAGGCTGCGGTCGGCCAGGACCCTTCCCCCGGTCTGGCAGCGGGCACAGTAATTGGTCTCGTTGTCCGCATAGCGAATGCGCAGGACCTTATCGCCGCACCGTGGACAGGGCTCGCCGTAGCGGCCATGCACCGCCATGCCTCTGCGGAATGCCGTCACCTTCTCCGGAAACCCGTTCTCCGCCTCAGCTCGCAGCCGATCCGTCCAGAGTTGAAGGGTTCGCCGGGTGGCATCGTAGAGGCGTTGCCACTCGTGCGGATCCAACTTGTGGGTCAGCGCCACCGGCGACAGCTGGGCCGCGTGCAGAATTTCGTCGGAATAAGCATTGCCGATTCCGCTCAGCAGCCGTGGATCGGTGAGAGCGCGTTTGAGTGTACGGTTCTCGGCGGTGAGGGCTGCTCGAAACGCGTCGAGATCGCTCGAGAAGATGTCAATGCCCCCTGGATCGAGAGCCCGCAGGCCCTCTTCGCCCTTGACGATGTGCAACGATGCGCGGCGGCGGGCGCCGGCCTCGGTAAGCACCAGGGAGCCTTCGGGAAAATCAAAGGCGGCGAGATTCTGCCTGCCCCCGAGTTTCGCGCTACGCCGGCGCCAGTGGAGCCGGCCGGCAATCATCAGGTGAAGCACCAGCCACAGATCGTTGTCCATTCCCATCGCGATACGCTTGCCGATGCGCCGCAATTCGCGGACCGTATGGCCCTCGACTTCTGCAACGGGTGGATCTACGGTGCGCAGAAGAAATGGTCCCGAAAGGCGAACCTTCTCGAGCCGTTGACCGGCCAGGCGCGGTTCCAGCGCCGCGATGTAAGTGACGATGTCAGGCAGTTCGGGCATGGCACCAGGCGTCGAAATCGGACAATCTAGAGAATCTTCTTCCCGAAAGCGGAGAGCGTCAATTCGACGGCGAGATCGGCAGTCTGGTTATGCTCGTCAATGACCGGATTAACCTCGACGATCTCGAAACTCAACATGCGCCCGTGGTCGGCGATGATTTCCATGGCGAGATGAGCTTCGCGATACGTGGCACCGCCCCATACCGGTGTGCCCACGCCGGGTGCGTCTTCGGGATCGATCCAGTCCATGTCGAGGGATACGTGATAACCCGCTGTCCCGCGTCCCGCCATGCGCAGAGCCTCTTCCATCACCGCGCGCATGCCGCGTTCATCAATGTCGCGCATGGTAAAGACTTCGACGCCCGACTTGCGGATGTTCGCCTTCTCATGAGCGTCCACGTCGCGCACCCCCACCAGCACGCAGTTCTCTGGGCTGATCTTCGGGGAAAAGTCGTAGATGTTTGCCAGTTCCGCCGGGCCCAGCCCCATGATCGCCGCCAGCGGCATGCCGTGCACGTTTCCGCTGGGCGATGTATCGGGCGTGTTGATGTCGCTGTGCGCATCGATCCAGATGAGTCCGACCTTCTGATTCTGACGACGATAGTATTCGGCGACTCCAGCGACCGTTCCCGCAGCGACGGAATGATCTCCTCCAAGAACCATGGGAATCTTGCCCAACTCGAGCGTCTTGAGCACCAGGTCGGCGCTCTTCGCGCAAGTGGCAGTAATCTCTTTCAGATATTTGGCGTTGGCCGCGCCTTCCTTCTTCTGCTCGGGAATGGGCACGGTCACGTTGCCTGCATCCTCCACGAAATGCCCGATGGCTTCCAGGCGGGCTTCGAGTCCAGCCACGCGAACCGCGGAAGGCCCCATGTCGACTCCGCGCCGCGACTGGCCGAGATCGAGAGGCACTCCGATCACGCGGATTTTCTTGGGCACGATGCTGGAGAAGGCAGCCGTTGTTGGGCTCATGAAGATTAGAGAAGCATTTTCAATTTCCGCTTTCCGGTTGCCGATCTTTGGGGCCGGTTACGGATACAGACGGTACAACATTCTGGGGAAGGGGATGGTTTCGCGCACGTGTTCCAGACCGCAGATCCAGGCGACGGCGCGCTCGATTCCCATTCCGAATCCTGCGTGGGGAACGCTACCATACTTGCGCAAATCGAGATACCACTTGAAGGCTTCCTCGGGCAGCCCGTGCTCGTGAATGCGCTTAAGGAGCAGATCGTGCGAGGCCATGCGCTGCGAGCCACCGATGATCTCTCCGTAGCCTTCCGGCGCCAGCACATCGACGCAAAGCGCCAGCTCCGGACGCTCGGGATCCGGCTCCATGTAGAAGGCCTTTACTTTCGCCGGGTAGCGGTGCACCATCACTGGCTTGTCGAATTGCGACGAGATGAAAGTCTCATCGGGCGAACCCAGGTCTCCTCCCCACTCGAAGTTGCTTTCGAGAGCGCCTTTGGCGTGGGCCTCCTGCAGCATCCTGACGGCGTCGTCGTAAGAGATGCGCGGAAACGGCGCCTCGACCTTCTCCAGCCTGGAAAGATCACGGCCTATGGTCTCGAGATCCGCCCGGCGCTTTTCCAGGCAGCGCTTCACCAGGAAGCTGATCAGGCCCTCCGCCAGTTCCATGATGTCGTCGAGCTGGCCGTAGGCGATTTCGGGCTCGACCATCCAGAATTCGGTCAGATGGCGGCGAGTCTTCGATTTCTCGGCGCGAAACGTCGGACCAAAGGAATACACCTTGCCCAGGGCCATGGCGGTCGCTTCGATGTAGAGCTGCCCTGACTGGGTCAGGAAGGCCTGCTCATCGAAGTAATCGACGGGAAAAAGCGTGGTCGTGCCTTCGCAGGCTGCGGGCGTAAGGATGGGAGGATCGGTCAGGGTAAAGCCGCGGTCATCGAAGAAATCCCGGGCCGCCTTGATGATTTCGGCGCGCACACGCAGAATCGCCGCCTGGCGCAGCGAGCGCACCCACAGGTGACGATGTTCCATGAGGAAGTCGACGCCATGCTCCTTGGGCGTGATCGGGTAAGGGTCGCTCTCGGATACTTTCTGCAGAACCTGGACGTTGCTGACATCGAGCTCATATCCGCCGGGCGCGCGCTGGTCAGCACGCACCTTGCCCTCGACAATGACGCTCGACTCCTGGGTCAGTCCCTTGAGCCGAGCGAAGACTTCCGGGGCAACGGCGTTCTTGGGCACCACGCCCTGAATCTGTCCGCTGCCGTCGCGGAAAATGGGGAACAGAAGCTTCCCGCTTTCCCGCAGGTTGTAAAGCCAGCCGCGGATGGTAACCGTGTGGCCGTCGAATTTTCCAATGTCGGCGATCGTGGCGATAGGAGATGACATGAATTTCCAATTTCTGATTTTCGATTGACAATTTGAAAAGCACATCGGGCCAAGTTCTCAATTGGCAATCGGCAGTTGAAAATTGGCAGTTTCCTCAGCTTTCTTCGAGTTTGCGAAAGGCCTCGCCCATGGAATCGGGCACGTTGACCTTTTCGTCCCCTTCAATTTCCAGGACCAGTGGAGGAGTGTGCGGCGCCGCGCGCAGCAGTTCCATAGCTTCTTTCCACGGAATTTTTCCCTTGCCGGGCCACAAATGAGAGTCCCGGTCCCCGGCATTGTCGTGAATGTGGGTGGAACGGATGTGACTCTTGAGAACTTCATACGCCTGCGGAATATCGCTCATGATGTGGGCATGGCCCACATCGAAGCACACACCCACATCCTCGAAATGCGAGATCTGGATGAACTCGATGAGTTTGTCGGGAGTGGCCAGTTCGTTGGGAATGTTTTCCAGCAAGACCCTGACTCCCAGCGGCTTGGCGAAGGCCCGCAGGTGTTCGACGGAAGTCAGCGCGGCTTCGAATTTGCGATCGTCGAAAGACTCTCCGGGCACCCCGATATGCTGGATGAGGAAACGGAAGGGTATCTGTTCGGCGATTTCCAGTGCACGCTTGACTTCATCCATGGCTTCGATGCGCGTGGCGCGGTCGGTCGAAGCGATGTTCACCGGAGTGGCGCCGGTGCGTCCCATCTCGTAATCGGCGAACATGGGCGAGTGGACGGCGTGCAGCGGCACGCCGCTGGTCCGGAACCAGTCGGCGATTTCGCGCACGTGCTGTTTGCGGTTGGCGTAATCGACATGCTGTCGCGCCGCAAATATTTCAATCGTCTGCGCTCCGCCTCGCACCAGTCCGTCGAGCAGTCCGGGGTGAAGACGCTCTTTTACATAGACGTGCGTTGATATGGCTCTCTGCATCAGTAACCCACAGCCTTTCCGTTGTTGCGCGCATCACTGGCCCCCAGGCGTTCCCCGGTTTTGGGATCCACCTCCACGCACTCACCATCGCTCCAGGTCGGTTCCCACTTCTGTCCCTCGCTCACCCCGAAGACGACTTTGTATCCCATGTGTTCGAGGGCATGGACCGTATCGGGCGAGAACCACTGCTCCAGGCGTACCAGATCGGGCAGCCATTGCTGGTGGAATCGCGGGGCATTGACCGCAGTCTGGATGTCCATGCCGTAGTCCACGACTCCCATAAGAATGTTGGCCACGGTGGTAATGATTCGTGGCCCGCCCGGCGAACCAAGCACCAGGAAGAGCTTGCCGTCTTTCAGCACGATGGTGGGAGTCATGGCGGAAAGCGGCCGCTTGCCGGGACCGATGGCATTTGCCGGACCTTGAATCAGGCCGAAGAGATTCGGAACCCCAGGCTTGGCGGAGAAGTCGTCCATCTCGTCATTGAGCAGGAAACCAAGGCCCTCAGCGGTCACGTGCGAGCCGAACAGGTCGTTCAGGGTGGTGGTCACAGCCACCGCATTGCCCTCGGCATCGACGATCGAATAATGCGTGGTCTGGGAAGACTCGGGGCGGGTCGCCATTCCGGGATGAGCCGAGGCGTAGCGTTCCAACTGGTTGAAGACGGCGGGACGGCGCAGATCCTTGCTGAGGCTTGAGTGCTGGGGATCAATCGATTCGCGCCAGGCTTCGCTGTAGCGCTTGTCGATGAGTTGCGGCACGGGAATCCTGGCGAAGTCCGGGTCGCCGAGAAATTCCGCACGGTCATAAAATGCACGGCGGAAGGCCTCGAGCGTAAGTTGTGTGGCTTGCGCCGAGCGCGAACCGTACTTTTCGAGGTCGTAGCCTTCAAGGATGTTCAAGATCTCGATCAGTGCAACTCCGCCCGAAGATGGCGGAGGAGCGCTGATGATCTCGTATCCGCGATAGGTTCCACGCACCGGCTCCCGCTCTTTGACCTCGTAGTTCGCCAGATCATCGGCGTTAACCAGTCCCCCGCCTTTTTGAATGGCCGCAGCCAACTCTTTGGCCATGGCGCCGTGGTAGAAGTCGTCCGGATCACGGGCAATCCGCTCCAGGGTCCGCCCCAAATCGGGCTGGCGGAAGACCTCTCCCTGGCGGTAGAGGCTGCCGTCGCGTTGAAAGATGCGGCGCGATTCGGGAAACAGGCTCAGATCCTTGTCCGCGAAATCGCTGGCATCTTCCCAGGTCAGGGCGAAACCGTCGCGAGCCAGCCTGATGGCCGCAGCCATGTCGCGATCGAGGGAGAGCTTGCCGTACTTTTTCTGCGCGTAGACCAGGCCGGCGACCGAGGTGGGAACCGCGATTGAGCGGTGGCCGATCAGGCTGGCACGGGGGATGACATTCCCCTGCGGGTCGAGATACATGGTGGCGGTCGCGGCGGCCGGAGCGGTCTCTCGGAAATCCACGAAGTGCGTGGCGCCGTCGGCCATGCGGATCAACATGAACCCCCCACCGCCCAGGTTGCCGGCTTGGGGATGCACGACGGCCAGCGCGAATCCGGTCGAGACCGCACCATCCACGGCATTGCCTCCGGCCTGCATCACTTCCACTCCGGCCTGGGAGGCAAGTTCATGAACGCTGGCCACCACGGCGTGCGGCGCGTGCACGGGATGGATAGGCGCGGCGCTGGCCGAATAGGGCGCGAGGGTCCAAAGCAGCAGGAAAACCAGCAACTTGTAGCGAGATCGCATGAAGAACACTGTTCGCGAACGGACACTTGCCCGCCGCTCCGAGCGCTCAGCCCGGCAAGCCGCATTCAGGCTCGAACCGCAAGCTCTGTGCAGACCTTTGAGGCTAGCGTAGGGCGTCGGGCAGAGTCAAATTTCGGCCCTCGGCTTTCGGCTTCGGGATGTCGTCTTCTTGTGCGCCTTCTGCCGGGCGTTCTTCTTCGGCGCCTTGGCGGCGACCATTGCATACGACTGGCGGATCAGGTCTTCGAGTTCAGAATCCCGCAGCGCGGCCGGATCCTTCACCATGACCCACTTGTAGCGGCCGACGTAGGGGGCGGGGATGACTCCGTCGCGCTCGACCAGTTCGGAAAACGCCTCGGGTGTGCACTTGAAACACAGGCGCTGAGGGACGGAATCGAGCCCTATCATCATAAAGATCTTGCCCCGCACCTTGAAGCAAAGCTCGTCACTCCATTGCAGCTTTTCCGTGGCGCTGGGAAAAGGAGAGACAGTAGCGGCGAAGGGCGTCAGAGTTCATGGATTGGCGATTTTTCGATTTCTTGGTTAGCCAGGGCCAACCCTAAGCTGGCCATAGAGCTCAATCACGATCAACGGCCTTCATGCCTGAGTTCAAACCGGCCGCACCGGCCCCCGAAATCGTCAATCTACAATTACACTTGTTCCCTGGCTTCACCCAGGATCACGTTGAACTCCACCTTTTTCTTGCCCCGATAAGCCGTGACGTGGATGCTGTCTCCAGCGCGGTGTCCGTTCATGATCTGGCTCAGGTCCTGTTGATCCTGCACGTCCTGGCCATCGATAGCGACGATCAGATCTCCGCCCAACATGATGGGAGTATTCCCGATGTAAGCGCGCTGGTTCCCACCATGCATACCTGACCGGTCAGCCGCGCTTCCGGAAACCACCTGCACGATGAGCAGTCCATAGTCCGCCGCCAGCCCCATCTGGTCAGCCAGTTCGGGGGTAATGGGAATGGTGCGCACACCCAGTGCAGGACGTCGCACTCGTCCGAGCGTTACCAGGTCATTCAACACGGCCTTGGCGGTGTTGATGGGAATGGCAAAGCCAATGCCTGCGCTCTGCCCGACGTTCGAGAGGATCATGGTGTTGATGCCGATAACTTCCCCGTGCCAGTTGAGCAGCGGCCCCCCGGAGTTCCCGGGATTGATGGCGGCGTCGGTTTGAATGGCCTCGTCAATCTCAGCTCCGCCGTTCGGCTCCTGGACCGGGCGGATCGAACTCACGATCCCTCGCGTCAGGGTTCCCGAGAGTCCAAAGGGATTTCCGATGGCATACACCTTTTGGCCGACCTGTAAGGTGCGCGAATCCCCCAAGGTCATGGGAATCAGTTCCGGGGCCTTGATCTGCACCACGGCCAGGTCGTGGTTGGGATCGGTGCCCACCACGCTTGCCCGGTATTTTTTTCGGTTATGCAAAGTGACCTCGATCTGCCGGGCCTCCGCGATGACGTGGTAATTGGTCAGAATATGTCCGTCTTTATCGATAATGAAGCCCGAGCCCTGGCCCTCCTGGGGTACCAGCCCGTAGAAAAAGTCGAACGTCATGGCACGTGAGGTGATATTCACCACCGACGCGATGTTCTTGCGATAGATGTTGATGTTGTTCTGCTCTTCCGGATCGGAAGATTCGTTGTTCGCGGCTTCGGTGACTTCGACTTTCGAGGGACGCGAGATCCAGTCAACCAGGCGCTGCGAGCGGGAATGATAAGAAGTAAAGTACAGGAAGGCGCCGGCAAGAATTACGGCCAAAACAACGGGTCGCATCAGCTTCATGTCAGTTCTCAGTTCAGTTCTCAGTTCTTAATTATCTGTTCTCAGTTTGCAACCACCGGGGTCGTGTTGCCAAGTGCGTGCAACCGCTAGGCCTGGTTTTTCAGTTGTGCAAAGACCTCTCGCACCTGCCGCTCGGTCTGGTCCAACGATCCGGAATTGTCGATCACGTAGTCGGCTGCTTTGATCTTCTCCTCATCGGGCCATTGCGCCGCCATGCGGCGAGTCACTTCGCGGCGTGCTGTTTCCTCATCCAGGTGCAGGCGCTGGGCCCACCGTTTGGCCCGCTGTTCCGGGCGACAGGTCACGACCACCAGGCAATCGAAGCGGCCCTCGGCACCGGCTTCGAGGATCAGTGCAGCTTCGACCATTGCGATCGCCTGCGCGTCGGCCCTTCCGACCTCTTCCATCCAGCGGTCCTGCTCGGCAACCACCGCGGGGTGGACAATGCGGTTCAATTCCTCGACGCGCGGTGAATCGCCGAAAACGGCCTCCGCGAGTTTGGCGCGATTGATCGCCCTGTCAGGATTCAGTATTCCGCTTCCGAAGTGCTCGACAACTTGCTCGTAAACAGGTTCGCCGGGCTGCATCAGGCGATGCGCGATGACGTCGGCCTGTACGACATGAACCCCGATTGCGGCAAACATCTCCGCGACCACGGACTTCCCGCTGGCGATGCCCCCGGTCAAGCCGACTTTCAGCAAGCCAACCTCGCGGCTGCAGGAATCCGCAGGGGAGAATTAGAGACACAGAGGGAGGCCTCAGGGAAAAAAACACTCCGGGAGCGTGCCGGCGGACCGAAGATGGACACTCGCTGCCCCAAGCTTCTGTGTCTCTGTGCCTCTCTGGTAAGAAAACTAAACCCGGGACAATTCCGGCACCCGGCTTCCGCGGCGCAATTTCGCGGCGCGCACTGTGTTCGACATCAACATCGCGATGGTCAGCGGACCTACGCCACCTGGCACCAGCGTGATGGCTCCGGCGACCTCCGCCACCTCGGGATGGACATCGCCCACCAATGTGGAACCTTTGCTGCGGAAGGTCTCCTCCCGCCTGGCGTTGCCGGCGAACAGGCGATCGAACTCGACCCGCTCGGTGACCTGGTTCATGCCCACATCGATCACCGTGGCCCCCGGCTTCACGAAATCGCGGGTGATCATGCCCGCCCGGCCGATCGCCGCGACCAGAATATCGCCTCGTCGACAGACTCCCGGCAGGTCGCGCGTCTTCGAGTGGCAAATGGTGACCGTCGCGTTGCCGTTGGTGAGGAGCATCGCGGTTGGCTTGCCCACGATGTCGCTGCGCCCGACAACCACGGCGTCCTGCCCGGCAATGGGGATATTCGAGCGCTTCAGAATCTCCATGATTCCCGCCGGCGTGCAGGGCACCAGGCCCGGCCGTTGTGTAGAGAGAAACCCCACATTCACGGGATGGAACCCGTCGACATCCTTGGCAGGATCCACCGCCATCAGGATTTTCTTGGAATCCACCTGCGGGGGCAACGGCAGTTGAACGAGGATACCGTCAATCTCATCGCGCCGGTTCAGGTCGTAAACGAGCTCGAGCAGCTTCTCGGTTGAGATCGTCTCGGGCGGGGTGTGTTTCTCGCTGTAAATGCCCACCTCTTCCGAACTCTTCACTTTGCCACGCACGTAAATTTCCGACGCCGGGTTGTTCCCTACCAGAATTACGGCCAAGCCGGGCCGCATGCCGCTCGCAGCCAAAGATTTGACCTCATTGGCAACCTCACCGCGGATGTCGCTTGCAAGCTTGTTTCCGTCAAGAATCTTGGCGGGCATGAGACCTCTTCTGCTGTCTGGAATGTCGATCCTAAAATCTTATCTTAAAACCGCAGGCCCATCCGATTATAGAAATCGCAGAGCTCACTTTTTCGGCGAACGGGAAAAACCGGTCTCGTTCCCGGAGCAAGGGGAAATCCAAGACTGGTCCTGCTAGAATGCCTGCCATGATCTCCCAGGAGTTGCTCGACATGCTGGTTTGCCCGGTTTGTCGCAAACCCCTCGAGCTCAGAGAGAATCCGCCCGCCCTCAAATGCGGCGCCTGTCGTCGGATCTATCCCATCAAGGACGATATCCCGGTTCTGTTGGTGGACGAGGCAACGATCGAGCCTTCGTGATCGCGCTCCAATCTAGCCCCCAGGAATCGGAGAAAGACGCTTTTCGTTCCACAACGACACATTGTGTCAACTCCGGGAGTTCCCAAGCCCTCGATCGTAGTCGCCTCTACCCCTAAAGGTTGCCTGCAACTTATGGCATCGGCAGGGTTTAACACCTGCGATCTGCCTTTCCGAAAGTTCTTTGGTCGAGAGTGACTTGCGGCAATTAAATTGCATGCAACTCTCTCTAGAGCGGCAGAGTCTAACAGGGCAGAAGTGGTTCAGGGTCGGAGGTGAAACGGCCATGAAAGAAAGATTCTCAACAACCGAGCTGACGGCGTTGCGGAACGACCTGCTGCAGGGTGGGCTTATCGACTCTCGTGAAGCCGCTGAGCTCCTGCAAGTATTCCTCATGGGCCGCGGATACGGCGTCTCACCCGAGGCGGCCATGGACGCGGCCAGCCGGGTAGAGATGGCGGGCTGCGCTTTGCCCGTTCTTCAACAAGAGCTGGAAAACCTCGCCTTGGTCATGTAGCGGTGACAGGGGCATAGCATCGAACCTGGTGAACAAGCGAAAGCCGGGCAAACCAGCCCGGCTTTTTCCTGTCTGATTAACCTCCCGGGAACTTGCGGTTCCGCAATTTTCCGCCTTCTAACGAGCAGGGATTTGTTGGATTTGCTTGACTAAACATTTTCCCGTTGTGTAGAAGGAAACACATCCGGTCCCCGGCCCTGCCATCGATCTCGACCTGCGAACTACTGGAGCAAGCCGAAGTACTCCAGGCAGGCAAGATCCCCCCTTCCCGGTCCCCGGCCCGAAAGTGGTTCTGGATGGTCGTGATCGGCTTGGCCTTTCGCCTGGCGGTCATGGGATTTATCTATCCCGAGCACCTGAAGCCCGACCGGGACCATTGGAAATTTGCCGGGGAAACGGGGCGGATCGCCCGCTCGCTGGCGGAAGGCAAGGGATTCTCCAGCCCTTTTTTTGCTGAAACCGGACCAACCACCTGGGTAGCCCCGGTGTTCCCGCTACTGCTGGCAGCAGACTTCAAGGTTTTCGGCATTTATTCGAAGGCTTCGGCCCTGGCGATCCTGGCGCTGGACTGTCTGTTCTCGGCGCTGACTTCGATTCCGGTTTTTCTAATTGCGAGAAACCGCTTCGGCGACCGAGCAGCCCTGTGGAGCGGATGGGTTTGGGTTTTCTTCCCCTATTCGATCTTCTTCGCGGCGGATTTCATCTGGCCCACGACCCTCTCCACGCTGTTGTTTGCATTGCTTTTCCTCATGGTACTCAACCTCGAGGAAACATCGAAGCTGTCGTACTGGATCGGATTTGGCGCGCTAGCCGGATTTGCCGCGCTGAATGATCCCATCGTCATGTCGGCGGCTCCCTTCCTGGGCGCCTGGTGTTGGTACCGGCGTTATCGCCAGGGCGCGCGTTGGTTCGTACCCGGAGTCGCCGCCGTGCTCGCGGTCGTCGCGGTGAGTGCTCCCTGGTTTATCCGCAATTACCACGCTTTCGGGAAATTCATCCCCTACCGTGGGAACCTCGGCTTCGAGCTTTACTGCGGAAACAACCCGGACAGCTGGCATTGGGATCCTCCGGGCTACCATCCCTCCGACAGCGATGCGGAGTGGAAGGCATACCAGCAGTTGGGAGAAGTGGGATACTTCGCCCATAGGCGCGACCAGGCATTCGCCTACATCCGCGAACACCGCAGCCAGTATGTGACCATGGCCTTGCGCCGGGCGGTTTACATCTGGACCGGCTTTTGGAGTTTCGGGGAACGTTATCTGAAGGAAGAGCCTTTCGACATCCCCAATATCTTTTTCAGCATGGGCTTGACTTTGATCATGCTGCTGGGCCTGCGGCAGGCACGACGCGAGGGAGAAGGCTGGGCCACACCCTACCTGATCGTGTTTCTATTCTTCCCGCTGGTCTATTACTTCACTCATCCGGAGGACTATTATCGGCGTCCAATCGATCCGCTGTTTGTTGTGCTCGCGGTGTACGGCGTGATCTCCTGGAGGCGCAGGCGCCAGGCGCGGCAGAACGTTTTACGACTCTCTGAGGACGCAGCTCTGGCTGAGGATGCAAGCGTGGTCCTCGACGCCTAACCGGGCGCGGAACAAAACTTCACTCGTAGCGCAGGCTCTCGACCGGATCGAGCTTGGCGGCACGCGTGGCAGGAACGGTTCCAAAAAGGATACCCACCAGCGAAGACACCACCAGGGCCACAATCGCCGACATCCCCGATACCGGCAGGCGGTATTCCGTCAGGAAACGAACCGAATAAGGTACCGCCAGGCCGATAATGACCCCGATCAAGCCGCCGCCGACCGAGATCAGGACTGCCTCCGAGAGAAACTGAAAGCGGATCTCCCGGTTGGTCGCTCCCAGGGCCTTGCGAATCCCGATTTCCCGGATGCGGGCGCTTACTGTGGCCAGCATGATGTTCATGATTCCGATGCCACTCACCAGCAAGACCACAGCGGCCACCAGCAGCAGCATCAGTGTCAGCGCGTTGGCGGCACGCTCGGCGACAGCAATCAATTCCGTAAGGTTGTTGACGTTGTACACCGACTCTGCCCGATGACGCGACTGAATCACGCGCCGTATCTGCTCCGTCGCCTCCGGCACCATGGAGGAGTCGGCCAGAGAAAAGTAAATCTGCTTCACCGTGAGACTGTCGGTGAAGTAGCGCGATACGGTGTAGGGGATCAGCATGGTGTTGTCGGTTACTTCCGTCTCACCGAAAGTGTTGACACGCTCGCGAAACGTCCCGATGACCACGAAGGGCAGCCCGGTCAGCTTGATGACTCTGCCCACCGCCTCGTCGTTCGAGCCGTAAAGAACCTTCGCCAGCTTCTCGGTAATGACGCCCACTTTGTTGTGCGCCTGCGAATCCTCGGCATCGAAGAACCTGCCAGACGTGACCACAAGGTTGCGCACCGTCAGGTATTCGGGATAAACCCCGAGAATCTGGATATCGCGCTCCTTGCCGCCTCCTACCGGGATGCGATCCGACATGTTCACCACGGGAGAGGCGGAAACGATCCCCGGTACCAGAGTCTGAGCCGCTTTCAGATCATCGATAGTAATCGGGTCGGGAGCGGCGTTGCTGATGCGCTGCTGACCGCCCTCGTATTCGACGTAAATCAGGTTTGCACCGATGGATTGAATCTGATTGAGAACGTACTGCTTGCCCGTCAGCCCAATCGTGACCACCAGAATCAGGGAGGCCGTCCCGATCACCATGCCCAGCGCGGTAAGAAGGAACCTCACCTTATTGCTGCAAAACGTGTCATAGGCAAAGCTCAGAATTTCCCCCAAGACCAGCTGGGGGCGATCGGCGGTAGAGGTCGTTGCTGGCATCCCGATATTGTTTAGATGCTACGCGGCATCGTTTAGCGGCGCAATTCCCATGGGGAGACCTCCCACCCCTGGTGTCAGTCCGGGCAGGAAGATGAAAATGACCGGATCTTCATTTGCGCCCGGCAGTGCCAGCTTGCTAATATTTAAACTTCTGAACTTATTTAGCGTTGCGAGAAATTCAGCATGCTCGCCACAAGCCGTGGCTGAGCCCCTGGTTCATGAACCGGGGACGGTTTCTCCTGCCTCCCGCGAAAGCAAGAAAAAATCTGGCGGTGAAACATCCGCCCATCCCTCCCCCCTTACCGTTGGCTTGATTCTTCTCCTCCTTACAGCTGGGGCCTTGCTGGTGGAGGGATACCATCCCTGGGCCGAAGATGCCGAAATCTACCTCCCGGGAATCGAGAAGATCCTGCAGCCGGAACTGTTTCCCTTCAATGCGCAGTTTTTCCAGTCGCACGCGCACCTGACGCTGTTCCCGAATCTGGTCGCCGCTTCGGTTGCGATCAGCCATCTGCCGCTTTCCGTCGTCAGCTTCGGGTGGCAAATGCTCTCGCTGTTCCTGCTGCTTCTCGCCGGGTGGGAATTGACCGGCAAGTGCTTTGAGAATCCGCGGTCGCGCTGGGCGGCGGTGACTTTGCTGGCAGCGCTGTTTACGCTGCCGGTTGCAGGTACAGCCCTTTACCTGATGGATCAGTACCTCAATCCGCGAAATCTGACGGCGTTTGCCGGGATTCTCGCGATTGCGAAAGCCCTGGATCGGAAGTACGTGCAGGCCGCATTGTTACTGGCGTTCGCGGCAGCCATGCATCCACTCATGTCCGCCTTTACGGCTTTTTTTCTGGTCCTGCTGCTGGCCCTGCGGTGGCGTGATGCCCGGTCCGTCAGCTTCGCCAGCCTGTTGCCTTTGTCCTTCCTGTTCCAGGCCGGGTCTCCGGCGTACCACCACGTCGCGCAGTCTCATACCTATCACTATTTCCTGCGCTGGCAGTGGTATGAAATCCTGGGAGGTGTCGCGCCCCTCGCCATCTTCTGGTGGTTCAGCCGCATCGCGCGCTCGCGTCGCATGGCAAACATCGACCTGCTCGCACGCACCTTCATCCTCTACGAGTCGATTTCGATCGTGGCGGGCATAATTTTGTCTTCTTCCCCGCGCTTTGAAGCCCTGGCTCGCATCCAACCCATGCGGAGCCTCCACCTGCTTTACATGGTGATGATCCTGCTGGCCGGCGGTTTTGCCGGTGAGTTTGTCCTGAAAAATCGTGCTTGGCGGTGGATAGCCCTGTTTCTCCCCTTGTGTGCGGGCATGTTTTATGCCCAGCGGCAACTGTTTCCCGCCAGCGCGCACATCGAGTGGCCTGGCGTGGCCCCGAGAAATCCCTGGGTGCAGGCCTTTCTCTGGATTCGCAATAACACCCCGGTGGATGCGGTATTTGCCCTTGATCCCAAGCACATGAACATTTCCGGGGAAGACTCCAACGGATTCCGTGCCATCGCCGAACGCAGCATGCTCGCCGATTCTGTCAAAGACAGTGGCGCTGTTACCATGTTCCCGCCGCTGGCCGATGAATGGCTGCGCCAGGTGCAGGCCCAACAGGGCTGGAAGAATTTTCAGGCGCGCGATTTTGCCCGCCTCGAGACCGCGTACGGGGTGAATTGGGTGGTTCTCGAACAACCGGGTGCTGGCGACCTGAGTTGTCCTTACCAGAATCAGGCGGTTCTGGTTTGTCGTTTGGATTGATTGGGATTCGGTATAGTGGTGGGTGACCCCCGATTGCACGCGATAGCAGTTTGGCGATTTTGATGACAAAGGAACAAGTCTGATGGCGACTCTCGGAGCGGTTGCAAAATCACCGCTGTTGTTTCCTTATTCGCGGTGGAACCAGGGAGTGTCGACCCTCGCTCGCCGGTACCGGGAAAATGACCCGGTTCCGCACATTTTCCTGCGCGACTTCCTCATGCCCGATGTGGCGCAATCGGTTGCCGAGAAATTCCCCAGGCCGCAGAGCGAGGCATGGACCCATTACCAGCACCAGAATGAGAATAAGCTGGGTCTGGCCAAGCGGGAATGTTTCCCGCCCGAACTCGGCGTCGTCGTGGATGAGCTGAATTCGCCCGAGTTCGTGAACTGGCTGTCGCGGTTAACCGGCATTGCTGGCCTGATGGCCGATCCCATGCTTGAGGGCGGCGGACTGCATCAGTCCGGGCGGGGCGGTTTCCTCAATGTGCACACGGACTTTTCCAACCACCATTACCACAAGCATTGGCGCCGCCGCGTCAATCTCATTCTGTACTTGAACCCGAACTGGCGGGAGGAGTGGGGTGGGGCCATCGAGTTGTGGGACAGCACCATGCACCACTGCGTGGCCAAGTATCCGCCGCTGCTCAATCAGGTGCTCATCTTCAATACCGACCACCGATCCTTCCATGGCTTCCCCGAACCGCTCCAGTGCCCGGAAGGCGTTTCCCGCAAGAGCGTTGCGCTCTACTACTACACCGTGGACAGCTCCGATCACATGGCGGTGCGCTCGACCAATTACCGCGCTCGCCCGGGTGATGGCTGGGGCAAAGCGGCCATGATCTGGCTCGACAAGCAAGCCGTCGATCTCTATTCGCGGGCCAAGGCACGCTTCGGATTCTCGGATGATTTCGCGAGCAAGATCCTGGAGATGATTTCGAGAGAGAAGTAAGCCCCGCGGGAGGCTGTCAGCAGCAACATGTCAGGGGAGCCGCCTAGGCTTGCCGCTCAATTGCTCCCGCGGCGTAATAGCTCGAAGGTTGATCTTCCAGCCGCCGGCCCTGGTCGCTGAAAATCCGGAACTTTGCCAGCCCCGCCCGCTGCAGCCCGAACTGCAGCGTGGTTGCCACCACCCCCAAGCCGTATTTCACGCTGCGCCGGAAGTTGATTGACGACGCCTCCTCGAAATATTTCGTGGGACACGACACTTCGCCAATCGAGAATCCGAAATGTGCGCACTGCGCGAGCATCTGGTTATCGAACACAAAGTCGTCGGAATTTTCCACCAGCGGAAGCCGGGTCAGCACCTCGCGGCTGAACGCCCGATAGCCGGTGTGATATTCCGACAACTTGATCCCCAAAAACAGGTTTTCAAATGCGGTGAGAAACCGGTTAGCGACGTACTTGTAAAACGGCATGCCGCCGCGCAGGGCGCGTCCGCCGATAATGCGTGATCCCAGCACCACGTCATAGACGCCGTAGGCCACCATGCTGGCCATGGCGGTTACCAGCAGCGGCGTGTACTGGTAATCGGGATGCACCATGATGATGACATCGGCGCCGGCCGACAGCGCCTCGCGATAACAGGTCTGCTGATTGCGCCCGTATCCGTAATTCTTGTCATGCACGAAAAAAGGAATGCCCAACTCCTGCGCCACGCGTACCGTGCCGTCGGAACTGTGGTCGTCGACCAGGATGCAGCTGTCGACGAGGTCGGGCAGTTCCCGGACGGTCAGTTCCAGAGTCTTTTCAGCGTTATAGGCGGGCAGTACAACACCGATGCGCTTCCCGTTGATCATTCTTCCTCAAGGCAAGCCAAGCCCTTGGCCAGCGTGAACAGAAAAATCTCCCTCTACCTTATAATAACAAGACACCCTCCATCTCCCGGATTCGTCTGACCTTTGGTGGGGGCGGTTTGTTCTGCCGACATGCTGAATCCTCGTACCCTGTTCGAAAAAGTCTGGGACGAGCACGTCGTCTGTGAGCCCAATGGACGCCTGCCGCTCGTTTACATTGACCTCCACCTGGTGCACGAAGTGACTTCGCCGCAGGCGTTCGACGGCCTGCGCGCCGCGGGACGCAAAGTACGCCAGCCTGGGCGCACGGTCGCAACCGTCGATCACAACGTTCCCACCGAACCCCGGGGAACGCCGATCACCGACCCCGTCGCAGCCCGCCAGATCGAAGCCCTGCAGAAAAACTGCAGAGAATTTGGCATTCCGCTGTTCGATATGGATTCGCCCGACCAGGGCATCGTGCACGTGATCGGCCCCGAGTTGGGATGCACGCAGCCGGGTATGACCATAGTCTGCGGCGACAGCCACACCAGCACGCACGGCGCTCTGGGAGCCCTGGCTTTCGGCATTGGCACCTCCGAAGTCGAGCATGTGCTGGCCACCCAGTGCCTGCCACAGCGTAAGCCCAAGAGCATGCTGATCCGGGTGCGCGGCCGGCTTCCCGAAGCCGTCTCCGCGAAGGATCTCGCTCTCGGCATCATTGGGGGCATCGGCACCGACGGGGCCAACGGACATGTCATCGAATATGCCGGAGAGGCGGTGGAAGCCCTCTCTATGGAAGCCCGCATGACGCTGTGCAATATGAGCATCGAGGCTGGGGCCCGCGCCGGCATGGTGGCTCCCGATGAAACCACTTTTGCCTACGTCGAAGGCCGGCGCTTCGCCCCTCAGGGCGACGCCTGGGACAAGGCGCTGGAACGCTGGAGAAAACTGCCATCCGATCCCGGCGCGCACTACGACAGGGTCATCGAGATCGAGGCCGCGACCATGGCGCCGTTTGTCACCTGGGGCACGAATCCGGGCATGGTGGTCCCGGTCAGCGCGCGGGTACCGGAGTTGTCGGCGTGGAAGACTGACAGCGAGCGGCAAGCGGCCGCACGCATGCTGGATTACATGGGACTCACGGCTGGCACCCCGATCGAGCAGATTCGGGTAGACCGGGTATTTATCGGATCGTGCACCAACTCGCGGCTGGAGGACCTGCGCGCCGCGGCCCGCGTCGCCAAGGGACACCGCGTGAATCCCAGAGTGCGGGCGCTGGTGGTTCCCGGATCGCAGGCCGTAAAACAAGCGGCGGAGAAGGAAGGTCTCGACCGGATTTTTTCCGAGGCCGGTTTCGAATGGCGTGAGTCCGGATGCTCCATGTGCCTGGGCATGAATCCCGACATCCTGCAACCGGGCGAGCGCTGCGCCTCCACCAGCAACCGCAACTTCGAAGGACGCCAGGGGCGCGGCGGACGCACCCACCTGGTCAGCCCCATGATGGCCGCCGCCGCCGCTATCGCCGGTCACTTCACCGATATCCGCAACTGGCGCTTTTACTGAGGAAGCATGCAACCGTTTCGCGTTCACACCGGAAAAGTCGCGCCGCTTGCCCGCGCCAACGTGGATACCGACCAGATCATTCCCAAACAGTTCTTGAAGCGCATTGAGCGCACGGGATTCGGCGAATTCCTGTTCTACGACTGGCGGCGCTCAGCGGACGGCAAACTCGATCCTGCCTTCCCGCTGAACCAGCCGCAGTATGCCGGCGCAAGCATTCTGGCGACGGAGAAGAACTTCGGCTGCGGATCCTCGCGCGAGCACGCCGTCTGGGCGCTCGCCGACTTCGGCTTCCGTGCCGTAGTCGCGCCGTCATTCGCCGACATCTTCGCCAACAATTGCGCGAAGAATGGCGCCCTGACCGTGGTGTTAAGCGAGCGCGAGATAGCGGAGATTCTCGAAAGGGCGAAAATGCCGGGCTATCAGCTCACCATCGATCTGGTACAACGGAACGTCCGCGACAACCACGGTTTCTCCTCCAGCTTCGCCATCGACGAATTTACCCGCCACTGCCTGCTCAACGGCCTCGACGATATCGGCCTCACGCTTCAGCACGAAGCCGAGATCGCCGCCTACGAAGCGCGGCATTGGTAAACCGCGAGCGGCTACACCGGCGGACCCGCGGGCGCTCCCGATCCCTTCACCCGCGGGGTGTTCTGCCTGGGATCCGCGAGGAACAGCGTGATCTCGCGATCCAGGCGCTCGAGGGTCGTGCTGCCTCCTTTCCTGGCTGCGGCCTGCGCTTCCCGTACCCCGGCCAGCGCCGCCGCCTGCACCTCGGGAGTCGCGTCGCCATCGGCCGCGAGAATCATCAGCCGCTCGGCGATTTCCGATTGCACGGCGGCCACCAGGTCCTCTTGTGCGGGCGTCTTCGCCGGTGTCGAAAACCCCGCACTCACGATCTGTGACACCAGAGCGGCCGGCGTGAGGCCATTCTTCTCGACGTGGGCAATCACCGCCAGCCGTTCCATGCGCCGGGGATCCAGCAACCCTTCCAAGACGCTTTCCGCGACCGCGCGCGCTCCATCGTGCGGACTGAAAAGATATCCTGCCGACGACGTGAACTGCTCCGTATCGCGCTCGCGGTTCTCAACCGGCGCCAGCGACTTCCACAACCCGACCGGCACCTCCAGTTCTGCGGGATTCAGCGCCCCGAGCAACAGTCGCACCGCCTCCTTCTGGCTTTCGACCGGCCAGACGCTGACCGGCGCCTGACCGTCGCCCGCCAGAGATGGGGGAATTTTGGCGCTCCCCACGACATTGACCGCGGCGCCGAGTGCGTAGCGGTGGAACAGATACACGAGAGCAAACCGCGAGGACAGCATCGAATTGGGCTCTCCCGCGCGCAGCATCTGCGGGCCATAGTGCGCCAGCAAGGCATCGCGCACCGGGATGACCTCCTTCAGCCAGGCTACCGGATCCGTACCGTCGTCATACGCATTCCAGCGCGGGTCTTCGTAGTTTCCCCAGACAATTCCCTTCGCCAGCCCGGCCTTCACGATGGCATCGAGCCGCGCTGACTCCTGCTCTCGGGAATCGTCCGGCTTCCCCTGGCTGTATCCCCACTCGATCGCGAAGCGGTCATAGCTTCCGGTTTCCTCCATGTAGGCGTCCGACAGGTCGGCGCTGCCGTCGGGACGGATCTTCACCCGCGGCGCAAAGTAATCCATCACCGATCCCCGGCCGTAGGTGCTGGCTACGAAGTTGTGCTCCAGGCCGAGCACGTGTCCCATTTCATGACAGGTGAGCAGCGCGATGCGATTGAGCATCACCTGCTCACTCGTGAGCTGCGGATCCAGGTTATCGAGCCCGGCAAATGCATCGAGGGAGGGTTCTTCATTCCCCTTGGTCGAAGGCATCACCGCCTGCCAGTAGTTGTTGACGGTACGCATGCGGTGGGAATCAAGCTGCACCACGCTGTGAACGATTTCTCCGGTGCGCGGATCGGTATGGCTCTGTCCCACCGACCATCCCCGCCCCGAGCGGTTGGTCCATTGGATCGAGGGGTAGCGGATATCCAGCGGGCTCGCGCCTTCGGGCAGGTCTTCCACGCGAATCGCGTCCTTGAATCCTGCTTGTTCAAAGGCGGCATTCCACCACAGGACGCCGCGCCGCACCGCGGGACGGATTACCTCCGGAATCGCGCGATCCAGATAAAACGTCAGAGGCTTCACCGGCTCGCTCAAGCGAGAGTTGGGGTCTCTTTTCTCCAGCCGCCAGCGGCTGATGAAAACCCGCGAGATCGGACGATCGAAAGGCTGAGAGAAATCCTGGAAACTCTCGCCGAAGAATCCCACGCGCACATCCTGCTCGCGTGGGGTGTAGCCGGGGGAGGGCAGCGCAGCGAACGAATGGTGCTGACGCAGGCTAAGAGTGTGTGGGTCCGGCTGGTTCAAATCGCTCTCGCCGTCGCTGCTGAAGGTGAGCAGCGCTTCGACCTCCGTGTTCAACGGAAAACTACCGGTATTGTCAAGATCAATGATGCTGCGCCCTTCGTCGAGCCGCCAGCTAGCGCCCTCCGGCGCCGAGCCGCGGACCACCATGCCTCCCACCGCTCGCCGCGGACGGCGCAGTTGCGAGAGCAGATCAAACGCATCCCGCAGCAGCAGGGAGTTCGCGTTCACCAGCAGTGTTCCATCCTGTTCGGCTTCCACTGGGAGCGAGGCCAGCACCGACGTGGGAAAGCTCAAATCCACCGAGTGCCGGAGATCGGCGTTGCCCCCGGTAGCGCGGAAATTGGTGTTCTCCTGGATCACCAGCACGCGCATGCCGGCCCGCCGCAGGCGGCACACCATGGATTGTCCGAAGGAGCTGCGGTCCGCGAACATCTCGGTCGACCCTACGCCGCTGCCGAGCGCGGTGAAATAGAGGAACTGCCGCTCGAGTGCTGCCGGCGTGAGCTCGAACAGTAGCTCCCCCTTTTTCTCGTCCCAATAGTAGGGAAAGAACCCGTCTTTCTTTCGAAGGCCGGCAACGCGCCCCGCAAAACCCGGTTTCTCGGCAGCATTTTGCGGAGCATTCTGCGCTGCGCTTGCCAGTGGAAGAGAGGAGAGAATCACCAGGAACAGGCAAACCCGTCTGATCATAGGACTTGTCTTATACAACATCCGACGGTGAGGCACCAATTCCCCGACCTGGTGTTCGCTCTCGAAAATACTTGGCAGATGTCAGAGCGGCTTTGGGGAAGGCGCGACTCACAGGCCGCAGAAACAGAGGGAATAGACTCCGTAAGGGCACAACTTAAATCGCGCCCAGTCACCGTGGAGTGCCCGGCTTCAACCGGGGAGGTGAAGTCTCGAGCCTGCAACCGGGTGCTCACCTTATATCCCGAATTTGCGAGCACGCGGCTCTCTCGAGACGAGGGGCACTATTCCGTATGGCCACGAACACCTTGGCCGCTCGCACCATCCCGCGCTTTGGGCAGACGGGCAAGGTAAAGGTATTAGTGCGGGTCCCGGGACCGGAATCAGACAGAGGCAAAGCCGGAAACCGTCAATTATGCCAGCTTCCCACACCTGCCTTCGGTGGTATGCTCCGCGCACTTCAGGGATGCGCGCGACCACCTGGTTGTCCCTCGATCTGACGTTGTGCCGTTGCAGATGGAGGAATCCTTCTTCGGATAGTGTGCGTCGCGGCATTAGAATCGGCGCCCTTGGATGGGCGAAAGAAGCTTCTTTGCATCCCCTCCTTCTCCGCCCGGCGGGTGTCATGGGGCCGTCAACCCCAAACCCGTCGGGCTTTTTTCAAACTTCGTGCCCCCAGCGAACGATCTGTCAAATTTGCCAGTTTTTTTTACCGAAGCGCGAGGGGTACAGTCCGGGTGCTCCTAGGGACAAAACCCTGAGCGGCGAAAGGCAGGAGTTGGTTGCCCGGGCCGAGCCTTGCAGCTAGGCCCTCGGTGACGCCATTACGCCTGAATACGGAACTTCGCAGCGAAAGAATTGTTGGCGTTAAGTTTCCATACGCTGATTGCCCTTGGCCTTGGGCGAACAGACGACGCAAGTACGAGGAGGAGAAGCTATGACGCAAGTCCATATTCTTGGAAGCGCGTGCCGTATCACTTTAGCGTTTGTTCTGCTCGCTTTGCTTAATGCAAATGCGACCGCCCAGACAGCAAAAGTGGAGGGTGTTATCAAATCCCGAAACGGCGACACAATGACCGTTACAACGTCAAGCTCTGCGAACCAGGTTGTGCTGCTGACTGACGCAACAAAAGTCGGCCAAGTGCAAGGAGTGTTGAAGGCGCGCAGGAAACAGATGTCGATGGCCGCGCTGGTGCCTGGACTCGCGGTGAAGGTGGAAGGGACCTATGACGAAAAGAATCAACTGTTAGCGGACTCAGTGTCTTTCAAGGGAGAAGATCTAAAAGACGCCCAGAAAATCCAGGCGGGCTTACACGAGAACACCCAAGAGCTTGAAAAGCAAAAAGCTGAGCTGGAGGCCCATAACGAAGCTTTACAACAACAGCAAAAGCAGCTTATAGAGCACCAGGAAAAGATCGCAGCGAACAAGGCGGCTGTCGATGCTGCAGTTGCCCGTTTCGGCCAGTTGGATGATTACTACATCTTCGATGAAGTGACGGTCTTGTTTGGCAATGGGAAGACCAAAGTTGATCCCAAGTATGTCTCTCAATTGCTGGCTTTGACAGAAAAAGCCAAGACTATTAATGGCTACATGATTGAGGTAAAGGGTTTCGCATCGACTACCGGGAGCGCAGCTCTGAACCAAAAGCTCAGTGAAGACAGAGCCGCCAACGTGACGCAGATTCTTATTCAGCAGGGCAAGGTGCCTCTCACGAGAATGCTGGCGCCGGGTGCAATGGGAGAGAGTGAACAGGTCGGCAACGACAAGACTGCTGACGGACAAGCCGAAAATCGCCGTGTGGTGGTGCGTGTTCTTCAGAACAAGGCCATTGCCGGATCATAGCAAGGTGGTTTGCTGCCATGCCTAAGCTCAAATTTGAAAAGCTGGATGTTGAGGCGCTCTCCGCCCGTGTGAATAGGGCAAAGATTCCCGGAGGATGGCTGTTGATTGTCACCTCAAGTTCAGGGGGGGGATGCACTTTCTATCCCGACCCGCAACACAGGTGGGACGGAGGATCGGTCGTGGACGACCGCGGACACGCCGCTCTGAGCGCGCCGCGGGCGCGTTGAATGTGATCGCTGATGCCGCTTCCGTTGCAGGATAACGCGGAGCTATTTGTGTATCTGGCAGAAGTTGTCTGGAAACTGCTTCGTCGAATGGCTAAACGCCAATGCGGCAGTCCCTTCCAGCATGGTTGTTGAAATATGAATCCTGTCAACTTTCTGTCAACTCTGCCAGTTTCCCTGCTGTCTCCGAAGATGAAACAGTACAACCGAAGCTCGGGAGAATTCGTTTAAACGCGGACCAACTCTCCAAGAGCCGACGGAGCGCCAGGGACAACTTTGAGGCGTCCTGGCGCTCTTTTTCATCTAGAGACGAAAACGGGCCATCTGAAGAGGAACAGCAAGAGCACACTCCCTGATTGCAACAGTCGGATTAACTTCCCATCTCTTCTGCCGAAATGCCGAGGCGGCGTTTTACCTTCTCCGTCTGCTCGGCGAGCATTGCATCGTTCAGTTCCTTAGCTAGCTGTGCAATCTTGGCCGGATCTGACTCATGTTCTATCTCCTGTTCTATCTCCCTAACCATGTGCTCCCACTGGCAGACGGACATCAGACGACTCCTTTTCGCAGGAAACTCAGTGCGTTGTCTGATGCTGCTCGGCGAACGGCCTGCTGTACACCAAACTGCGCTCGCCGGGATTTTTTTGCCCTGGATGTCGCTACACTGGCGCTGGACGGATGAGTTGTGAGCTTGGGAGGCTTGCTGCCCGCGTGAAACGGACAGCAAGCACATCCGGGTGCACGTTGGCCTAACCGATTGTCTCAATGTCACGGACGATGATGTTATTTCCCGCAAGGTTGCCAGCAATGCGGACTCTTTGGCCAGCGAAAGTCCTGACTTTAGCCTGGTCGTCCAGGTTGTAAAGCTTCTCATTTTCCTGGTCGTACAGGACATACTTGGCGCCCAACTCAGCGCATTGTCTCGTGCATGTCGCCTTGTCGCGCCCCATCCTAGGCATTTTCGCCATCATCTTCTCGTGCGACCCAGTCTGGCCACATATCGAGTCGGTCACCTCTCCTTTAAAGCTCTGAGGCGCTTCGGCAGACCGTCCAGACGCTGCCAACAGCGACAATGCAAGCAAAGCAGGGGCAAACATCGATGAAAGTTGAGCAAGATGATTCCTTATCCTCATAGTTTCCTCCTTCCTGAAAACGCTAGAGAACGTCGGGCCAAGATTTGTCAAACATATGTCACGAGTCTGCAACTTCTGGAAGATGCTTCTAACGCAAACGCGCGAAATGACTTAAGCGAATGGTTAATCCATTGAGCTGATGAAAGGACGGCAGAACATAGGCTTGAGCCGGATCGTCTGGAGAACGGAAGTGGCCTGCCTCGTTAAACGGGTTGGCGCATGTTGGCGCTAGACCTGCCCAGATTGTGGATGTTACCGTGGCCCCTATCGTGAGCAACTGGTATGAGCAGTCGGCAGCACAGCTGCCTGGATGGGATGTAGGTTGGGGGGTGCCCGATGTCCCTGCTGATGAGCTTTGAAGTATGGAAGGCGCTTCTGCGGGCGGATTGCGAACGCAACGGCAAACTGCAAGAGTTCTTCAATCTCGGCGAATCCGTCCTCAAGGTCTTATGGGAGGGCGGGACCAAGCCCTCTTTGCAAGGCATCGTCGAAACGGAATCATCAATCGTTCGGGGGTATTAGGACACTACCTACAACCCTAGTGCGAGTAATTCGCGACGCTTATGATCGGCGTTTCCACTCAATTACGCGTGCGGTATTACTGTAAGACCTGTGGTTGCGAGGTCGCTTTTCGTTCGCGGCCACGGACCCTCACAGAACGCTTCCTGCTGCCGATCTTTCTTCACCAGCCCGTGCGTTGCTCGGAATGCTTTTGCCGCGACTACCGATCGGTTTTCACTGCGGTTGAACAGCCCCGCGCTATCACAAAAGAAAAACCTAGGAACCGAGCTGCCTGAAGGCAACCACCTCGCTCACGTGCGTCGCGAGGGGCGTTGGTGCACTAGAGCCCCTAGTTCCCGACAAACGGTGCATGCGGGCCGCCAGAGTGCCTACACAACTGCATCATTCTCCTAGCGTCTTCGGCCCGCCCCGAAACTTCGTGCCCTCGCGCCGCTGAAGTTTTGAGTTCGTTGCTGACCAACTGATCGTGCGTTTTGCTGCTGCTGAAGGTTTTGCTGTGGCCTGCTTGCAGATTGCCATCCGTTGCCGTTATTCTCTGACCACTTTCCGCTTTGCCGGTCGTAACGATAAACCGTGCCATCCTTTCCGGCATAAATGTTATTTCCGCCTACGGCGACTCCTGCGCCGGTGTTCGTGTTGTAAGCAACCCCGCCGCGCCCGGCCACTCCTTCCCCGCTGTAGATGTTGCCGGCGTATCCAGCACCACCGGCGGCAACGATTCCAGTCTTCGGATCGTAGGCTGCGGCACCCCGCCCACCGACGGTGTTCCCGGTATAAATATTCGTATTGGTTCCCCGTCCCGCGACTCCGACAGTCCCGCGCTGCGTATTCTGAAACATAGTGTGGTTTGCCGCCCCGTAGTTTCCGGTGTAGGGGTTCGCCCATGCAGCTTGAGTATGCTGGTAAGCCGTATTGCCCCACCGGCCATAAACATTGGCGCTGGCGTACCCTCCGTATCCGTAACCCCATGCCGGTCCCCAGCAACAAGGTCCGTAGTAGCCCCACGGACCCCACCATGGGTAATAGTAGGGATAACCATACGTGTAACCAACGCCAATAGTCAGGCTCCACCCCGTCCCTGAACTCCATGTAGTAGCCGCGCCAACTCCGTATGTGTAAGGAGCCCCATACCAGTAAGTTCCAATATAAGGTGGATAGTAATAGCCAGTGCCATATACGACGGTTGTGGTTGTGGAAGACACCACCGTGCCGTAGTACCCAGGAGTGTATCCAACATAGACTACTTCTGGCGTCGAACGGTATACCTTCACATAAGTGACGTAGTGCAGCGGAGAACTCGGAGGAATTGTGTAAATGGCCGCCGGAACCGACGTTGCCACTTCCCATGGTCCAGTCGGGCTTGGCCCCACGAACCAGACCGCACTTTCTGCCGCATAGTACGTGCTGTCGTCCACTCTGATGACCGGCGTGGAGGTATTCACCGCAAATCGCAGCTCCGTTCCTTCGATATCTTTGAATTCGGGAGCGCCATCATATTTCACCTGGCAGTGCGCCTCGCTGCGCGTGATAGCAGCCGTCTGCGGAATCGAATTCGCAATCAACGCCTCTTGCGCAGTCGAGGTTCCGGGCACCGAGGCGAGAACTCCGGCCTTAGGGCTGTTTTCGGGAATCTTTGCGAATCCTGCCAGCAAATTGCTGCCATCTACGAATTCCCAGGGACCATTCTCCAACGACCTCGAGCGGAACCATCGCCCCCCCAACAGGATGTAGTACATGGAAGTTTCCGGGTCTCGAAAGATGTTCCCGGTCGTGTTCTTCACATATTCCAGCTTCGCGGCTGGAATTGTCTCAAATTGCGGCAAACCGTCGCTTGTCAACAATTCTGCCGGTACTTCACTCATATAGATCTCGGGTATCTTTCCTATTTTCTTAGCCTCCTTTAGCGAAGGCGGAGTACTTCCCTCCGGCGTTTTTCGTTTCTGCTGTTCTTCGATTGCTTTGGTAATTTCCGTCAGATCGTCGGGAGCCTTCGATACGTAGGACCATGGACCTTCCAGCGTCGCCGCCTCTAACCACCCGTCCATAACGTTCAGGTAGTATTTCTTCTTGTCTGCGTCAAGCAGGATGAAGGCCTGCGAGTTAAGGACCTTTTGTAGGGAAGTTCCTCCGACGTCGCGAAAACGTGGAGGACCGTCAATCAGCACCAGCATCGAGGGTTTCGAGCTGAAAATGATCTTTGGTGGATCGTTCTTCACCGTCAATCCTTTGATGTCATCTTTCTCCGTCGATACAGACACCAGCTCTGCCTCCAACCGATCGAGCGCAATGACGCGCGATTTCTGCGGGAGTTTGCTTTTCAGGAAGGCCTCGTACTCGGCTTCCTTCGGCTCCAACGCGGGGAACCTGAGCTTTGTCATTTCGAAATTGTCGATGGTAACCCTGCGATTGACCTTGTCGACCTCTGCTTGACCAGTGAACCACACAACACCATAATTCAGCTTCTTTGTTTTCTTGTTCTCAACTGAGAGCGCTGCGTAGAGGCTGATCGTATCCCCCTGCCAGTCTTCCAATTGCGGCTGGTACACCAGAAGTTTTTCTTCGCCGAGATCGGCTTCGCGAGGCCAATCCCAATCGACCGTCTGACTGTTCTTGATGGGCGCTGTTGAAGCCCGGTTTTCGATATTTGCCACCATACTCGGAGCGTCTGGCAGGTCGTCAGTTTGGCCATTCGCAATGACCAATGCGCCTAAGAGTGTGACAAAGATGACGGAATATCCCTTCCAACCCCAATCACAGTGCATAACTGTTCTTCGCTGATGAATCAAGGCTCCTTTGCTCGAACGTCGCGCATGACCACAGCGCGCCGGCAAGGTCGATGGTCTGAATGCGTGTCAAAAGCGATGCTAATACTTGAGACTTGTGGTTTGCCCCTGTTTCTTTTGCCAGTAACGTTGCTGCACAAATTCGCGCAGATGGCCCCAGATCCCCAGACCCGGAATACTTTGAGTCGTTGAGGAAGATCGCTGATGGGCGCACCGCCGCAGTCCCTTACGCAGAATCCGATCGCGCAAAATTGACGGGGAGTGGTATGGCGGATTTCTGTTCACCACGGAGCCTGGAGCCGCCGCGTTTACCTGGGCAGCACCTGCTCCATGTCCGCCAGCGCGTACCCCATCACAGCCATCGCCGCCGCGTTCTCCCGCAAGGACTGCGGATTGACTTTGTCCAGCGTGTCGGCAGCCGTGTGATGGTAATTGAAGTAAGTGCGGCCGTCCTCGATCACGCCGAACGCAGGCACGCCCGCTCCCGCCAGCGGAGAAATGTCGGCGCCCGGACTGTGCTCGGTCGGCTTGATTAGATTGGCTCCGAAGGAGCGCAAGATCTCCTGCGCTGGGGCCAGCCACGGCAGAGCATCGGGAACCGCCTTGACCGCGAATCCCAGCGGATGATCCGATCCCAGGTCGCTTTCGATCGCGGCCACGTGGTTTGAAAATTCCGCGGCGTAATCTTTCGCATATGCGTCGTGGCCGTGGCCGCCGTTTTCTTCATCCATCCAGGCGATTACCCGGATCGTGCGCCGCGGATGCAAACCCAGGCGGTGGACCAACTCCGCAGTTTCCATCGCCACGGCGACCCCGACCGCGTCGTCAATCGCTCCGGTACCGAGATCCCAGGAATCCAGGTGTCCGGAAACCACGACCACCTGCTCGGGATGCTCGCTGCCTTTGAGATCACCGATCACGTTGAAGCTCACCCTGTCTTCTTGGGTGTGGGCCTGGAGCACCAGGTGCATCCGAACTTTACCCTGCGCCGCCAGGCGCGCGATGAGTGCCGCATCTTCGCCGGTCACGGCTCCGGCGGGAATGCCGGCGGGCGTGTTGTGCCCGGTATGGGCAAGACGGTGGTCGGCCCCGCCGACGGAGCGTACCAGGCAGGCAATCGCTCCCAGTGCCGCCGCTTCCTTCGCGCCGCGCCCGCGGTAGTCGACCGCTTCGCCGTAGGCTTCTCCCCAGAATCCCGCCATCGCTTTCTTCTCATCAAAAGGAACATCGAACAGCACGATCTTGCCTTCGACTCTTTCCCGCCCGAGAGTTTTCAACTCGTCAAAGTTGTGGACTACGACCAACGGAGCGGTGATTCCGCCTTCCGGAGTTGGCGTGTTGCCCCCGAGCGCGGTCAGGACGATCCTCTGTACTGCCCCTTCCGCTCGCCCGGGATATTCCACCAACTCAGCCGATTCGGCGCCCCGAATCCAGCGCGGCACGTGCACCTCCTCCAGGTGAACCTCGAGCCCAAGCATCCGCAATTGTTCAGCGACATAATGGACGGCAGCGTCTGTCTGCGACCAACCTGTCGGGCGAGGGCCGATGTTATCGGTCAAATATGCGACCTGCCGGTAGGCATAGTCGTCACCGAGAGCGGCATCCCGCAGGGTCACCAGACTCTTCATTAGTTGCGGCGAGTAAGTCCGGCTCGGAGGTGCCATCGCTTCGGCGTCATAGGACGAGCGGGCGGGCTTGTTCTGGGCGAAGACTAAGATCGATGCTAACAAAAGAGTTAATACAGCGATGACTGTACGCATATTCTTCGTAGGGAAAGCAAACAGTGTAATCGACGTTGATTCCTGTGCCATTCACAAACAAAAAAGCGGCCCCATTTCTGGGGCCACAATTCAAAAGAGGCGAGGGTAAGGAAGGGAATGTCAGGAAAGGCGATGCAAGGCACCATCCCGCCAGCCGGGACGGTTCAGTTGGAGATGTCGAGAACAATGGAGAGTGAAGGTCATCTGAACTTCAGCGGCCTCTTTTCTTGTCCCGGTAAAGAGCACTTGCGCAGCCAAAGGGTTCCAGGTCGAAACCGCCCGTTATCCTCACCGCAAGCAGAAGTGGTACAAAGACTTACTCGATTATGAATGGGATTTGACCACCCCCGGTGAGAAGGTCAATGTGCAGCCAAATGCACAATCCTGCACATTGACTGCAGGGCCGGGAGATTTTGCCCCCGGCCGAATGCCGAGGGCAGAAGAGTCTAAGAGTTTCCGGCAACAGTGCGCAGCTTGCCCGGCAAGAAATGATATGGAGGCCACGGCCCACTAAGGACCAACTCACAATTCTTCAGCTGTCTCGCCGCCGCATTGTAGCGATTTTGATACTTCTCAACCGAGTTCGAGTCGATCAGATGCGCGATGTCGATCAACATCCCATCGGCCGCGACGCGCTTACAGCTGATCTCCTCCTCGAGCGGGTTGAAGAGCTTGTGCACCTGCACCGAGAGGGCGCGCGCTTTGGTTTGGCGTTCGCGATCTTTAGACGCCTTCTCCCGTAACTTGGACAGGTACTCCCCGCCGACGGTGTCGGGCAGTTGGACATCCGCCATAGCCTCGCGCAGCGAACCGTCGCGCACCAGGACTTTCAGGTGCATCTCGGCCTTTCCCCGCAGACGGGCAACGCTCTGCCCGAAAGCCCGGCGATTCGCTCGAACCGCCTGGCGCAGGGCATCGTCGCTGTCGAAAATCGTGCCAAACCGGAACGGGAGTACGGTGCCACTGCGGAAGCACACGCTGACCACGCGCGCATGCTCCAGAATCATCTTTTCGTCGAGCGCAGCGTCGTTGCTGCGGTCATACTCGCTGACCACCACGGTAAATTCGCCGCTGGGATAGTGGAAGACTGCAGCTCCATTGACGCCCTGAATCCCGTCAAGCAGGGTTGGACGCCGGGGACGTACACCGTTTGAGGGGCCTTGTTGCTCAGTGAGGCAATACGCGTACCACGCCATAGCGTTCTCTCCGAACTTGGTCCGAGGCGAGACCCTCCGCCTCAAACGTCGATTGACAATTGGCTACGTCTCTTGATCCTTGGAAGAAAGGGCGGTACCACGACGAGAACAGGACGTTCAAGCTTGCGTCCCTCACCTATAGTACTTCGGTAACCAGTAAAAATGCAACCATTTCGTGGCAAAGCGCATCTCATCTCGCTCGTGGTCGGACCTAACTGTTGGGGAATCAGGAGGCTAGGCTGATTTCTGGTGGTTGGTCTCGCGCCCGCCGTTCTTGTCTGCCGCACGCTGGCTGAACGCCGTGTTCATCACCCGCAACATGTCATCCCAGGGAGCAGGTTTTCCCGTCCAAATTTCGAACTGCCGCGCGGCTTGATGCACGAACATTTCCGCACCCCGAATCGTCTGTGCTCCGCGGGCGGCCGCGAACTTTAGAAAGCGGGTCTCTTCCGGCTCGTAAACCATATCAAACACGTACCTTGCATTGATTTCGTTCTCGTTCAAGGGCGACTCTCGCGAGGTCCCCATACCCACCGGTGTGGCATTGATGATCACGTCGAACGACAGCTTCTTGAGGTCCCCGCGCTTGATGGTCTTGGCCTTGGCTTGCCGGGCGAGTTTCTGAGCGGGGGCTGCGCTGCGATTGAGGATGAAGACCTCAGCTCCCCGTTCCTTCAATCCGAAGACTGCTGCCCGGGCGGCTCCACCGGCGCCGAGCACCAGGATCTTGGCTTGCTCCAAAGCGATCCTCCGTTCAAGTGGTCGGACCACACCCGCAGCATCGGTGTTGAAGCCGTAGAGCTTGCCATCCTGGGCACGCACCACCGTGTTGCAGGCGCCAATCTTGGTGGTGTGCGAATCAGTGTTATCGAGATGCTCGAGAATGGCCTGCTTGTATGGCATGGTGATCGAGAGGCCATGGATCGGGATATCCCGCACGCAGGCCAGGAGATCCTTCAGAGTCTTCGCGTGCAGAGAAAGATAGACGCCGTTGACGTTTTCCCTTCGCAGCGCGGCGTTCATGATTGCCGGGGACAGCGAGTGGGCCACGGGATCCCCGGCAAGTCCGTACACACGCGTGGCGGCATCTACTTGCTCTATGCGGTAAGTGCTGCGCAGTTCCTGCGCTGTGATCTGACCGGGCGCGGTCCGCTGTTCTTCGCTGACCGCCGCAAAGGTGAAAGTGCTGCCCGCCCGTACGGCCAGCACCCTGCTGATAATCCCTTGTTCCCCCATGCACAGGCCAACCAGGGAGTGCCGGTCGTTGCGCAGCTCCAGGAACTTCATCATCAAGACGTTGTCGTAGAGCGTGGTCGCGGTACTGACAATCTTGTAGAAGTCGGAGGGAAAGGCGGTCATTTTGACCAGGGTGTCCTCAAGCTTCCTGGTGCTATGAAAGTCGTGATGCGACAGGATCAGCGCGGCCCGGGCGCGAAGACGTTGGAGCTGCTCCTCCTTGCACTTCAGGGCCGTCTGCAGTTCGAGGTCAACCAGCTGACATCCCGCGGTGGCTGCCTTTCCCAACACGTCCAACTGCGCGGCAACCGAGCCGCGAAATCGGCCGCCACTCGGCGCCCGCCGGCAGGTCGCTACCGCTGCCACGTGAGGGTAGTACTCCAGGAATTGCTTGATCTTCGGCAACCCCGAGGTGGGCTGGGAAAGATAATCTAACCTGAACTCCAGAAAGGTGTTATCCCGGACCAGAGACTCTGCCTTCTCGATCATTTCAGCCGCGTCCGACCCAATCACCGCGACGCACACTTTTGGCAGGCGCAGGGGTAAGAGACGGGCCACGTAGCTGGTACGCACGCTGGGCATGGATTTATGCGAGCCGGCGCGATATTACAGGCGTGTAATTCCAGATGCAACAAGGGATTAACATTTTTAATCGGGAGATCGGCGCGGTGCCGTGACAGGTCCGACACCAGCGTAACCTTGACCATCCCCTACCCGCTTGTTACTGTCCGAGCAGAAACCCTTTATTTACTGCACTTAGCGGGGAAACAGTCCGCGGGCCGAGGCCCGGACTCGGGAGGTAAGATGAAGAAAACAGGATTATTGCTGCTGCTTGTGCTGGCCATCTCTGGGTGGGCGCAGCAGGCCGATTCCGGCAATGGAGAAGTTGCCACGCCGGACAAGGCGCAGTTCACACGAGTAGGTTTCCCCATTGAGCGGGTTCAAACGCCCACCAAGGCCGATCTCTATTGTGCCGGTTTTATCAACAAGCAACTGTTACCCAACGTTAACTTTGTCGCTGGCGGGCTGGACACGCCCAATACCACCAAGTTCGTCACTGGTGACATGATTTACCTGGCGGGCGGTGGATATCAGACGGGGCAGCAGTTCACGATCGTTCGCGAGTTGCAGGATCCAAACCGCTACGAGTTGTTTGACGGGCAGCATGCACTCATCCGCGCCACCGGCCAGCCCTACTCCGAGCTGGCTCGGGTGCGCATTGTCGATACCCGCAGCAAGATGGCGATCGGCGAAGTGGAATTCAGCTGCGATCCGATTGTTCCCGGTGACCTGGCCATTCCCTTCGTGGAGAAGCCAACCGTCCAATTCCATCCCCCGGTGCACTTTGACCGCTTTCTGCCCGCGACCGGCAAAGCCAGCGGCCGCATCGTGATGGCCAAGGACTTCGACTCTGAACTCGGAACCGGAATGAAGGTTTACATGAACGTAGGATCGAGCCAGGGCATCAAGGCGGGAGATTACCTGCGCGCCGTGCGCAGTTACGAAACCGACCTTAAAGATCCGGTAGATTCGCTGTCATTCAAGGCCTCGACCACCGAGGACACCCAGAAGCGGCCGCCGGTGATTCAGCCGACCATGCTTGACCGCTACACCAAGGGTCTCCACATTGACGAAGGGGAGCTGCCCCGCCGCGCCGTGGGCGAAGTGGTTGTGCTGAGCACCACTCCCACCACATCCACCGGCATGATCGTCTTCGCGCTCGAGGATGTGCACGCGGGCGACGCCGTCGAACTCGACGAGCAGCAGCAATAGTTCCTGCCTTCGGGACAAATAGATGGGGAGAAGCCAAAGCTTCTCCCCGTTTTTATTTCCGCTAGAGCAGGTTCTCGCGGGACGCAGCACCAGTGCGTCCTGCACGCTAGACTTCCGGAATATTTCGCAAGATTCGCCGAGAAGGCCAGACAACAAAGAGGGAGGCGAGAGCTATCGCAAAATGATGTGGGAATTCCCTGGAATCTGCGACCCGATAAGGAGCAGGCCGACAATCAGGATTGTGAACTCCATAATGCCCCCTTGAAAAGCGCCTCCTCAACATATAGCACCAAACGCATGTAAGAAACATTACTTTTGTGCCAAAGAGGCTATCTTTCACCTAAAAATTAAGATGCCTTGGTGGTAGCAAAAGTTACTTGGTGGCCTTGAGGGTTACCCACCCTGCCGTATCGCGCCGGGCAAAGGCGAGGCCGGGCGGAACCTTGTCGCAGCCCCTCTACGCCAGACTGTCTCCAAACACTTCCGCGGTAAACCCCTCGATCGTCGCCCCCTCGCGCCAAGCGTCCCCGGGTAACCCCGCTTTCTTGCAGGTCTGTTCGAGGAAGGTGGTTCGGTCCCAGCGGTGTTCCACTGGAACTTGCGGCAGCAGGAGTCCTCGCTGGTTGGCGCGGCTGATGACAAGTCCATGGCGCCCAATCTCGATTTGCTCGGCGCGGATCGGCTCGAGCCGCGACAGAACGCTCAGCGAGACCACGAGGCCGGGAATTTCCTCCGCGCGCAGCGGCGGGAAACGATTGTCTTCGAAAGCCGCGGCTTGCGCCGTCTCGGCAACAGCCCTGTAAAGCGGTGCGATGGGCGCGGGATAGCCGACACATCCGCGCAACTTGCCGGAAACATAGATGGTGGTGAAGACCCCGCGAGATTCGGCCAAGTGAGCCGAAGGAGGCTCAGCCGAGAAATACTCTCCCGCGGCAGCGGTTGCGATGGCCGCATGCGCCAACTTCAGCAGTATGGTCCGTTCTTCGGAAGAAAATTCGGCAGGGTAGGAGGCGCCAGTCGAAGAAAGCTCAGGTGGCGGGAACATTGTGCTTCCTCCGCCGACTCAGGACGAAGGCGCGGCGCCGGCGCTTGACCACCTGGCGGTCAATCTTGGACCAGAACGCCACGAAATAATCGGTTGCCGAAAGCAGTGACAGGAAAACCATGAACCCGATCGCTGCTTGCGCAATGACGTGAACGGGGAAGAAGTATGGACCGTAGATCGGCCATTCCTTCCAGCGGTGGTCGAGGATTACCGCCACCACCGAAATAATCTGCACCAGCATCTTGAACTTGCCCAGATCGCTGGCTTCAATGGTGAACCCTTCTCCCGCCGCAATCGACCGCAAGCCGCTGACCAGGAACTCGCGCCCGATGATCACCACCGCGATCCAGGCCGGCACCAGGCTGGGGTTGAACTGCACCAGCGTCACGAACGCGGCGGCGATCAGAAGCTTGTCGGCCAGCGGGTCCAGCAGAATGCCGATCGTGGTAATTTGTCCCCGCTTGCGGGCCAGGTAACCATCAATGCCGTCGGTGATGGAGGCGGCAATGAACAGCGCCGCCGCCAGCAGTTCCTTCCCGCCGCCCGCTCCGCTGAATCGCGTGGTGGTGAGCACCCACATCAACAACGGGATACTCAAAATGCGAGTTAACGTGATGGAATTCGGAAGGTTCACCGGGGCACACTAGTGCCCCGCAAAAAGCGAAGGCACACTCAATGGTGATTATCCTCCACGAGTGTGAGGGAAAGCAATCGAAGAACCGAGAGCCGGCCCGACCGGATAATTCCCCTATCGGGAATAACAGCGGTGCTAAGCCGCCACTTTCCCCTGCGGAGTCAGGTGGTCCACGATCGCTGGCAGGAACTCCGCCAGCTTCGACCCTGCGTCCTGCGGCGAGATTCCGGCTTTGGCGGCCAGTTGCTGGACCATGGAGCTTCCGAGAACCTGGTGAATCTGGTCCGCGGATACGGGGAGGTTCTGTCCCGTGCCGACCCAGGAACTGGCGATATCTCCCAGGCCTTTGTCATGGAATTGCTGGATCAGGGCGGGAAGTCCACCCGGATGGTTGTTGATCAGTTGCATCACGCTGGCGACCATTGGATTCGAGCTGCCGCCCAGCACGCTGCTCAGGGCCTTGCCGGCCATATCGTCCATTAAACCCATACTTTCCTCCAGGTCCGGTAGCACGGAATTACGGGACCCGCACTGCCGGGCGCCGCCCGACCGCGGCGCTCAGGCGAGAGCGGAATTCCTATTTCTGTTTGGCGATAATCATGTCTTTGATCTTGTTGTAGGTAGCCTGGGGAATAATTTTCTTTCGCACCAGGTCCGTTTTTTTCGCATAAGGACGGCCATCGATGATCTTCTGCGAGTAGGCCTCGCCGATTCCCGGCAGCGCGTCCAGCTGATCCTTGGTCGCCGAATTGATATCCACCAGGTCTCCCGCCGGGGCCGCCATTGTGGACTTGGAACTCTTGGAGCCGCCGGAGCTGGTCTGCGCCAAGCTCGTGCCCAATACCAGCGTCAGCGCTAGCACCCCCAGCAGCAACCTCGACATCCACGTTTTGTGAATCATGTGCCCTCCTTAGTCGCTCTTCGCTTCCCTGTATCCCGCCTTCTTGGCATCTTCTTCGGACATGAATTTCCCGCTCTTGGTCTTGCCATACCAGCGTCCGCCTTTGTGATACACCCCGCTGTCGAGGTTTACCCACACCATGCCCGACGACTTCGCCGACGCGATCGCAGCATCGCTGGCGGCCGGAGTCGGCGCAGCTCTGCTGCTCTTGGCTGGCGCCGAGGTGCCGGCGGGGGCGGCGTTCGACGCCGGAGTCGCCATGGGCTGGCTCGCGGGCGCCGTGCTTGTTGCGGGCGCGGCGCTGGCGGGCGCACTTGCCGGCGCCGCCGTATCGGACTTGGCGCTCTTCCTGCTCTTCCCGGTGCTCGTCGAGGTCGCAGCATTCGTCTCCGCAGCCGGAGCAGCTGCGCCCGTATCACTGCTGGCAGATTTCTTCCTGCTCTTCTTGCTGGTGGTGCTCGAGGTGTCCGTGGCCGTCGCGTTATCAGAACTCGTCTCCGACTTCTTGCTCTTCTTCTTCGTGGAACTCGTGTCCGAGGGCGTGCTGCTTGAGGAAGCCGATTGATCCTGTGTGGAATCGCTCTTCTTCGACTTCTTCTTTTTGCTGGTCGTCGATTGACTGCTCGAAGAAGAAGTATCCTGCGATTGGGCCCAGGCCGGAACGAGGCTGAGGGCCAGGAACAAGCCGAGCATCATGGCCCTTGCCAGAAACTTGCTGTGCAATTTGTTCATGTGATCCCCTCTCCTGATTTGTGTGGCCGCGAAAAACGTGAGCCGAGGACTCCGAGTCGTTGGTTGCGACCTTAGGGATCGCCCCAAGAATAGACGGCGAGGCGCAGCCGCCCGTGTGTTTAGACGGCAACATGATGGCAATAAACGGAGGGCAGGTCAACTGCGTCCCCGGAGGTGGGCGCCTCCGAGGCCTCTATCTGCTTCAGAATCAGGCGTAAATGCCGCGCTGGCGGATGGTGTAGGCCACCCGGTCAATGGCCAGCATGTAGGCCGCAATCCGGTTATTTACGCTGTGGGTCTCAGCGTAGCGCACCACATCTTCGAACGAGGTTCGCATGATGTGTTCGAGCTGTTCGTTCACCACCGACTCCTTCCAGAAATAGCCCTGCCGGTCCTGCACCCATTCGAAGTAGGAAGTGGTCACGCCTCCGGCATTACACAGAATGTCGGGAATCACGAAGACACGCTTGTCAGCCAGAATCTCATCGGCTGAGGCCGTCGTAGGACCGTTCGCCCCTTCGGCGAGAATCTTGCACTTCACGCGGTCGGCATTGCGGCTGGTGATCTGGTTTTCAGTTGCGGCGGGAATCAGAATCTCGCAGTCGCTCACCAGCAAATCGGCCGACGCAGTGGCCTCGGCGCCGGGGAAGCCCACCACGGTCCGGTTGCGCTGGCGATACTCTGACAGCGCCTTCACCTCAATCCCGTGCTTGTTGTAGAGAGAACCATCCACCTCGATGATGCCGATGATCTTGTAACCGGCCTCTGCCATCAGCAGCGCGGCGTTCGATCCCACGTTTCCGAATCCCTGAATGATGACCCGCGACGACTCGCGGCTCAGGCCCAGCTTTTTGACGGCCTCATCCACCACGATCATGATGCCTCGGCCCGTAGCCTCGCGTCGGCCGCGCGATCCGCCAATGTTCAACGGCTTGCCGGTCACCACTGCCGTCACCGTCTGCCGCATGTGCATGGAATAGGTATCCATCATCCAGGCCATGACTTGTTCGTTGGTATTGACGTCGGGAGCGGGAACGTCTTTCTCCGGGCCGATAAACTCGACCAGTTCCGCCGTGTAGCGGCGAGTCATTCTCTCCAGCTCGCCCATCGACATCTTGTGCGGATCGCAGATCACGCCTCCCTTGGCGCCGCCAAAGGGAATGTTGACCACTGCGCACTTCCACGTCATCCACGCCGCCAGCGCCCGTACTTCGTCAAGCGTGACGTCGGGCGCGAAGCGGATGCCGCCCTTGGCCGGCCCGCGGGCAATCGAGTGCTGCACCCGGAATCCGGTGAAGACTTCCAGGCTGCCACTGTCCATGGCCACCGGAATATGAAGAATGATCTCTCGCGTGGGGTAGCGCAGCACTTTCCATAATCCCTCGTCCAGGTTGAGCTTTTGCGCGGCCAGGTCAAAGCGCGCAACTTGCGCCTCTACAGGATTCAGCTCTTGCTCGAGGGACACCGTCTTCATAAGTGCTCTCCGATGATTGCCTTCAGAATAGTTGGATGCCGCCGGTGGGTGGACGCACTTCTCCCGCACTGGCAGACAAACCCAGCAGTATAAGCACCCGGAAGACAGGTGGCAAGCTACCGGGATCACGCTGGGCGCGCACTTGCGAAACAGGGCCCCGGATCGACGCTTTCCCACGCACAGCGAGCTGTATCCCCCGCCCTTAGCATCGCCGCTTGCGTGAGTTGCGCGCGGGTTCCTCGAAAACCGCGAATTGGATCTTCTTCTCCGCCGGGTCGATCCGATCCACCAGCACGCGGATCTTCTGTCCCAAGCCGTAAGTCTTGCGTGTGCGCTGCCCGATGATCTGGCGCGTGTTCTCGTGATAGCTGTAGCGATCGTCGGTAAGAGAGGCGAGAGGAACGAGCCCCTCGACAAACAGGTCGGTCAGTTCCACGAAGAAGCCGAACTTGGTGACGCTGATAATGAGGCCGTCGAAATCCTCCCCCACCCGATCCTCCATGAACTTCACCTTTTTCCATTCCATCAGTTCGCGTTCGGCCTCGTCGGCGCGACGCTCCGACTGGCTCGACTCTTCGGCAATGTCATGAAGGACGTCGAGCGGGATAGGACCGCCTTCAGGTGCGATGAATTTCCTCTCCCGGCGTTTGGACCACGGGGAGGCGGCCTTGCCGGTGTCGGCAGGGATGAGCGAGTCGCCCGCCCCCGCACGCAAGACTTCTTTCACGAGGCGGTGCACGATCAGATCGGGATAGCGGCGGATGGGCGAGGTAAAGTGAGTGTAGGCCGGGGCGGCAAGCGCGAAGTGTCCCAGATTCTCTTCCGAATAGCGCGCCTGTTTGAGCGAGCGCAGCATGAGATAAGAGAGAATTCGCTCTTCCGGCGTGCCGGCAATCTTCGCGGTGAGTTTCTGGTACATCCGTGGCGTGACATGCACTTCCCTGGGAATCTCGATTGCCGGGGCGGGTTTGCCGGTGCCGCGCGCCGCGCGGCGGTCGGTCTTCAGCCGAATGCGTTCAATGGGCAAAGCTCCCACTCCGAGAGAATAACCAAAGGTCGCGGCGATCACTTCGAACTCGTACACACGCTTGGCGTCGGGCTTCTCATGAATGCGGTAAAGCGACGGCACGCGGTTTCTCTCCAGATGCCCGGCCACCGTTTCGTTGGCCGAGAGCATGAACTCTTCGATGAGGCGGTGAGCGATGTTGCGCTCCGAGCGGGTAATGCTCTGCATCAGGCCGAATTCGTCGAACTCGATAACCGGTTCCGGCAGGTCGAAATCGATGGAGCCGCGGCGTTCGCGCTTGCGGGTCAGGATCAGCGCCAGATCACGCATCATCTCAAATTGTCGAACCTGCGGAGCGTAGCGTTTGCGTAGGGCTGGGTCGCCTTCGAGCACCGCGTTCACGTCGGTGTAGGTCATGCGCTCGTGCGAGCGGATGACGCCTTCAGCGAGTTCGTAGCCGACAATTTCCCCGTGATGGTCGATTTCCATCACACAGGAGAGAACCAGGCGATCCACATGCGGACGCAGGCTGCAGATATCGGTGGAGAGTTCGAGAGGCAGCATGGGCACAGCACGGTCGGGAAAGTAGACGCTGGTGCCGCGCAGCCGGGCTTCCTGATCGAGCGCTGAGTCCTCCATTACGTAATGCGCCACGTCGGCAATGTGGACCTGCAACTCGAAATTCCCGTTCGCCAGCAGGCTGACCGTGACCGCGTCGTCGAAGTCGCGCGCTGTTTCGCCGTCGATGGTGACAATCGGCAGGGGGCGGAAGTCGCGCCGTCTTTCGAGTTCGCGGGCGGAGATGACGGGCTCAACGTCCTGCGCTTCGCTCAGCACTTCGGGGGGAAAGCGGTGCGGAAGGTGGAACTTGCGGATGATGATTTCAACATCCACTCCGGAGTCGTCCTCGTAGCCGAGAATTTCCACCACGCGGCCTTTGGGATTCTGGGTCGCCGACGGCCATTCGGTGACTTCCACGTCGACCATGACATTTTCGAGGTTGTCCCAGCTGGTGCGCCGGGCTTCGTCGCCCAGCACGCGGTGGGGGGTCTTGCGCGTGGCCGGAGAGGAGGCGGCGCGCGCGCGATTCCTGGCTCCGCCCGGAATGACCTCGGCAGGTCTGGTGATTTCTTCTCCCGGCGGGATGACAATCTCGCGGGCGATCTTCTGATCGACCGGGGTGACGTAGTTGTGCTGGCGGCCGTAGTGGAACGTGCCGACCACCGTGGTGTGCGCACGGTGCAGGGGACGAACGATGCGCCCTTCGGCGCGGCCGTCGGGGCGGACGGAGGTGACTTCGACGGCGACGCGGTCTCCATGCATGGCGTTTCCGATGGCCGGTGGCGGTATGAAAATATCGCCGGTGAGCCTGGCTTTCAGGCGCTCGTCGAGCGAATTGGCATCCGGGATGACGAAGCCGAACCCGTCGCGGTGCATGCTGAGACGTCCCACCACCAGGTTGCGCCCGGAGGCGGTTTGCGGGATGGCATAGCGGTCCGAATCGACCTGGCGCAACTGCCCTTCCGACACCAATCGCGACAATCGCTCGTGCAGCTCGCGGCGCTCATTGCCGTGCAGTCCCAGTTCGTGCAGCAACTGCCTGAATCCGGCGGTGTGTTTGGGCTGGCGCTCGATCTTGCGGAGAATGTCTGCGTCGGTGGGCATGGTCTTGCTCGAGCTTCTTAGCTTAAACCAGCGGCTCTGACCAGAGTGACGGAGATAAAACCATTTTGATTGACGCTCATTTCCTTGCCTCGAGTCTCCGCGTCGATTTGCAGGCTGTCGGGCAAGAATTACGTGGCCGGAGCGGCCGGGAGGCGAACTTTCGTTCTGCCCTTTCGAGTGCTGCAAGGGGCCGGATTTCCAGTGGTTCGTATGATTTCCACAGCTTCATTCCCGTGTCCGGAGGAGTAGAATGCCAGTGGTCACCGAAATGCGGCTTTGACCCTGATCCATCCTAAAAAGGAAAGGAACTTTTGCCCATGTGGAAGCCCACGAATCAGCCTACGACTCCGAGCCGGCCCGGGGAGCCAGAGCGTCCGACCACCATGTCCACGCCCGCTCCCGCGCCTATGACGAGTGAGCCGGCGCCGGCGCCACGCCCGGTCGCGACCACGGCCACGGCGGACCAGGCGACGATCGGCAAGTCGCTGGTGATCAAGGGAGAAGTTACCGGCAGCGAGTCGCTCTACATCGATGGCCGGGTGGAAGGCTCGATCACCCTGGCCGGCAACCGCGTGACCGTGGGCCGCAATGGGGTAGTCGCGGCCAACATCAGCGCGCGAGAGATCGTCGTCCTCGGTAAAGTGCGCGGCAACTTGACGGCGAGCGATCGCGTCGATATCCGCAGCGACGGCTCCCTCACCGGCGACGTGGTGGCGGCGCGGATCTCCATTGAAGACGGCGCGTTCTTCAAGGGCGGCATCGACATTCGCAAAGCCGGCCAGAAGGCTAACGGAGCCGAAGAGGTCAAGAGCACGGCGACCGCGGCTCCGGTGGAAGCAGCCGCCGCGCGAGCCTAGAGCGTACCTCGCAGGTCGGATTCGGCTCCACAAGCGTCAGTAGGATTGGCGGCGGAAGTTTCTTTTGCCAGAAACTTCCGCCGTTTTTGTCTCGATCGTCCCAGCCTGCAACCTGCAGCAAGCTCTACGGTTCGATGCCGGCGTTCACCGCTCCCCCGGCTTCGGCGATCCGGGGATAGGAAGTAGGTTTGCGGCGGCGCAGGTCCCCCGGCAGCTGGGACTTTGTCATCCACAATCCCGCGGCCACGGCCGCGGCCCAGGTGACCGAAATCAACAGCAGCGCTTTCAGGTCCGCGCCGCGGCTGTCGCTCACAATCACCAGTTTCGCGACTTTGAAGCTCAGCACCCCCGCGATCGAAGCCGTCAGTCCCGCCTTGGCGACTTCACCCCACGGCATCTGATCGGCGGGAACCAGCTTGCGCAGGTGGAGCAAAACGGCGAGCGCCAGCGTGTTAGCCATGATCCCCAGGTCGGAGGCGATGGCGAGCCCCACCGTCGAGAGTGCGCGGTAGAGCGCCGAATAGAGGGGCAGCGAGGCCAGCGTAATTATGCTGCTGGCGAGCATGGGGGTCAGCGTATTGCCGGCAGCATAGAAGGCACGCGAGTAGAGGCCCTGCGCCGACCAGAAGGCCAGCGAAAACGAGAACCAGAAAAAGTAAACCGCGGTTTCCTGTGAGTCACGGAAGAGGAAGTGTCCGCGGCGGTAAACGAGGTCAATGAGCGGGAGCGCGGCCGCCATCATGAAGCTCGAGGCCAGTAGCGAGGCGGCAATAATGCGGTAGATTGAGCCATTCACCGTTTCGGCGAATTCCTTCATCCGCTTTTCCCCGAACAACTTGGCGAAGAAAGGCAGCGAAGCCTGGCTGGTGGCCTGCCCCAGGACGGCGATGGGCACGGCGAAAAGGCGCTTCGCGTAGTTGAGGCGGGTGATGTCTCCCGCCGAACCGGAGGCGAAGTAGCGCAGAATCCAGTCATCGGCCGTGACCAGCGAGACCCCGAGCATCAAGGGGATGGAAAGGCGCACCCATTCGCGGAAAGCGGGGTTCCTGGTGTCAAACGAGATGCTATAGCCGATACCGACACGTGCGGCGCCGATGGCGTTTACCAGGAACGGCCCCAGGAAGCTGCCGATGAGAGCTCCGTAGGCGAGCGAAGCGATGCCCAGGCGGTGAGAGGCGACCACCCCTCCCAGGATAATGGCGACGTTATAAAGCAACGGGCCAAAGGCGGGGAGCAGGAACAGGCGGTGCGAGAGCAGGACCGCGGAAACCACTCCGCCCACGTAAAAGAAAATTTGCGCGGGCAGAAGGATACGCGTCAGGTGAACGCAGAGTTCGAGTTGTTCAGGAGTGAATCCCCTGAACAAGAGGCGCTCGATTTGCGGAGTGAAGATTTCCGCGAGAATCACTCCGATCGAGAGCACCAGCGTCATCACCGTGATGATCACGGAAAAAGTCTTCTGCGCCTCGTCTTCTTTGTTCTCGGCGAGGAAGCGGGTGTAGATGGCGATGAAGGTAATGGAGGCGGTGCCCCCGGCGACAATGTAATTCAGCCAGTCGGGTATGGTGAAACCGGCGACGTAGGCATCGGTGGCGGGCCCCGCGCCGAACGCCCAGGCGATGTACGCCTCGCGCACATAGCCGATCACGCGCGACAGCATGATGGCCGACATCAGCAGGAGCGTCGCCGAAAACGCCGTGTGCTGATGCGAAGGACGTAACAAGCGCAGCACTCGTGCGGCGAAGCTGAGAGGTTGGCGAGTCGAGGTCTCCATTCCTGAGTGGATTCTACACGGGGAAAGTGTTCGCCGGGTTCATCTCTTGGCTGGTTAGGTCAGGGAGAGGCCGGCCCCGGGAACGAAAAGATTCTGACCCATCGCGCTCCCGCCGTGCGAGTTCGCAGCCTGAAACGAATTCCCGCACCAGGCTCTTTGGGGAATGATTTATGACTTTGCCAGTTGATGGATTCCTACGTGTTGTTTATATCGTTCCGGAGCACGGTCTTTCCGGTCACTACATCGCCCGACAAAAGCTGCCAACCCCTTCCGCAGAACCCCGTCGAAACAAGGAGTCCCGAGCGAGGGTAGCTATGGGTTCCTGGCGCTGTCCACCGCCCCCAGCAGCGCCTGGGCCTTGTTCATCGTTTCCTGAAATTCCGTGGCGGGATCCGAATCCGCCACAATTCCCGCTCCCGCCTGCAGATAGGCGCGCCTGCCTTCGATGAGCATGGTGCGGATGGCGATGCAGGAGTCGAGATTGCCGGCGAAGTCAGCATACAGGACCGAGCCCCCATACACTCCGCGCCTTACCGGCTCCAGTTCTTCGATGATCTGCATGGCGCGGACCTTGGGCGCTCCGCTCAGCGTGCCCGCGGGGAAACAGGCCGCGAAGGCATCCAGCGCGTCGAGCCCGGGTCTCAGCTTCCCTTCGAGAGCCGACACCAGGTGCATCACATGCGAGTAGCGCTCGACGTACATCAACTCACGCACTTTGACCGATCCGTACTCACTGACGCGCCCCAGGTCATTGCGTCCCAAGTCAACCAACATGACGTGCTCGGCCCGCTCTTTTTCGTCGTGCAGCATTTTCTGCTCCAGCCGTTCGTCTTCCGAGGGGTCGCGTCCGCGGGGATGGGTGCCGGCGATGGGGCGGTACTCGAGCCTGCGTCCGCTGACGCGCACCAGCATCTCCGGCGACGAACCCAGCACATGGGTATCGTTCATGCGCAGAAAATAAAGGTAGGGCGAAGGATTTACGGTACGCAGCGCGCGGTAAATATCGAAGGGCTCCACCTCGGGAACAAAATCCAGCCGCTGCGAAAGCACCACCTGGAAGATGTCTCCCGCCGCGATGTATTCCTTCGCCCGCTCCACCGCTTTTATAAAACGCTGGCGGCTGGTCCCGGCGTGCACCTTGAGCCTGGAGTTTCTCCCCCTGTCCCGACGAAGAAACGAAGGCGCGCGCGCCAACTTCTTCTCCAGTGTCTCGATGTCGCGCACGGCGCGGTCATAGGCGTGCCGGGGGCTTTCGCCAGCGACCGCGGCGGTGGCGATGATGTGAATCTGGTGGCGCACGTGGTCGAAGGCCAGCACCCGGTCGAAGAACATCAGTTCCGCATCCGGCAAACCCAGGTCATCTTCTGCGTGCTCGCCAATGTTTTCGAGTGTGCGCACCACATCGTAGGCGAAGTAGCCCACGGCTCCAGCGGTGAACGGGGGCAGGCCGGGAAGGTCCGCCGGGCGATGAGCGCGCAACAGTTCCTTCAACAGCTGGAAAACGTCCGTCGAGCGTTGCTCGCGCCGCTTTCCACGCTCTACGGTGATCTGCCCGCCACGGCTCCGGACGCGCATATAAGGCCGCGCCCCCAAAAACGTGTAGCGTCCCACCTGCTCACCGCGCTCGACCGATTCGAGCAGAAAGGCATGCGGCTCACCGGCGGCGATGGCCAGAAAGGCCGAGACCGGCGTAAGCAAGTCAGCCGCCACAGACTTGACCACAGGAACCAGCGTAGCCTCGCGGGCGAGACGGGCGAACTCTTTGTAAGCGGGACGCAGCATGCGAATCGAGTGGGCTCATTATACGGGGAGAGGTCGTGACACTATGGTAACCATCGAGTGAATTGACGCGGCAGTTACAGCTTGGAACAATGGCGCTACAATCGACAACTGCTGTGCGGGGACGCATGCGGATCAAGTTTTGGGGCGTGCGCGGATCAACGCCAACTCCCCAGCCGGAAAACCTGCGCTACGGAGGCAATACCTCCTGCGTCGAGGTGCGTCTGGGCCAGAGCATTTTCATCTTCGACTGTGGCACCGGCTTCCGCACCCTGGGGCATCAATTGCTGCGCGAATTCAATGGCCAGCCCATCGCGGCTCACATCTTTGTCACTCACTTCCATTGGGATCACATCCAGGGTTTGCCGTTTTTCTGGCCGCTCTACGACCAATCCGAGAACCGTTTCGTGTTTCATTCCTCGAGCCGCATTCGCACCTTGAAGCAGGTGATGGAAGAGCAGATGGCCGCTCCTTACTTTCCAGTGGAGGTGAGCGAGATGAAGGCCCAGCGCAACTTTCATGACATCGAGCAGGGGCGCGTGTCATTCGACGACGTCACGGTCGAAGCCAAGTGGCTCAACCATCCCCAGGGCTGCCTGGGCTTCCGCATCGAGAGCCCGTCCGGAGTCTTGGTCTACGCCACCGACAACGAACCGGGAGATGCAACCTTCGATAAAAGCGTTCGCCAGCTGGCGGCGGGAGCGGATGTCCTGATTTACGACGCGCAGTATCTTCCCGACGAATACCAGGCGCGCAAGCGCGGCTGGGGTCACAGCCACTGGAGGGAAGCGGTGAACGTGGTCATGGAGAGCGGCGCCAAGGAATTGATTCTCTACCACCACGACCCCGAGCATGATGATGCCTGCATCGACAACGTAGTGAAGGAAGCGCGCAACTACTATGCTCGCGTGCGCGCCGCGGCCGAAGGCATGGAAATCTTCCTCGGCGAAGACCGGTAATCCCCAATCTGCGAACGGTCTGGTCCCTTCCCGTCGCTTCCGTCATCCAATGTCGCTGAGGAGAACGCAAATGCCCGACTTGAGGGAAGTGTGTACACCCACCAGCGAAGGCTCCGCCGATGCCCTGGTGCTGTTCGGAGCGATGGGTGATCTGGCACACAAGAAGACTTTTCCGGCTCTCTACAACATAGTGCGGCACAAGGGGCTCGATCTCCCGGTGATTGGCGTCGCCCGCGCCGGACGCACCAGCGAGCACCTCAGGGAGCGCGCCCGCGACAGCATCCGGCAGCTGAAGGGCCCCATTGACGAAGCCGCGCTGAACAAGCTTTTGAGTCTGCTCGAGTACGTCGGCGGAGACTACCAGGATCCGGCGACCTTTGCCCTGCTGAAGAAGACGCTCGGGCCGGCAAAGCGTCCGGCGCATTACCTGGCGATCCCGCCGAATCTTTTCACCACCGTAGTGGCTTCACTGGCGAAGGCGTCGTGCCTAGAGGATGCGAGCGTGATCGTGGAGAAGCCCTTCGGCCATAACCTGGCATCCGCGCAGAGCCTGAATAAAGAATTGCTCTCGGTGCTTCCCGAGTCTTGCATCTACCGCATCGACCACTACCTGGGCAAGGAGGCGGTGCTGAACCTCTTGTTCTTCCGCTTCGCTAACAGCTTTCTTGACCCTATCTGGAACCGCAACTACATCGACCATGTGCAGATCACCATGGCGGAAAAGTTCGGCATTGAGGGACGCGGCAAGTTTTACGACGACACCGGCGCGGTGCGCGATGTGATCCAGAACCACATGCTGCAGGTGGTGGCGTTTCTGGCCATGGAACCTCCGACCGGGTTGTATTGCGAATCGATCCGCGACGAGCAGGTCAAAGTCTTCCGCAACATTCCCGCTCTCCATCCCCGGAACCTGGTGCGCGGACAGGTCAGGGGCTACCGTAACGAGAAGGGAGTTGACCCGAAATCGAACACCGAAACCTACGCTGCGGTCCGCCTGGAAGTCGAGTCATGGCGCTGGGCAGGCGTACCGTTTCTGATTCGGGCAGGGAAAAATCTCCCGGTCACCGCGACCGAGGTGGTCGTGACTCTGAAGAGCCCTCCCTTGAAGAACCTGGCCGGCGACCCCAACCGCTTCCACTTCCGCCTCGGGCCGGGGGAGCTCGCCATCAGCCTGCAAGCCGAGGTCAAGCACCCCGGCGCAGGATTGGTTCCCACGCCGACCGAGTTAGTCGCGATGCGACATAGTAATGCGGACGAAGTGGATGCCTATGAACGACTGCTGAGCGACGCCATGCAGGGCGACCCCATGCTGTTTGTGCGTGAAGATGCAGTCGAAGCCGAGTGGTCGGTTGTCGACCCCATTCTCGGCGATCGCGCGCCCTTGCATGAGTACGAGCCCGGCTCCTGGGGCCCGAAAGAGGCAGACCGGCTGGCGGAGGATGTGGGCGGATGGATCGCTCCCCGGGCATGAGCATGCGCCCCACACCTCAATTCACAGATCCGTGGAACGAAGAAACTAGTCGGTCATCGAAATGCCCTGCCCACCAGGCTCGGAAACCCCTCTCCCCGGGGACCTGCGCTGATTTGCCCGTGATTTCCGTCGCAAGCGCAATCGCGGCAGGTGGTGTAGAATTTTACCGGTAGACCCCACCGCCCTTGTACCAGAGGCGGTTCCTTCCTTGTCGGGACGTGGCTCAGCCTGGTAGAGCACTCGCTTGGGGTGCGAGGGGTCGGCAGTTCAAATCTGCCCGTCCCGACCAATCTTTTGACCTTTGTTGCTCATCGCCTTACGGCCGGACCCACATCCCAGTTTTGAACTCTGACACAACCTGGTTAGCTGCGGCTTGGGACCGGTTCTTCGATAAAGTAGCGGTGGATCAGAATCTCTCCGGAAATTCTCTGGACGCCCTAAAAACAGTTGCTACCTCAAGCGCTGCATCTCGAACGCGATACACAACACGAAAACGTCCAACGATGATTTCGCGAATTTTAGGTTCATCTCGCTCCGGAACGATTCGCCCAGAGTGCGGAAACTGGAGGAGCCGTTCGACAGCGGAGAAGATTCGCGCGACACGGCGTAATGCTCAGAATCTTTGGCGATGTATTCGTGGATGGCGTCAAGGTCGCGCAGCGATTGTGGCGACCATACAATGCGCATTACAACCCGAATTGACGCTTGGCTTCTTCGTGCGGAACACCTTCGGACCTGTCCAGTTCGGCCAATCCGGTTTCGATTTTGGCCAGGAACACGAGCCGTTCAATGACGTCGTCGATGGTGGCGTCTGGCGGCAGTGCCTGGAGCGCCTCGATAATGCGATCTCGGGTGAATGGCTCCTGCATCGATTGATTGGAATGCCTATTTCGCCGTTGGCGGAAGTATCACCTCCAGTATTGCGCCAAGTCCCCGATTTCAGCCGCCCTGCTGCCTCCAAGTTATCGTCTCCTAGGGCCGACCATTCTTTTCAATCGCTTACCAATCAACGTCCCTGTCCAGACCCGGGGGCTCGGCGCGCGGCGGTGTTTGGGTTTAGAACCAAGGTCGAGTTCTAGGTAGTCGCCCAGTACTGGTTCCCGGAGTGGCGCTGCCGGGGCAACGTGTTCGAAGCGTTTCGCAATTTTCCTTCGTAGAACAATGCCGACTGCAGTCACAGGGATAGGCCGCATCGGCGCCCCAAAAGCCCATACCATTCGCTATTTCTACTATCTATCCCGCTGCGGGGAACAAACTCCAGCGAGAGCGAAGCAGGTGCTTGATTGGTACCAAGCCAGCCGCCGTTCACCAGCCAATCCGCCCAAAGAACCCGGATATTTCCTCGGCGGCGCGATCAGGATTCTCACGGTGGGGGAAATGACCTGCACCAGGGAACGGCGCCAGGTCGAGGTTGCTGAATGTCTCTCGAAGTCGGTCAGTCCATGCGTACGGAAAGAGCGGATCGTGTTCAGGCCAGCGAACACAAGCAGGGACTCCTATCGGCGGCTGAGTCGGCGCTTCTCCCTTGATCATGGCGATGCGGCCCGCGTGAGCGGCTTTGTAGTGTGCAAAACCTCCCTCCAGGTTACCGGGTTTGAGAAAGTTCTCTACAAACTGTTCGAGGACATCGTCGAAGGCATTTTTGCGGTAAGCCCAATGTCGGAGAAAGTGGCTGAAGTATTTCGTACAACTCTCCCGCGTCGCACCAACAAGGGCCGGAGCCATTTCCATTTGATTGAACGACTGATACCAGATCTCGTTAAGCCGGTCAGGAGCGCCCATACGCGGCCCAATACCGGGATAGACAAAATCGAAAAAGAACAGGCCACTGATCCGGTGTGAAGCCCTGCGAGCAAGCGCCAGCATAGCTGCGCCGCCCACGTCGTGCCCCACCATCCCGATAGCCTCGATCCCCAGCCGCTCGAGAAGTGCCATTATGTCTGCGGCGTGGTCGTTAGCGCCAAAGGAACCCGACGGTTTATCACTCTCGCCAAATCCTCGAAGATCGGGGGCAATTACCCTATATCGGCCCGCCAGCCGGCGCATCACCGGTTCCCATGTCAGCCAAAATTCAGGCCAGCCATGCAGGAGCACGAGAGGCCTGCCCGCTCCTCCCTGCGCGACGTGCAGTTTCGCCCCATTTGCCTCTACAGAGGTGTGTTCAAGAAATTTCATCTCTGGGTGTCGCTCAAAGCCGGTCATCGTCGCCACAGGGCTTAACAGAGTCTCCCTAACAGGGCTCGCTTCTACCGAGAAGTGGAATTCAGTAGAAAACGGTTGAAAAAGTCCACGGTTCTCTGGTGGATCAGTTCCACTGAGGGTAAGGCTGGAGCATTTCCCGTCTGCTGAAAATCATGCCCGGCATTCTTGACCGCAATAAACTCAACCTGCAAGCCGGACTGACGGTACCTCTCTGCCATGCGGGCAGACTGATCGAATGGAACGTCAGCGTCATTTTCCCCGTGAACGAGCAGCAGCGGTGGATCCGTCTTCGACAAATAGGAAATGGGACTCGCGCTTCGATACAAGTCTGGTTTTTCCTGCAGGGCGCCTTCGAGAAACTTACGGATGAATGGTTCAGTCTGGGCGGGGAACGGGATCGTGAGATCTGAAACTCCATAGTAAGATGCTGCCGCCTGCACGCTGCTGGAGACACCCTGCCAACCTCCAGTTCCCTCCAGTCCCTGACTCTGATCAGCGGTTGCAACCAGTTCAGCCAGATGGCCTCCCGCTGATGATCCCGCAACGCCAATTCGAGTGGGATCCATCCCGTAGAAGGCTGCATTCGAACGCAGAAACCGTATGGCACACTTGCAATCCTCAATGGCCGCCGGAAACGGCGACTCGCCACTCAGACGATAAGAGAGGCTTGCCGCCACGAACCCGCCGTCGGCGAGGAACGGCGCGCCGGAATTAGCCTTCTTATCCCCATGATCCCAGCCGCCGCCGTGAATCCAAAGCACTGCTGGTGTCGGAACGCGATTACGATGATTTGGGATGAAGATGTCCATCAGCAGCGGATGTCCTCCGCCAGTGCAGTATTGAACATCAGGTATGACGGCATATTGCGGTTCAGCCGCTTGTGCCATGAACGGCGTCGTCAAGCACGAAGTGATTGTGAAGATCAGTCCGGGTATACGGGCCCGCATCGGCGCCTTCAGGGCAATCGACATTATTGACTCTCCTTCACCCCGCGTCCGTTGAGTGGTTGAAGAGGGCGCACATCATGGGGATAGAGCTTGGCGAAATCCTCGATCTGCTTTGATGAAATCTCGATCGGGGTTTTCAGCACAAACCATCTGACGCCCTCCGTGCAAGGCGGAGCGGTGATCGATCCGATATACGTGTAGTACCCGGTTGTCGGCGGCAGCAGTCCTGCGGGATTAAACTCGACTCCCACAACCTTCTGTTGACCTTCGAGTCTCGGCATGTGCTGCCAGATCTGTTGAAGCGCAGAGTTTGCACTGCCCGTCTTGACGAGAACCGCGACACCGGCAACCTCGCCGTCCCCAGCTTTGTGCATCAGGTGAACCACCATGTCGTATTGCTTGCCATGGATGTACTCCTCGCTGGGACGATGGAAATGCAGTTGCGTGAGTTGATACCGCTTGTCACCCACCAGCAGAAAGTTTCCCCGATCGGGGGTATCGTGATAGTTCACTCGTATCGTGTGGCCATTGTTCGTGACGTATTTGAGCGGGCTGCTTTTGTACTCGAATCGCAGCACCGGAAGGCGCTGTTTCTGCGGATTTCGAATGTCGATGGGAGATTGTGCCTGGCCGGTGTTGCAGGGCGCGTACTCGGGATCGAGGCTGCTCCAGTGTCCCGCACCCGTTGTCCCGTCGTAGGTCCAGGGAGTTCTCCACGGCGATTTGTATTCAGGCTCTGCTTCATGATCCTGTGCTGGCGCAGACGCAATTACGAGGAGCGCTGCGATCGCTGTGAACGTGAATATCGCAAAACGGCTTCGCAAGATGCACCTCCATGCTTGCAATCAGATGTTCTAAGCGCACAGGCTGTGAATCGCGCCACCAATGTATGGCGTTCAGGGCAACGACACTTCGTTACAAACCAAAGTATGGATGTATCGCGGCGGGAAAGGCTCAGTTACCATCTGTTCTGATCGAGGTCAGATCTGCCACAGAGAGGCGCGAGCGCAGCTGGCTAGGCCAGGGGTAAACCGTCCAAATCAATTCGAATCGTGAGCAGTTGCGTTCCGAAGAGCCGTACTGCTCTCGCATTCCCGGCACTGCTCGGCAGATGACTTGCCAGCCAGAGTTGGCGCTCACGCGGATCATCATCCGGAAGCAGACATGCTGTGCCCGTGTGCCAGTGATAGATCAGGCCTTCACGCAGCTTCAGACGTACGTGCGGATCGCGCTGGATGTTGCGGACATATCCCGCCTTCACCCCATGCTCTGCCACCAGCCAGAACTGGTCGGCGATACGCCCGTCGCCCACCGGCGTACGACGTGGCTTTCCGCTCTTGCGCCCTGTGGTTTCGAGCAACGCATACCCCGGCAGTGGCAGACCCATCGCAAGCGCTAGCTTGATTGGCGGGTTAAGAAGAAATTTCTGAAGCGTGTGCACGATTCGATGTTTCACACCCTATTCTCCGCACCCCTCGTGGATCGTTCCCCAGTTTGGGCCAATAAGAATAGACCATCACCTTCCGAATTAGCGACTCGGCAAGTCCAGTGAAATCGGCTCGAAGTACTTCGGTACGATGACTCTGCTATTCGGCGAGGAGGCAGTGACTTCTTGCACAAACGACTGCAGAGCGTCAATTGCAGGCTGCTGAGAAGCACCGTAAGGGGCGGTAAAGTTGTCCCAGTGTGTGGGCAGTACCAAGGCTGGAAAATGCAGGTCGCGCAGCAGTCGCCCGGCGTAGTCGTAAATCTCCTTTCTGGAAGAAGCAGCGCCGACCAGAACGGCATCGGGTGTCAACCCTTCAATTTCTCTCTCGATGTAATTCATCCCGCCAAACGCAAGAATTTGATGACCATGAAAACGAATGAGGTAGGCGAGCGTACCACCCTCCGGGTGCATCTGCTCCAGAGTCAAGGGTGCCTTCATGCCCGCCGGGGCTGTTGCCGAACTGAAATAGTGTTTGTGATCAAGTGGGCTGTGCAAGCTGGGAATCACTTTCAAGGAAAAAATACCGAAGTCGTAATCCTCGCCGCCGCGCACCGTAATCAACTGCTCTTCGGGCACGTGGTACGCCCGCACGACATTTTCAGTGCTCTCTGTTCCAATCACTGTGGCATGAGTCTTGAGAGCAATGTGAGGAACGTCGAGCACGTGGTCGTAATGTGTATGGGTGACGAGGACGAAGTCGGCTTTCTTAATGTGCGAGTCAATCACGGCCGTATCTGGCACCGCAACATCAGTCCATCCGTACTGTGGACGGTTGTCGCCAGCGGCACGTGCAAACGGCGCTCTACCGGGCGGTTGCGGCCCGTAGATTCGCGATAGGTACGGATCGAGGAGGATTACCGTGTTGCCGTCCGTGATTTCCCAGCCTGCCGTGCCCATGTAAGTGAGGGTCACTTGCTTGCTACTCGTCGCAGTCGGCGAATTCTGTGCCGCCAGAGGATAGATGAACATCCCGGCAAACATGAACGCAACCGCGAGTTTCAGGAACGCAAAGTCACACGCAGACCATCGGCTCATGACACTCACCTCCGTGCGCGTAAAATCTTATGCCAAATGCAGGTCGCATCACGCCTCTCGCTGTAACGCGGGAATGAGGAATTGGCTCAAGTGCATTGGCGGGCGCTATATCTCTTTCCGCGGGCCCTGGAAGCCCGGGACGTGTTCACCGCAGGCTTATGGGCAATGGGTACAACGCTAGCGCGGTATGAAGTGTCATTTGTTCAGCTCCACCGGCCAATTGACGACCAGCTCAAAGCGCTGCGTCTGTGCCGATGCGGGCGATGTGTTCATGATAAAACGGCCATCCGGTGAGACAGCGTACCAACGGCCATTGAGATTGCGAGCGGCCACCTCGAACAACGGGGTCGGAGTACCCAGTTCCACTTTACGCCCGGCAGTATTCAGTTTTACCGACATCAATCTCAAGTTTTCACGATAGAACATTTCCTTGCCGTCATGACTCCAAGCCGGCCTTTCACCACCATTGGTGGAGATCTGGTATTGCGCTCCGCCTTCCGGAAATGGGGTGATGTAAACCTCGTTTCTGCCACTCTGAGTTGACTCGTATGCCAGCCATTTTCCGTCGGGCGAAAATGCTGGTGCGGATCCGTCTGCCGTGGGGGGAAGAAACGAGCGCGGTTTTGCGCCTTGGGAGAGTTCAAGGCTGTAGAGGGTCAGTTTTCCCGAAGAGTCTAGAGCTGCATAGGCGAGATACTTCCCGTCGGGGGACGCTGTGAGGAACACCGCTCCGGGTTGCCCTTTTGAAAATGTGACCAAAGCCTGCTGGGCGCCTGAACCGTCGGTGGCTATGGCAAAGATGCCGTATGCCCCGCTCGCCTGCGCTGTGAAATAAACGTATCGGCCATCGCCAGACCATGTAGGGAAAGGCCCGAAATGGCTGCTGAGGGTTACCAGAGTTCGGGTTCCCCTGGAATCGAGAAGGAGAATGCGTTGCTGTTGAGTATCGGCGACAACACGCGAGCCATCCGGAGAAATTGCCACACTAGAGTACGCTGTCGCCTCACCCAGAGTGCCCAGCACTTTGCCGGTACGGTCGTACCAGACGAGCTGAGCACCGACCGGGCCCTGTCCGGTCACGTACAGCAGCTTGCCATCGTCCGAGACGGAGAATGGGCTGAAACCGAACGAGGAATCAAATGCCGCATGCTCGACAATGGCGACAGGAGCAGCGCTCACTATTCCACGGAGCGGGTCGAAGGGTTGCGCAACCAAATTGCCATCGCGCCAATAGATGAGGCGTCCATCAGCGAAGGCCACGCTTGTGCACGCCGGCATGATTGGGACGTCGCGTTGGGAGTCCAATGAGGCAAAATGAATCTCGTCCCCTCCGCTGCAAGCTCCAGCCGGCGCGCTCAGATAGAGGAAGTGCTCGCCATCCGGCAGGAAGTAAGGCCAGCGATGGCTACCAAGATCAGACAAGTTCAAAGCCGGCCGGGAGCTGGTTATCGCGACCGGTGTGCCCCCTTCGGCCGGAACCCGGAAGATGGGGCTGCCCCGTGTCGCCGCAAAAATGATAGTGCCCTTGCTACCCCAACTTCCCCCCCGACCGTCCTCTGCATTGCAGATGATTTGTACTGGTCCGCCATCAGCGGCCACACGCTTCAGCTTGCCATCAGCAAAGAAACCGATCTGCCGTGCGTCAGATGACCAAAAAGGGCCGTAACCTCCGCTTGTCCCGGCAATCTCCCGCGCTTCGACCGAACGCAGGGATCGTAACCAAATCGAGCAATCTCGATTACCAGCAATTGACCTTGACGCGGTCTCGCTCTTGCAACCGACAAACACGAGATTCTGGCCGTCGGGAGAAATCTGCGGCGGCCCATTTCGCCCCCAGGTATCCGGGAATACCCCAGCCGGAGGAGTGACTGAAACCAGCAACGGTGGGCCCGTCACCGCTCTCGTCCGGTAATGCACCGCGGATACTATGAGGGCTGCCGTGGCCAGCCCCGTAGCTGCACCGAGTCCGAAGAGGCGGAATCCCCGAGTTTTACGAGCATTACCGGCGGCCGGCTGCATGCTGGCTTGTGCCGCCCACCGCAATTCCCGCCCGACCTCGCGCACGCTCTGCCAGCGTTCAGCGGGTTCTTTGGCGAGGCAGGTCTGCACAACGTGCTCCAGCGGGGCCGGAGCTTGCGGAATCGGCTCCGGCTCTTTTTCCAGAATTGCCGTCATCACGCTCAATTGGTTCTTGCCGGGAAAGGCAGGTTTGCCGGAGATCATTTCAAACAGGACTGCGCCCAAGGCGAATATGTCACTTCGCGCGTCCGCGTCTTTGCCCTGTAGCACTTCGGGAGCAAGATACTGAAACGTGCCTACGACTTTGCCCTGCTCGGTGAGGGGGCTAGGCTGCGAGGTCAGCGAGGCAACGCTCAGCGTAGGTGCGGAGGGTGTCGGGGATCCCGTGCCAGCTGCTCCGAGAAGCAGAGCAGGAACAGGCTTAGCCAGCCCAAAATCGAGAAGCTTGGCGCCGGACTTGGTCAGCATGATGTTACCCGGCTTCAGGTCGCGGTGGGCAATCCCCGCCTGGTGGGCGCGGTCGAGGGCTTCCGCGATCTGAATTCCATACTCAAGCACCTGCTTCAGGGGCAATGCGCCGCGTACCAGCCGCTGCTGGAGCGTTTCGCCTTCCAGATACTCCATGACCAGGAAGTCGATTCCATCCTGGGTCCCGACATCGTGCAGCGTGCAAATGTTGGGATGGTTTAACGAAGAAATAGCCCGTGCTTCTCGCTCGAAACGCGCCTTCAAGGTAGGATCGACGGCAAGCTGGGATGGCAGAACTTTGATGGCGACATCGCGCCTCAGTCGAGTGTCTTGCGCCAGATACACTTCCCCCATACCGCCGGAGGCCAACGGCGCAACGATCTCATACGGCCCGAGTTTTGTGCCAGAGGCGAGGGCCATTATTGCCCGAAATTATAGTGCCAAAGATGAGGGCTGTTGACGATGTAGTGGTTGGCGTAGGCGGCACCAGAAATCATGGCCCGCTCGGGTGCCAGTCTGCGATTTCCCCCGAAACACCCCAGATAGAGTCTTTCAACCACCACAAAAAGCTAGAGACCCCGCCTGGCTCCATCCTTAGCAGGCCTTGAGGGTTGTTGGCTGTAGTGTGCTGGCTGAACCGTCGCATTCCTTCAAGACAAATACCCGGAAGTCGGACATCCTCAAGGCGTCTCTGCAGCTATTTTGCAAGGTCACCGCTCTCCGGAAGAAGCAGGCCGGCACAGTTGGGTCGAGGCAGTAACTATCCCGAGAGGCGAATTGCGGGTCTCACTGGGCACACTTTAATGTGGGTCGGGAGGGATGAAGTTGGATATGCACAGATCGCTGACTTTTGTTCTCCTCGCTTGCGTTGTAACGCTGAGCCTGGCTCTTGCGCAGACGCCGGCGAATCCATCGAATCCGCAAACTCCATCTCACCAGACGCAGACCACCATCGAGGGCCTGGTGCGCGATATCGCCTGCCCTATTCAGAACCTGGAAGCGACAGCGACTCATTTGAGCATGAAGTGCCTGCAGGAGTGCGCGAAGAATGGTTCCCCGCTTGTCATACTCACCAAGGAGGGCGAACTTTACCTGCCCATTTCCGACAAGATGCCGGATACGGATCAGCGCCAAGCCCTGATGCCGTTCCTCGGCAAGTATGTGCGGGCCTGCGGCACTGTCTACGAGAGGAAGGGAACGCGCGCCATCGTCATCGCCAGGATCGAGGAGCTGAAAGATGTGCCGCTGAGGATTGAGGATCAGTGATTATGATCCGAGGGGAACACCCGCCATGCTGCCGGTGGAGCCCCTGAAATACGATGGACCCACCTTGTCATGTGTGCCTGGTCGGCGAAGCCTGTGTCGGTGGCGATTCGGCAGAGGCAGTCAGATCCTCTGGTAATGCGCAGCCATGCCGCTCGCGCACGTGTTTCGGCACGAAAAATTGACGGGGCAATTCCGTAGGCAAGGGCGAAGCCCCGAGACACCGTTTCCCTGGCGAGGCCGTTCACTTCCGCCCACCTAGCGATATCGGTGCGATTATTTCTGGTCAGATCTTCGCGCAGCAGGTCCGGCCAGTCGTTCTTTCGAGCGGGGGAAGGGGCGCTTTTTTCTCGAAGCATCAGCTCCAGCAGAAGTTTGGCTTCGACTACGTCTTTCTCGGCCACCCGGGCCACTTCGTCGATCGCATCCAGACGATAGAGCCCACCGGTCCCGCTGGTGTCGGACCAATCCAGTCTTATGATCTTCAGCCCGGCAGTGATCCAGGGATTGGCGTGACAATCGAGCGTGGGATGGATAAGAACATCGCCGGCAGTGGCGCTGATGCGGCCTGCATATGCTGATTCGTCGAGACGACCCGCGAGCACGACCGTGGCATACGGGCGCAAATGCCGATGCCGATGCATGCTGAGACTGCTGGATACGGTTTCAATTCCCGGCGTGATCGGACGAAACATCGCCGTATCGATGGGCGAAGCCACGCTTTGATTGTACGGTGAATGGAGGGTTCTCCTCCAGTAAATCCCTGTTTCCATGCGACTCTCTCGTTGGGGAACAACATTACACGTGCCTCGCGTTGGGTTGTGGACTGGTGTGATCCTGTCTGTCTTCGTGGAGCAAGTCAAACGCGTTCAAGACAGAATCGCATCTGCATGAAAAGGTGCCGCTCTATACCATACGAGGCCTTTAGATCGTGAAAACAACCTATGGCATCATCGTTGGCGTCGTTCTTGGCTTTTGCGGGTTATTCATTGTCGCCCGTACAACCGGGCCGTCACGAAAAATTAATCTTCCCACCGGGAAAATGCTTACCACTCCCGTCCCTGGTTTCATTGGCCGTACGAACAGTTATCCCGCTACCATCGCTTTAAGTCCGGATGGCCGCTATGCCGCCTTGCTCAACCAGGGATACGGCATTGAGGAAAGCGGCGTGCGGCAGTCCATTGCGGTTCTCGACCTCAGCAATAACCAGCTGCGTGATTTTCCTGACGACCGCCTACGCGGCGATGAAAAATCGACGTCCGGGAGCTACTTCATAGGACTGGCTTTCTCGCGGGATGGAAAACGTCTCTATGCTTCCATGGGATCGATGACCGACAACGGCATTGCCATTTATCGATTCGCCGAAGGGCAGGTCACCCCGGATCGCTTCCTTCCAATTCCGCCACAGACGCCGGGGCCAGGGAAGATCGTCACCTATGACGTGGGCTCCAATCCGAAAGGAACCGCGGTGCCGTACCCGGCGGGACTGGCGGTACTCGACTCTGCTGGCGGCGATCGCCTGCTGGTTGCCAACAATCTTTCCGATACCGTCGTTCTGCTCGATGTTGCCTCTGGTCGAATTCTCAGGTCTTTTGATGTCAGTACCAACAAGTACGTGCCGACTGCCTATCCCTACACTGTCCTTGCCAACAAGAGCGGAACCAAGGCCTGGGTGAGCCTGTGGAATGACTCGTCGGTTGCGGAGTTAGATCTCAGGAAAGGGGAGGTCGCTCGCAGGATGGAGTTATGGAGGCCTTCGGATCCGGTCGCGCCAGGCACCCATCCCACGAGCCTGCTTCTGAACCGCGACGAAGATACGCTCTACGTGGCCCTGGCGAATGCGGCGACACCGCAAGCGGATGGCGTCGCGGCGATTGATTTGAAGCAGGGAGCGCCCTTCGGTTGTTATCGAGCGGCGCTCGGAAGCGACGACAAGCCGGGTGCGGCTCCGGTTGCCATTGCTCTTTCAGCAGATGAGAAATACCTCTATGCGGCGAGCACGTCGCTCAATGCGGTTGCCGTCTTTGACATTGTTCAGAATAGACGAAAGGCAGATTCAACCCGCGCGGAACCGGCGATCGGCTTTGTACCCACCGAGTGGTATCCGAGCGCGCTCACCCTGGCCGGCAACGACTTGCTGATCGCGAGTGCCAAGGGTGAAAGCAGCGGGCCCAACGCCGGGAATGCCAGCGTTCAGACCGGGTTGCATCCGAACAAACATCCGTACATTGCCACCCTGATTGCCGGTTCAATTCAACGCCTTCCCCTCAGCGAGATTGAAAAGAATCTGACAGCGTATACAAAGCAGGTGGAGGACGATGATCTTCTTCATAGCCGCACAGAAGAAATCGAGTTTGCGCGGGGGGGCGATCCCATTCGCCACGTGATCTATATCCTGAAAGAAAACCGGACTTACGATCAGATCTTTGGCGACCTTCCGGTCGGCAACGGAGATTCTTCGTTGACCATGTATGGAGCCGACATCACGCCCAATGAGCACAAACTCGCCCTGCAGTTCGGAGTGCTCGACAACTTTTATGACAGCGGAGACGTCTCCGCCAATGGCCATCTCTGGTCCGATGCGTCTGCCACTTCCGACTACATCGAAAACGTCTGGCCCATTATTTATCGTGGTGCAAAGCGGCCGGAGGATTACGGCAACCCGCTCGACCAGGAGGTTCCCGAGATGGATGATCCGGGAACCGGCTTTCTCTGGGACAACTTGGCCCGGCACAATTTGACCTACCGGATCTATGGAGAAATGACCGAGATGACGTTGTGCCGGGACGAAGGGACGGGTTCGCCGCGCGAAGGCAGGCCGGCAACCACCGCCGGCGGATGTCGAACACAGGAGATCAGGAAAGGGGATCCCCTGCCAGCGAACGTTGGCACTCCGCGCGGCGGGCCGAGCCCGTGGCCGTGGGCCGTTCCTCAGGTGAGAAGCGTGCGACCAACCAAAGCGGCGCAGCGCGACCACATGGATCCGCTTTACCCCAACTTTGAAATCGATTATCCCGATCAGCTGCGCGCCGACGAATTCCTTCGCGAGTTTGACGAATTTGTGAAGGCTCGCGGGACAGAGAAGGAACTACCGCAGTTTATCCTGCTGTACTTGCCGAACGATCACACGGGTGGGACGCGCAGGGGAAGACCCGCGCCTCGAGCTTCCGTCGCGGATAACGATCTGGCGGTAGGACGCGTAGCCGATGCCGTTTCCCACAGCCCGTACTGGGATGACACGGCGATCTTCGTTATCGAGGACGATGCGCAGAACGGGGCGGATCACGTTGATGCGCACCGCTCCCTGGCGCTGGTCATCAGCAAGTATTCGCCGCAGGAAGAGACGCCCTTCATCGACCATCATTTTTATACAACGGTGAGTATGGTTCACACCATGGAAGTGCTGCTGGGACTTCCTGCCATGAACCTGTTTGACGCGCACTCTCCGGTGATGGCGCCGCTATTCGGCGGAGCAGGAACGCAGCGGCCCTATCCGGCGGATAACTCGAACCTGCGGAACGGCCTCATCTACGAGATGAACGGGAAATCGGCTCCGGGTGCCAAGGAATCCGAAAAGATGAATTTTACCCGGCCCGATGCGGTCAACCCGCAGGAACTGAACGCGATTCTGTGGCAAGATGCGCATGGGGATCCCCCCCTGCTCGACAAGTTCCGCGCACAGTACAGATCTCAGGAACTGCGCGACACACGCTAGTGCCGAGACAGGCTGCATCGCCGCCCGGGCAGCATGGGCAATCGCTCGACAGCCGTCCGCAACGTCCGGGAGTGAAAGCCGACCCGAGGATGCGAAGAAACGTGGGACGCTCAGGCGGCTTCGGGGCCGCACAGAGTCACCACCCCCCGCTTGGGAAATATGGTGACGACCGGGACCGGATGAACGTTGCGAGCACGCAGAAAGGCGCGCACGGCTTTGCGGTCGTTGGCCGTGCCATGGTATCCAAAGTGCTCGGCGAGCAGCAGATCGGCAGTGCTCAGATCAGGGCTGAATACGCGAATGAACCTCGGCGTCTTTCGTGCCTTGCGCCGGACGAAGAAGAACTCGTAGTTCACCGACCACGCCTCCACAGTGATTTGGGGAAGCATACAGCGAGTGCGGGCGAAGCCAACATGACTTTAGTAACTGACCGGCCTCGAGGACCGTGTCGAGAGGGGCAGAACCGCTCTTTCCCCGTCTCCCACGCGTGAGGACCGGGGGAATCGCCACGCCCTGAGTGCAGTTCTGAATCCTTTAAATAGGTCTCGCCCTTGACCAGCCAGGCGATCCCAAATGGCTTCCCCCGCCCCATCGTTGCCAACCAAGCGCAGCGACAAGGGCGGGGTACCCGGCCAGTGATCCAGATCGCCTTTAGGGAAGGTTGTTGAGAAACACGCTGACCGAGCCGTTGGTCTTGTAACGATAAGTGCCGGCGACGTCGGCAGTAACTACGTCGGGATGCCCGTCGCCATTCAAGTCTCCCACGGCCACGGAAGGCACTTCATTGCCGCCGGCAAGCACGGTTCGGGTCTTCTGGAAGGAGCCATTTCCGCTGCCAATGAGCAACGTGATCGCCCCTTGATTGGTGGCGCCGTTGACCGTTCCCCAGTTCCCCACCACCAGATCCGGCTTACCGTCTCCGTTCAGGTCCGAGACCATGACCGCATCCGGTGAGTCCCCGGCAGCATTGTTGGCCAGAGCGGATTGCAGGGTGCCGTTGCCGTTGCCAAGCAGAACCGCGGCCGTTCCCCCAGGGAATCCGGGAGCGCACGCGTCAGGCCCGCAACTCGCGGTGAGCACGTCGATTTTGCCATCGCCATTCATGTCGGCCGCGGCGATCGAACGGGTCCCGTTACCGCCGGAAGGATAAGCAACCGCAGGCTGGAAGGTTCCGTCTCCATTACCCAGCAGCACCCCGACCGAGCCCTCGGTGGGCGTCGACGTGCTGCACACGCTGGAGCACCAGTTAACAGTCAACAGATCGAGCTTGTGGTCACCGTTCATGTCAGCGATGGCGACCGAGCTTGCGCCGGCGCCGCCGGAAGCGTAGCTGGTGGCTGCGCCGAAGGCCCCGGTACCATCTCCCAGCAACACGCTGACCGTGCCGTCGGTGCAAGTGAGTCCGCCGCAGCCATGGGCGATGACCGCATCGAGATTGCCGTCGCCATTCAAGTCCGCCAGCGCGACGATGGCGTGATAAACGTCGCTGCCACCGGTGTTATAGCCTGTGGCGGCCTGGAACGTGCCGTCGCCGTTCCCCAGCAGCACCGCCAATACGCCTTCCGCCGAGCAGTTGGTCCCGCTGGCGCATCCGTTGGCCACCAGCAGGTCGAAGTGGCCGTCATGGTTGACGTCGGCTACCGCCACGGAATAGGCGCTGACACCGCCGGAATCGAACACGGTGCCTGGCTGGAGTGTGCCGTCGCCATTTCCAAGAAGAACGCTCACCGAGCTTTCGGTTCCATACAGTTCCTGGTTGGCTGTGACCACGTCGGGCCTGCCATCTTCGTTCACGTCCGCGATGGCGACGGCGTAGGGACTGTAACCTCCCGTGGCGTACTTGACGGGCGGCTTGAGCGGGTGAGCTGCGGGAGCTACAACCTGTGAAGTCTCTTCCGGCGCGGCACCGGTAGCTACCCGGAGAGCGTGATTTCCCAATAAGGCCTGAGCGGAAGACTGAGTGCGGTCCGAGGCGTGAATGATCGTCGAACAAAAAGTTAAGGTAACGAGCGTAAGCAGAAAAGAGAATGCGGTCGCAATACAGCGCCTGCGGTTCATCGGGGGAATCTCCTCCAGAAGGTTCGTGCTTCGCGCTCCCGACGGAGATCCAGGGACCCAGCGGGAGAAAAATCCGGCGAAACCGGAGCATACGCTAACATCGAAAGAATCTGCATTCAAGAGAAGATGGTCATCCGCCCTGACTACTCTATTGCGGTTTTAACCAAACTATCTTTTGTTGTTTTGTGACAAAGTAACGTATTGCGATCGCTGCGCGCCAAGGGAAACGCCGCGGGTTCTCCGTTGGGACCTGTCGCCGCTCCTCGAGGTTCCCTCCCCAGCCCGTCGGTACACTCCCTTTCGGTAACCCTTGGTAACCATACAGTTCTCGGTAACCCGCCTTACAATGACCATTGTCCACCCGGCCATCCCGTTGTTGGACGGATTGCCAGTGAGATGCTTGACCGTCAGGTGAACCTTCCCAGGGAGGAGCGTTCTTCGGCGGCAGCGGAGCCGGAGTCCGCAATGATATGGCGTTTGGTTTTGGCTTCAATAAACAAAAAGTTCTGAGCGCCGCGGAGAA